>SFGF01000022.1 GCA_004556655.1 Lachnospiraceae bacterium | reverse complement strand
AAAAGTCGAGGGATATGGAAAATATGTATAGCTTCCCTATCCCTCGTAAAAATGCAGTATTTATTATTATCAATTATTCTTCATGAAACAACCCTGTAACCTTTATCACCCTGCATAATATGCATCAAAAATTTTGGCAGCAATCGGAACCGCGATTTCACTTCCCGCACCGGATTCCTCCGCAATCACACTGACAACAATATCCGGATCCTCAACGTTTGAAAATCCTACAAACCAGGAATGTGGCGTTGTAGAAGATACATCTCCATGTTCTGCCGTACCGGTTTTACCCGCTGCCGTATAGCCTCTGCCTGATAAAGATGTAGCTGTTCCATACTCCACAACTCCGGTCATAAGCTCTGTAAGCACAGAAGCCTCCTGCTGCGTCATCACCTTTTTATAGACTTTCGGCTCATTTGTTGTTACCGTGTCCCCTGTATAAGTTTCGATACGATCCACCAGATACGGTGTCATCATATTTCCATCATTTGCTATCGCACCGGTAAGCATTGCCATATACATAGGGGAAACCAGAGTTTCTCCCTGCCCAATAGCCGTCTGCATAGTCAGCGCATCTGCACTGCTCTTTTCCAGTGTGAACTTACTCTTCTTATATGGCAGTTCCAACGGAAGCTCCTGATTAAACATAAGACTATCCACCGTCTGTCTATATTCTTCCCGATTTAAGTCCACCCCAATCTGAGCAAAGGCAGAATTACAGGATTTTGCAAAAGCAGTTTTAAAATCTTCCTGTCCATGTGCACTGTTATGATAGCAGTGAATGGTGTACCCTCCATTTTCCACTTCCCCCGTACAGTTAAAATCAAAACCGCTGAAGGTATTGTTCTGTCTCCAGTAAGCAAGGGCCGTTACAATCTTAAAGGTAGATCCGGGCGGATACTGTCCCTGTGTGGCGCGGTTTACCAGCCTTGAACTGGCCGAATCAGAATTGATTGCTTCCCAGTCTTCTGTTATAGTATTGGGGTTGAAGTCAGGCTTGCTCACCATAGCAAGAATCTTTCCCGTGTCCGGTTCCATAACTACAACCGCACCTTTATAATCACCCAGAGCATCATAAGCAACCTTCTGTAGTTTTGTATCCAGCGTGGTTATCACATTATCACCAATATTTTTTTCATCCTTAAACTCATTTTCTACCTGTTCCAGCATATTAGAATGTGAAGTCAGAAGTTGTGAATTCATACTCTGCTCCAGACCACTGATACCGGATGCAGAATAGCCAACCACATGGGCAAAAATATTTTCATAAGGATATAAACGGAATTCATTTCCTTCCGAATCCGTCTGCGTACTTGCCAGAGTTTCTCCATCCGCAGAAATGATTTCACCTTTTACGACCCGTTCCTGATACGTTCCCTGACGTTTGGAATTATATGGGCTGTTTGCATACTCATCCCGAAGTTCCACATTAAAATACACAAGATAACCGATCAGAGCAAGAAAGATTCCCACAAAACTATACGCAATAATCACATATTCTTTACCAGTTGAGGCTTTTTTCCGTTTGTTCTTCGATTTTTTCTTCGAGTGTTTTTTCCCTTTGCGGATATCCTCCTGTTCCGGATCCCGTTCCGTTCCCGCGGTGTTTGTTTTTCTTTTTGTTAAGTCTTTCTCTTTCTTTTCTTTGCCTTTCAAGCTCTTCACCTTCATCTTCCCTGAGAATATATAATCCCTGAATAATTGCAAGCATCAAAATCGTACAGATAACGGAACTTCCTCCATAACTGACTAAAGGCAGTGTGATACCTGTCAGCGGAATAAATTTACTTGTTCCGCCCACTGTCAGAAATACCTGAATCGCATATTCCGCTCCTAATCCCATGGCGATCAGTTTATAGAATGGTTTGCTCATTTTCATTGATACATTGACGATCATCAGATAACAGCTCATGCATACCAGCAACAGACAGATTGCAAAAATGGCACCCAGTTCCTCGCAGATAGCGGCAAAAATAAAATCTTTATCTACCACAGGAATAATATTAGGCATTCCCTGTCCCAGTCCCATACCGAACCATCCGCCGGCACTGATTCCAAATAATCCCTGGGCAAGCTGATATCCGCCGCCTGCTTTATCATAAACTGCAATCGGATCTTTCCAGGCAATTACCCTCTGCTGTACATGTCCAAAAAGATAATATGCCAAAACTGCAGCTGCAGCGCCGGCGCATAATCCTGCCAACGCATACAGTGGTTTCTTTGTTGCCACATATAACATAACAATATATGCCACGAAAAATACTACGGCGCTTCCCAGATCTTTGGAAGCTACAAGGATCAGCACATGAAGAGCTGCCACGACTGTAGTGATCACGACATTCCGGAAACTTTGATCTTCTCTGAGCATCCCGGCGACAAAAAATACAAACGTAATCTTAACAAGCTCTGAAAACTGGAAAGTAATACCACCGATTTCAATCGAAAGCTTGGCTCCGCCTGAGATCGTTGCCAGCACCAGTACCACTCCCAACAGTCCGATTCCCACGATACCGTATAACCAGGTCAGATCTTTCAGAAGCTTAACTTTACGAACGATCACCGGTACAATAAAGGAAAGAGCCATTCCCACAACAACAATTTCAAACTGTTTTACCGCCTTATCAAAACTGAGACGGCTAAGGACCAGAAATCCAATGCTCAGCAGCATACACATATTATTGACGATCAGAAGATTGGCTTTTCTGTAAATCAGTCGGTACAGAATCTGTACAACGATGATAAAGATAAATACAGCTCCATACATAAACAGAAATTTAATCTCTTCCGTCTGAATGAACAGTACCGCATAGGCAATAAAATTCATAAAAAGCATCAGAATGATCTGCCTTCGTAAAACCTGGTATTTATCTTCCTGATCGTGTTTTCGAAAAATCGTAAAACACTGGAAGGTAAAAAGAACCATAAGAAAAATGATTAAATATTTGGATACTTCTGTGATTATTGTTTCCACTTATTTCCTCCCATCGGGAAATTATATTTCCGTTCTATTCCACACCTCTGTTGAAGTGGCCTTTTGTAACTTCCATCCGCTGGATCTCATGGGATGGATTTTCTCCATGCAGATAGACTGCACAAAAATCCCGGGCAATTTTTTCCACTTCCACTTTGTTTTCTATGGTAAAAGAAAGACGGTATTTTGTGATTCCCAAATGTTTTACCACCTCAGCTTCCTGAAGAAGCGACATTGGAAGTGTGTTATATATTGTATTATAACAGAATTCACAGCTGCATACTGCATGAAATTTTTTCTGATATCGATCCTGAAGCGTTAAAACTGCACATTGATGATTACATTTGTCCAGGTTCTTCTGAATACACTGAACAGAAATCATCATAGGCGTGTATCCATACACAATCATCTCGCTGCACGAATTGTCCCGATAGCGAAGTTCTTTCTGATTCAGTTCCAATGGTACTGTATCCCAGGCTGCACCCTGCTCTTCCCAGAATTTTTTGCTTTCCCCATTCATCGTATAAAGATTCGCATCCAGAACAGCCATCTGATTTAATCCCATAGACTGCAGTACTCCGTAACTTTCCAGGTTTCTCACAAGAAATCCCGACAATCCTTCCCGACATAGCTCATGAAAGTGTTCTTTTCTTCCGTTCAGTTCACAGTCCCGAACCATATGAGGAAGCATCAGGAAAATGGATTTCCCTCTTTTCTTACCTTCTGAAATTACTTCTAACACGCTCTGAGCAAAGCTGTCTTTTGGAAAAATACCACAGTCCGCATAAATTCTTGCGATATCATCGATTTTCATCACAACCTCCAGCTGCTCACGGGTTCGGACAGAAACTGACAGCTCCTGCTGACAGTCCTCATACTTCTTGTTTTTCTCATGCTTCGAAGGAGTTCGTGACGATAATTCTCTTTCATACGGTGCAAGAATCTCACATTTTAAAAGTTCAAGCCCCATTCTTCGAAGTTCATTCAGCTGCTGCATGGGAAGAAAAATCTGATCTCCCATGAAAATATCCAGTTCTTCGAATGTAAACTCTGTTTCTCCGGTCTTCATCATCTGCCTGCGAACCCGTTCCTGATCTAAAGGTCGGTTTGAGGCTTCCTGTACCACAGCGCCTTCAGCTGTGATATGATGCCCACAGTAATCAATTTCCAGTATAGCAGGACAATCCGAAAAAAGATTTAAGGTTCCCTTAATTTTCTCCTGTTTTTTTCCTTCCAGATATTTTTTTCGGATTCCTGAAAATAACGCTTCATTTCGAATTGATTTTATATCCTCGCCGGAAACTGTCTTTTTTTCATTGCGAAGTGCCATCATATCCCTGCCATTTCTGACCTTATAATAGCTTTCGTGAAATCCATCTCTGTTATAAATATCAAGAAGGGTCTGATAATCTTCCCGACTGACCACAGGGCGCTTATTGCCTTCCAGATACTGATCCAGATATTTTCGGTATATTTCTACCACACCCGCCGTATATTCCGGCTTTTTCATTCTCCCTTCGATCTTCAGAGAGTAGACGCCTGCCTCAATAATCTCCGGCAAAATACCTACTGTACACATGTCTTTAGGGCTGAGGGGATACGCTGTTTTTTCACTATTCAATCGTTGTCCGTCTCTCCATACCTGATAGGGCAGACGGCACGGCTGTGCACATCGTCCTCTGTTGCCGCTTCTTCCTCCGATCATGCTGCTCATCAAGCACTGTCCGGAATAGCAGTAGCACAAAGCACCATGAATAAAACTTTCTATCTCCATGTGCGTAGCGTCATAAATCGCCTGAATCTCTTTCAAAGATAATTCCCTTGCAGTAACGATCCTGGCAGCTCCGGCTTCCTTTAACATCCTTGCTCCTTCCACACCGGTAATCGTCATCTGCGTACTTGCATGAATATGCAGTTTTGGAAACTCTCTTTTTATAAAACGAAGAACCCCCAGATCCTGAACGATCACAGCATCCAGACCTGCCTCATAATAAGGTGCCAGATACTCATATAACTCTTGTTCCAGTTCTCTGTTTTTTAAAAGGGTATTTACAGTCAGATACAGCTTCTTCCCATGAAGATGTGCATACTGAATGGCCTGAATCATATGATCCCGGTCAAGATTATCCGCATAGGCTCTGGCGCCAAACTTTTCTCCTCCCAGATAAACCGCATCTGCTCCCGCACGCAAAGCTGCTTCCAGCGCCTCATAGGATCCTGCCGGAGCAAGTAATTCTACTTTCATACAAACTCTCCAATCTCCAACTGAGATAAAATGGACGTGACTAATGTGGTCACGTCCATCTAAAATTTACACAGTACCATTATTTCAAAAGATTATCCATATCACTTTCCAGTTTTCTGACCTGTTCCAACAGCTTTTCATTCTCTGCCGTAAGATTCTCCACCTGAATCTGTGCTTCGATCAGATCATGCTTCAGATCATACACCTCTTTATCTTTAAGCTGAGAATCCTCCTCAAACACCTCTGCCTGTCGTTTCGCTTTAAAATAGTCATCTGCGATATTCAGACTGAGCAGTGTGTGCTTTGTCTCCATAGGTTGGCGATTATATCCCGGCAGTTCACTGAGCTGCGCTATTTTATGATTCATATATGAAGCCACTTTCTGCAGATAATCTTCACTTTCATATCCGCTCAAAGTGACAATTTTTCCTCCGATTAAAACTTTTGTTGTATTTTTTGCTGGCATAACTGGCATTTCCTCCATACGTACTAATTTCTATTATAATCAAATTCCTCCAAAAAACAACCTTTTTCTTTCCAATCCACGGACAAAGCGTATCATTTCCCCTGCAGCTCTTCGTCTTTCTGACTGAAGGTAAGGCCCAGATGATGATACGCACGCTCAGTTGCCATTCTTCCTCTCGGGGTACGGTTTAAAAATCCATTCTGAATCAGATACGGTTCATATACATCTTCGATTGTTCCCGAATCCTCCCCAATCGCTGCTGCCAGCGTATCCAGACCTACCGGACCACCCTGAAACTTATGGATAATCGTATTCAGAATATATCGGTCTGTCTGGTCAAGACCATACTTGTCAACTTCAAGCAGATCCAGCGCAAAAGAGGCTACTTCCTTGGTAATCTTACCATCATATTTTACCTGTGCAAAATCACGCACTCTCTTTAGCAATCGGTTGGCCAGACGAGGGGTTCCCCGTGATCGCTTAGCCATCTCCGCAGCACCTTCCTCATCAATTTCTACTCCAAGAATCCTGGCGGAATGTATAATAATCGTTTTCAACTCATTTTCCGTATAAAACTCCAGATGATGAATTACTCCAAAACGATCCCGCAGAGGTGCCGTCAAAAGTCCTGCCCTTGTGGTTGCTCCTACCAGGGTAAAACGCGGCAGATCCAGACGGATAGAACGGGCAGTTGCCCCTTTTCCGATCATAATATCGATCGCAAAATCTTCCATAGCCGGATAAAGAACCTCCTCTACCTGCCGGTTCAGACGATGGATCTCGTCCACAAAAAGCACGTCCCCTTCCTGAAGATTATTCAGGATTGCCGCCATCTCACCGGGTTTTTCAATCGCAGGTCCGGAGGTCACTTTCATATGTACTCCCATTTCATTGGCAATGATACCGGCCAATGTAGTCTTTCCAAGTCCCGGAGGACCATAAAACAGTACATGATCCAGGGAATCCTTTCTCTGTTTTGCCGCTTCAATATAGATTTTCAGATTTTGTTTTGCTTTTTCCTGTCCGATATAATCTTTCAGATATTGTGGTCTGAGGCTTCCTTCCATCCGAATATCTTCTTCCATCATATCGGTTGTAATAATTCTCTTTTCCATTTCTCTCTCCGGGCACTCCCTAAATCATCTTTTTCAATGCTGCTTTCAGTATCTCTTCTACAGTCATCATTTCTGCACCTTCCACTTTTTTCACAGCCCGCAGAGCATCTGTGCTGGGATATCCCAACGCTGTTAAAGCCTGTACCGCCTCATGTATCCCATCCTCTGTACCTGAAACCGCCGGGGAAGCTGCCGCCTGATTTGCCAGTTTTTGTTCAAACGCATCTTCTAGATTCAACTTATCTTTCAGTTCCAATATTAATTTCTGTGCAGTTTTCTTACCAATCCCCGGGGCTTTTGCAATAGACGCTGCATCATCTGCCAGTACTGCGAATCGTAGTTCATCTGCCGTAAGTGCGGACAGAATTCCAAGACCTGCTTTCGGTCCGATTCCATTGACCCCCAGAAGCATCTTAAACATTCTCAAATCATCCCTTGTGAGAAAACCATATAGCTGCATCGCATCTTCCTTAACAGACAGATACGTATAGATCTTAACTTCTTCACCGATTGGGAGAGCTCCTGCAAATGCAGAACCAGGGACAAATATACGATATCCGATTCCGTGATTATCCACGATGATACATTGTTCATCTGCCTCTTCCAATATTCCTTTGATATAACCGATCATGATTTCCTCCCGGATTCTCTTTTATTATCCAATTCAGAACCGACCGCACGCCGAATCCTTTTCACCAGTTCCGCTGCCAGTATTCCAATCAAAATACCTGTTACTAATCCTGTTACTGCAAGAATTGAGAAATAATATCCCACTCTTACATTTTCTACTACAACCATAGCCACCAGAATCTGTCCCAGATTATGCGTCACACCACCGATCATACTGACACCTGTGCAGCTTAACTTGAGAAATCTTCTGACAGCTTCCATGCACAGAAGACTGAGCATACCTCCTGCCAGACTGAAAGCAATACTGAACGCATTGCCAAATAAAAAGCCAATCACCAGAATCCGGACAAAAGACACTGCAATTGCTTCTTTCCAGGAATACAGATAAAGCACCATGACTACAGCCAGATTAGGAAGCCCGATCTTCATACCCGGAACTCCCACAAATACAGGGAAAAGGGATTCCACATACCCCAGTATGATAGCTGCCGCACAAAGCAGCCCCAAATATGCTGTCTTTTTTTTCAAAATTTCTCCCGCCTTTCAGGAACTGATCACATCCACTTTTTCACTCGTATCCTCCGGAACCTCTGATATAATCTCTAAAACAATCCGATTGGGCAGACATATAATCGACCCACCATCCTTTGAAATCTCGGCAGTATGCACACAGATCTGATCCGGACAATCTGCCCCGGTCATACGCACTTTTCCATTTTCAATCTGACAGATATTTGTGTCGTTAATCTTTATCTCCTGATCTTCTGTAATATCATAAATTCCATAGGTCTCTCCATTCACAGTAATACGGAGAGCCTGTGCCGGTTCGGCAGTCAACTTACTGACCAAAGCAATTATCAGAGCTGCTGCAAGAATGACAGCAGCAGCAATCCAATCTCGTCTCTTCATCATTTTACTAATTATATTATGCTCTTTGTATCTTTTTTTATTGTTTCAACACTCGGCTATCATAACATAACAGATGAAATAATTCAACCTGTCAAAACTTTCTTTCGAAAAACGGCAGGAAACCGGATTCTAAAATCCCGTTTCCCGCCGTTTGACTTAGCAACTCTGATCCTTCATTTTAATGAATACAGTGACGCGGACAATTCTGTTTGCACAGACCGCAGTTTGTACATTTGTCATAATCAATATGTGCCACGTTATTCGTGACTGTAATTGCCTGTACCGGACAGTTCTTTTCACATTTCTTACATCCGATACAGCCGTTGTCGCATGCAGTCATAGTAGCTTTACCTTTATCGGAAGAACTGCACTGTACTTTTACGGTCTGATCGTACGGTACAAGCTCAATCAAATGATGCGGACATACGGAAACACATTTTCCGCAGGCCTTACATTTTTCTTTGTCGACCACTGCGATTCCGTTTTCAATATGGATTGCATTGAAGGTACATGACTTTACACATGTTCCATAACCAAGACATCCATGATGACACTTTTTCGAACCGCCGCCCGGTATGAACGCCATGATCGAACAGTCTTCCACACCATCATAAACATAATTCTGACGGGAATGCTCGCAGTCACCACCGCATTTTACGAAAGCAGCCATACGGCGTCCTTCTTCTACTTCCTGTCCCATAATCGCTGCAACCTGTTTTGCAACCTCCGGACCTCCCACGGGACATCCGCTTACCGGTGCCTGACCAGCCGCAATAGCTGCTGCAAGACCATCACAACCCGGATAACCACAACCACCACAGTTGTTGCCCGGAAGTTTTTCTCTTACAGCTATTTCTTTTTCATTAACCTGTACTGCAAATTTCTTTCCAGCTACGCCAAGAAGGAGTCCGATTATTAATCCGGTACCGCCTACTAAAACGGCTGCAATGATAATACCTGTAATCATAACTCTCCTCCTTTAAATTAATCCGGAAAAACCAAAGAATGCGATGGACATCAGTCCTGCTGTCAGAAGAACAATCGGCATTCCCCGGAAAGGCTTTGGAATATCGTTATACTCGATTCTTTCTCTAAGCCCTGCCATCAGTACGATCGCAATCGTGAAACCTACTGCTGTGGCAAATCCATTGATAGTTCCCTCTAAAACATTATAATCATTCTGTACATTCAGAAGTGCTACACCAAGCACTGCACAGTTTGTTGTGATCAGCGGCAGATAAACACCCAGACTCTTATACAAAGCCGGAATGGTCTTTTTCAGGAACATCTCTACCAGCTGTACTAAAGCAGCAATCACAAGAATAAATACGATAGTCTGCAGATATTCCATTCCTGTTTTTACAAGAATAAATTTATAGATCAGACTGGTGCAGAAAGAAGACAGCGTAAGAACAAAGATAACCGCTCCGCCCATACCTGCTGCCGTATCCATTTTCTTGGATACACCAAGGAAAGGACACAATCCCAAAAACTGACTGAGTACTACGTTATTTACAAGCGCAGAACCAATCGCAATGATTAATAACTCTTTCATGCGTTCTTTCCTCCTTCCTCATTGCCGGATACCATACGGCTTCCGCACATCATATTGGTACATCCTGCACATGCAGCTTCTCCACAACCAGTACCTGTGGAAGCTTTTTCCGGTTTACCGGCTTTAACTTTATTCTGAATAGCAACCAGCATTGCCAGAACAAAGAATGCACCCGGAGCCAGGATAAAGATGGTTGCTCCGCCGTCAAACAGCTGGAAACCAAAGATTTTACCGGAACCAAGCAGTTCTCGAACAATACCGATACAGGTAAGACCTATGGTAAAACCAAGTCCCATACCGATTCCATCAAAAAGAGAACTAATCACCCCATTCTTGGATGCATATGCTTCCGCACGGCCAAGAATGATACAGTTAACAACGATCAAAGGAATATAGATTCCCAGTGCAGAGTAAAGAGTCGGGATAAATCCCTGAAGTAAAAACTGCACGATTGTTACAAAAGAAGCAACAATTACGATATAAGCCGGCATACGAACACCATCCGGTATCACTTTTCTCAGAAGTGAAATCATCATGTTGGACATAGCCAGAATCACCATGGTCGTCAGTCCCATACCCAGACCATTGATTGCGGATGTGGTTGTTGCCAGTGTCGGACACATACCAAGCATCAGTACAAAGGTAGGGTTTTCTTTGATGATACCATTATACAAACGTTCTGCAGGTGAATTTGCTTTCATCTCTTATTCCCCTCCTTCCATTACACGGAATGCACAGAGACCGGCATTCACGCCATTGGTCATGGCATTGGTAGTCACCGTAGCTCCGCTCAGAGCATCGATTTCATTATCCGCAGATGCTCCGTTCTTTGTATAGACAAGTTTTTCTGTATTTTTTCCGACAAACTGACTCTTGAACTCATCCGTATTGGCGCGCATACCCAAACCGGCAGTCTCTGAAATAGATAAGATAGAAATACCGTTCATCGTTCCGTCCGACTGTACGCCCATAGTGAACTTAATATCTCCGCCATATCCTTCGGAAGAAATCACAGTGATTATATAGCCCAGAGAAGCACCACTTCCGTCCACAGCTTCCACGATTTCATCTATACTTTGTGCCTGATAACCTTCGCTGTCAAGACTGTCACGCAGCTGACCGGCAAGCTCGTCCGTCATCTCAACGGTACTATAATCATTTGCCTCTTCAAATACTTCCTTATAAGCTTCTGCTTTTGTCAGAGCCTCCTGTCTGGCAATCGGCTCCTTGGTGATACCATGAACCGCACCGAGAGCTGCACCTGCCACGAGGGTGATCAGAGTCAACGCCATAGCGTCTTTTATGATTTTATTACTCATTCTTTCTTCCCTCCTTTACCAAATGCAACGGGAACAGTAACTCGTTCGATTACCGGAATCAGCAGGTTACTGAAGATGATCGCATAAGATACGCCTTCTGCAGATGCTCCAAAGAGACGGAACAAACCGGTCAGGATACCCAGGATCACACCATAAACAAGCTGTCCTGATTTGGTGATCGGTGTCGTTACATAATCGGTAGCCATAAACCATGCTCCCAGCATCAGACCGCCGCCGAAGAGCTGTCCGAGAATATAATTTGCATCCAGACCGTGACCGCCGAATAATATGATAAATACCAGAAAACTGCCTATGTAGGTTAATGGGATCCTGAAATCGATCACTTTCATGGCCAACAGGAACGCTGCACCGATCAAAAGTGCAAGTGCAGAGGTCTCACCAATAGTACCTGTTGTATTGCCAAGGAACATACTCAGTACATCCACCTGTTCACCGGCTTTCAGTGCTGCCAGAGGTGTTGCTCCGGATGCTGTATCCACTATTTTACCAAGCCCTGAAGTCGGTGCAAAATTCGTCATCTGTCCGGTAAAGGAAAGCAGAAGGAAGCATCGTGCTGCCAGTGCCGGGTTCATGATATTCTGTCCCAGACCGCCAAACAGCTGTTTTACTACAAGGATTGCAAACACACCGCCGATCACAGGAATCCACCAGGGAGCTGTAGAGGGCAGGTTCAAAGCCAGCAAAAGTCCGGTAACAACCGCACTGAAATCACCGATTGTGAGTTTCTTGTGCATCAAAGTCTCATAAATTCCTTCTGTCGCGACACAGGTAGCGACAGATATACAAATCAGAAGCAGTGCCCTCCATCCGAAATTATAAATTCCAAAAAGTGTAGCCGGCAGCAGAGCAATCACTACCATTTTCATAAGATTATCGGTTTTGATTTTGGAACGTATATGCGGTGAGGACGATACGTGTAATAATTCACTCATGTCTCTTCCCCCTTATTTCTTTTTCCTGTTAGCCAGTACAATTTTTCTCATGGACTTAATATCCTGGGCAAGAGGCCGTTTAGCCGGACAGACGTAACTGCAGCATCCGCATTCACAGCACTCCATACCATTGTATTTCTGGAATTTTTCCTGATCTTTATGTGCAGCAAATGTTGCAAGCTTGGTCGGAAGCAGATGTTCCGGACACTCACTTACACATCTTCCACAGTTGATACATGCCGTAGTTTCCGAGTGACAAACCTCATCTTTTGTCAGACACAAAAGTGCAGATGTGGTTTTCGTAACAGGAACATGCATATCAAACATGGCGAAGCCCATCATAGGACCACCGGAGATTACTTTTTCCACATGATCTTTAAATCCGCCTGCCGCTTCCACAAGTTCCTGGAAATCCGTTCCTACCGGAACATAAAAGTTAGCCGGATCAGCGATCGCATCACCGGTAACGGTTACGATCCTGTGCATCAGCGGCTGTCCCAGTACAACTGCTTTATAGATGGCAACAACCGTATCAATATTATCTACAACACAGCCCGCATCAGCCGGAAGCATGGAAGAATTGATACTTCTTCCGGTAACCGCATAGATCAGCATACGCTCAGCCCCCTGCGGATACTTTGTCTTCATGGCTTTTACTTCGATCCGTGGCTCATTTTCCACCATTTTACTGATTTTTTCGATACAGTCCGGTTTATTGTCCTCAATACAGATACAACCTTTTGCATTGTCAAACAACTGCAGCATCACTTTCAGTCCACCGATTACTTTTTCCGGCTCTTCCAACATTCTTCTGTAATCCGATGTCAGATACGGCTCACATTCCGCACCATTTACAAGGATGTGATCGATTTTTTCAGGTTCCTTCGGTGTAAGCTTTACATGTGTAGGAAATCCTGCACCTCCCATACCAACCACACCGGCTTCCTGAATCTTTTTCCGAATCTCTTCTTTCGAAAGCTGCTCCGGATGCTCTGTAGGTTCAAATGCTACAGATTCATACAAACCATCATTTTCAACCAAAATCGCATCACAGGTTCCTCCTGTGGCAGTAAGACGGGGTTCTATCCCTTTTACTGTTCCGGAAACTGATGCGTACACCGGAGCGGAAACAAACCCTCCAGCTTCCGCGATCTTCTGTCCGATCAGTACCCGGTCTCCTTTGGATACGATTGGTTTCGCCGGCGCTCCGATATGCTGTGATACCAGGAACGCAAGCTCCTTCTGAGGTTTCAGAGGCTGAATCGGCTTATTCTTGGATAATTCTTTCCCATCATAAGGATGGATTCCGCCTTTGAATGTAAGTAATCCCATACTATGACCTCCTCCTTTATTTTTTCTTTTTTTCTTTTAATTTTCTTAAGCGTTCCGCTTTACTAATCAAATTCGGGTAAGCTTTCATCTGACGTCTGGAAATATGACGTATACTGTTCTTAACTTCCAGATATCGACGTTCAAATTCGTCATAACGTTCCATAAAAGCTTCGCGTTTTTCCTGAAGCTCAGAATCTTCCAGCCGTTCCAGTGCTTCGTGGAACTTCTCTCTTCGGCTGTCAAGATATTCTTTCAGTTTATTGTCCGCAAACTCCGGACGATAAAGCTCTGCCTTCTCACGAAATTCTTCAACAGTTTCATACAGTTTACTATTCTGGAAAGACTCCTGGAATTCGTCCACTACACTGTCAAGCTTCTGCAATTTGCTCCGCAGGTCGAATGCTGCTGCCGCGGAAAATGAAAAATCCACCACATAATACGCAAGCCATACATATAACAGTATCGTCCCCGTACTTCTCGGAATCCAGTCCACGAAGGTGGAAACCAAAGGCTGGAATATATAAAACAGAAGTAATGTGAAAAATCCCCAGGCGAGAGAACTTCCCAGACAGATCTTTCCCTGAAAATTATATTTCTTATCGCTGTAATCCCACCAGTTTGTATGGAAGATTGCTTCCATAAGAACACCTGTGATATACTCCAGTATGGTTGCTACTGCAACTCCTGCAAAATACAATTCCAGTATCCGTCCTGTAAGCGGCTTTAAGATCACGTACACTGCAACAGCCCCCACACCGTATATGGTAACAAAAGGACCATTGACAAAACCACGGTTCACCCACCGCTTATTCTTCACCGATACGTAACAGCTTTCCCATATCCATCCGAGAAAACTGTACACAATAAACCAGCTCAGAATATGATACATATCTACACCTAATATTTCGTATGACAATACAACTCTCCTCTCCCTTATTTAATACTTATAATATATAATAACTCATACAGACAGAAAAAGCACTATATTTTTTCGATTTTTTGTACTATAATCAGTACAATTGATGTATATTTATATAAATTATCATTTAAAAATGCTAATTTTTTAACAAGGAGATAAATCAAATGATCATAACCAATACCCCAGCCATTGTCCCCTCTGACCCTCTAAAACGGAGGAAAATCCAGCCCGACCAATGTGTCTTTTTTGACATAGAAACTACCGGTCTGTCATGGAAAAGTTCCCATCTTTATCTTCTCGGAGCCGTATATAAGGAAGAAGGTCAATGGATTCACCGGCAATGGTTCTGTCAGCGTCCGGGAGAAGAAAAAGAGGTTCTTCTGCAGTTTTCCGAGCTTTTGAACAGCCATCAATGGCTGATCCATTATAATGGCAATACCTTTGATGTTCCTTATCTGATGCACAAATTTACATTCTACAATATCCGGCAGTCCTGGGAACATCTTTCTCAACTTGATCTCTATCAGGAACTTCTTCCCTACAAGAAGCTGCTTGGACTAAAGCATATGCGTCAGAAAGACCTGGAAATTCTTTCCGGAATCAACCGGGATGATCCCTTTTCCGGCGGTGAACTAATCTCTCACTACCAGGAATACTTAAAAAGCGGTGACAAAGCATTATATGAGATCCTTTCCCTTCACAACAGGGAAGATGTAGAAGGAATGCTGCAACTTTTGCCGCTTCTTCTGATCCCCGAACTCTTTCAGGGAAATTTAACCGATACGATGGATATTCTTTTGGCTGATCCTGAAACTGTAGTACTGCATATTCCACTTACAGAATCGTTTCCCGTTTCTCTGTATAAAGAAAACCAATGGTATGATCTACGTGTGAATACTTCCGAATGCCTTTTACGTATCCCTGTATTTCAGGGGACACTGCGATATTTCTTTCCCAATTACAAGGATTACTACTATCTGCCACTGGAGGATGAAGCCATCCATAAAAGTGTCGGTGCATATGTAGACAAAGAACACCGGGAAAAAGCAAAAGCCTGCAACTGTTACAAAAAAGTGTCCGGAAAATTCCTTCCTGAATTTGAACCTGTATTCCAGCCTGAATTTCACAGGGAATACAAAGATCCGATCGGATGGTTTTCTCTTGATAAAATCTTCCCTACAGACGGTACCGAATCTGAAAATCCTGCTCTTTTACAGGCTTACGCCAACCATCTGTTAAAGCATGCATCTCATTGCAATTGAAAATAATGATTAAGATAAATTCAGCCCGGAAAACAACTTCCGGGCTGCTTTTATGCATTATAAAATTATATACTCAGGGACTATTCCCTTCACTTTCGCCTTACTCTTCTACCGGAGCTTCTTCAGCAGGAGCCTCTGCAGGAGCTTCAAGAGCTTTCATGCTCAGGCTGATCTTTTTATCTTCGCCGTTGAAATCAACAACTTTTGCAGTAATTACCTGACCTACGCTCAGAACATCTGCCGGTTTTTCCACATGCTCTTTTGAAATCTGAGATACATGAAGCAGTGCGTCAACGCCTGGTTCCAGCTCAACAAATGCACCAAAATCTGTCATGCGGGCAATTGTTCCTTCTACTACATTGCCAACTGCGTATTTTTCATCTGCATTCAGCCATGGATTCTGATCTTCAAACTTCAGACTGAGTGCAATTTTGTCTCCATTGATATCTTTAATAAGAACAGTGATCGGATCACCAACTTTGAAAATCTTTTTCGGATTTTCTACTCTGCCCCAGGACATCTCTGAGATATGAAGCAGTCCGTCAGCGCCGCCCAGATCGATGAATGCACCGAAATCTGTCACGTTCTTAACAGTTCCTTCCACAACATCTCCTGCATGGATTCTCTCAAACAGAGCTTTCTGCTGTTCTGCTTTTGCTGCTACCAGAAGCTGTTTTCTGTCACCGATGATTCTTCTTCTTCTCGGATTGAACTCTGTGATCACAAACTCAATTTCCTGATCTGCATATTTGGACAGATCTTTTTCGAAATTATCGGAAACCAGGCTTGCCGGAATAAATACTCTTGCTTCATCAATCACAACACTCAGACCGCCATTTAATACCTGGGTAACTTTAGCTTTCAGAACTTCTTTATTCTCGAATGCTTCTTCCAGTCTCTTGTTACCTTTTTCTGCTGCCAGTCTCTTGTAAGTAAGAAGTACCTGTCCTTCTCCATCGTTAACTTTCAGGACTTTAACTTCCATCGTATCACCCGGCTTCACAACAGTCGTCAGATCCAGGGATGCATCATTGCTGTATTCAGACTTTGTAAGAATACCGTCAGCTTTGTAACCAATATTTAAAATAATCTCGTCTTCTTTGACGTCGATTACAGTACCTTCGACAACCTCCCCGTTTCTAATTGTTTTTAATGATTCTTCCAGCATTTGTTCAAAACTTAATTCTGACATATTTTTGAACCTCCTCAATTATATTATTTGGGGTGGAAGCCCCCGCTGTAATACCTACGCAACCAATACATTGAAAAGGCCTAGTATCCAAATCAACAAGTGTCTGTATATAGTAAGTATTTTTACATTCTTTTCTACATATCTCGTATAATTTCTGCGTATTGGAACTATGTCTGCCGCCAATGACAATCATGGTATCTGCTTCGCAGGCAATCTGCCGTGCCTCAAGCTGTCTTTCCTCTGTTGCACTGCAAATCGTATTTAAAACAATTCTATCATACCTCTTTTTCTCAAGAATTTCAACTAAATCTTTAAATTTGTTGTAATTAAATGTCGTCTGTGACACAATACATAGTTTTTTTTCATCAAAAATTTCCAAATTTTCTGCCTCTTCTTCGGTAGAAATAACAGTTACCGGTCCCTGGCACCAACCTTTGATTCCTTCCACTTCCGGATGATTGTCATTTCCGATAATCACGATATGGCAGCCGTTTTTACTTTCTTTCTCTACGATCCTGTGAATTTTGCGGACAAACGGGCAAGTAGCATCCACACACTCCAGTCCCTTTTCTTCGATCAACTGGTAAATGTCTCTGGGGACACCATGGGATCGGATCACGACCGTGCCTTTTTCTATCGCTTCCAGATCTGCACGATTTTCCAAAACAGATACCCCTTTTTCTTCCAGATCACTGACGACTTCCTCATTGTGTATAATCGGTCCGTAAGTATATACATTCTTTTTTCCCAGTTCTACCTGTTCATATACCTTCTCCACAGCCCGTTTTACGCCGAAACAAAATCCTGCGGTTTTCGCGGTTTTTATTACTCTTTCTCCCATAAATGCACCTATTTTCTGTTTTCGAACTCACGGATCACTGCATTTGTCACTTCTTCGATCGTCATCTGTGACGCATCCACCAGCACTGCATCTTCAGCCTGCCGAAGCGGTGAAATCTCTCGGGTCATATCCCGGTGATCTCTGGCAATGATATCAGCCTCAATCGCCTCCATATTTGCAGGCATACCTTTTTCCTGCAATTCTAAGAATCTGCGTCTCGCACGCTCTTCTACACTGGCCGTCAGATATATTTTGGCCGTGGCATCAGGAAGCACCTGTGTACCAATATCTCTTCCATCCATCACCACATTTTCACGGGAAGCCAGCTCCCGCTGGAGAGCTACCAGCTTTTCTCTCACTTTACTATTGACAGAGGTTTTAGAGGCCATATTGCCTACCTCTTCTTTACGAATCTCTTTGGATACATTTTCACCGTTTAGCCAGACCTGCTGCTCTCCGTTTACATAGGTGATAGATACCTGAATATCTTCACAGGCAGCTTCAATTTTTTCTGTCTCATCCGGCAAAATCCCTTTTCTCAGAAAATAAAGTGCCATCGCCCGGTACATAGCTCCCGTATCCACATAGATAAATGACAGTTCTTTTGCCACTCTTTTTGCTATCGTACTTTTACCGGCTCCTGCCGGTCCATCAATCGCAATTGTATAACTCATTTTACTTTCTCCCTGTTATTTATATATTTTCTTTCACGCTTTCTGTCCGGCTGCACAAGCCGCCGCATGTGCCGTAGACCATGCGATCTGCAGATTGTATCCGCCGGTAAGTGCATCCAGATCCATCACTTCCCCCGCAAAATACAGACCATGCACTTTTTTTGATTCCATCGTTTTCGGATCGATCTCTTTGATCTGCACACCACCCTTGGTAATAATGGCTTCCTGAAAGCCTCGAAGCCCGGTGATGGTCATCGGAAATGCCTTCACTTTATCAATAAATACTGCGCGTTCCTCCCTCGTGATCTCATTTACTTTCTTTTGTGGAGAAACGCCCCCCACTTCCAGCATCACCGGAAGCAGCTTAGACGGAAACATACCATCCACCACATTTTTAAACTGTTTATTCTTCGCTCCTTCGAACTCTCTTAAAAGACGTGCATCCAGCTGTTCTTTTGTAAGCGCCGGTTTCAGATCAATACGGGCAGTCAGGTATTTCTTTTTTAATAGTTTTCCCACTTTTCCGCTGGCTGATAACACCAATGGTCCGGTAATCCCAAAATGGGTAAACATCATCTCTCCAAACTCTTCAAACACACATTTTTTACCATCATAGACTGACAGTGTAACATTTTTAAGAGAAAGCCCCTGCATCCGGGGAATATATTCTTCCGCCGTCACCATGGGAACCAGCGACGGCATCAGATCCGTCACCGTATGACCCGCATCCTTCGCCATCCGGTACCCATCACCGGAAGCACCGGTACTTGGATAAGAAATTCCTCCTGTCGCTATCAGAACTTTTTCTCCCTGAATCAAGGATCCATTTTCCAGTTCCAGTCCTTTCACAGACTTTGTATCTTCATTATCATCAAAAATCAGACGTTTCACCTTTGACTTCAGATGTACTTTCACACCCAGTTCCTTCATCCTGCGCTCCATGGCAAGAATAATATCTGAAGAATGATCCGACTGGGGGAACATCCGTCCTCCCCTCTCCATCTTTGTTTTCACACCCAGATTTTCAAAAAAATCAATCACATCATAATTGGTAAATCCATAAACTGCACTGTATAAAAATCGGGGATTCGTCAGAAATGACTCGAACAATTCTTCTGTGGCACAGGCATTTGTAAAATTACATCTGCCTTTTCCGGTAATAAAAAGCTTCTTGCCCAGCTTTTCATTCTGTTCAAACACATGTACTTCCATTCCCTGCATAGCCGCGCAGATGGAAGCCATCATACCGGCAGCACCGCCTCCAACAATCAAAAATCTGTTCATTTTTTCTCCTTATTCTCCATATTTTTAACCGAAAAAGAGGATTCCACAGGATTCATCTCATCGTTGCTGTAAACCTGATACTCATCCCATATTTTTTCCATGGATTCCAGGGTATCCACCACTTCTTTCTGCCGCTTCATACACAGCGCCACTACCAACGCATTTACCACACTGAGCGGAGCCACCAAAGAATCTACAATAGATGCCATATCACTTTTGGCAATCAGATTACAGGACGAATACAGATTGATCGGCGAATGCACACTGTCTGTGATCGTGATCACTTTGGCATTTCTATTATTTGCAAATTCCATGGCTTTCAATGTACGCATGGAATATCTCGGAAAACTGATTCCGATGATCGCATCTTCCTCGCCAATTCGAAACATCTGCTCAAAAATTTCGCTGGAGCTGCTTGTCTGAATCAAACGCACATCATCCAGCACCAAATTCAGATAGAATCCAAGAAAACTTGCCAGCGGTGCACAGCTTCGGATACCGATAATATAAATCGTTTTGGCATTCAACAAAGTATCTACAGCCAGTTCAAATGCTGTATGGTCAATACTTTCCATGGTCATCTTGATTTTTTCTATATCCGACTGGAAAATCGTATCCAGAATCTCTGCCTGGGGAACATGTCCATACGTAACTTTCATTCTCTGAATGGAATTCAACTTGTTACGCACCAGTTCCTCAAGTGCACGATGAAATTCCGGGAATCCTTTATATCCCAACTGGGTAGCAAAACGTACCGTAGTAGATTCACTTACGCCAACTTCTTTTCCCAGTTTTGCCGCTGTCAAAAAAACCGCCTTATCATAATTATTGACAATATAAGAAGCCAGTTGTTTCTGGCCCTTACTGAATGAACTATAATTCTTTTGTATTCTTACTAAAAGATTGTCTGACTGTTCCATGTTGTACCTTCTTTATGAACTATATAACTATATTAATTTATGGAGATATCATAAAAACTTTTGTCCCTTGTCTCATCATATCATAAATTCAATCAAAAAACAATTTGGAAATGTTTCTCATACCACAACATCTCATGCCACATATAAAAATCCACTCATTCTATGTTCTCCTATATCTTCATTACGAAACAGACAACTGTACTTTAATTTCCTGATTTTGAGGATCTGTCAGTAGTGCAAATGCTTTTTCGCCTTCTTCCAGTGGGAATACGGATGTCACAAGATCTTCCACATGCAGTCGTTGATCTGCCAGCATCTTAGCCGCTTCTTTCATCTCTGACTGAAACATATAGCTTCCATAAAACTTCAGTCCACGCCCTACGATCTCCATAGGATCGATCGTCACCTGTTCATGCATCAGTGCTACCAGAACCACACATCCGCCATTTCTTACGAACCGGAAAGATTGATTGATGGCACTTCCCACACCGGCTGCTATAATCACACGATCCGCACCATAACCTTCTGTCGCCTGTTTAACCAACAGCTCTGCTTCTGTATCATCTGCCCAGATTACCAGATCCGCACCACATTCTTTGGCTTTTTCCAGTCGATTCTGCATCCTGTCGATACATATTACTTTCGGAACGCCCATGGCTTTCAGAAACTTTAAAATCAGAAGACCAATCGGTCCGACACCGATGATAACCACACTTTTTTCGTCTTGTGTATATCCTTTTTTAGCGCAGGCAAGCGTTACTCCGCAGGGTTCCAGCATAGCAGCCGCCTGATAGGAAACCGTATCTGCAATCGGTATCACCATACTTTCTTTCACAGTTACGTATTCCTGCATAGCGCCATCGGTTCTGACCCCTCCGATCGCTGTCCCCATACTTTTTCGATTCCCACACAGATTTGTCTCTCCTCTTTTACAGAAAAAGCATTTTCCGCAGGGAATCATGGGATTTGCAGTAACCCGGGCTCCCACTTTTAACTTCGTAACATTTTTTCCCACAGCTGCCACATCACCTGAAAACTCATGTCCCAAAACAAGCTGAACTGCAAAACGTTCAGACGGAAATCTATAGGCACCCAGATCAGAGCCGCAGATTGAAACACGTCTGATCTTTATGGTCACTTCATCCTCCTTGGGCGGGATAAGAGTTCTTTCCTGCAACTCTACTTTTTCTTTTCCTGTGTATACAAGAGCATTATATTTATCTTTTAACAACATTTTTCTACCCTTTAAAATAATCCAAGCATCACATCATAAATAATCACAAAAATCAATGCCGGAAGCATATTTCCCACTTTGATTCTTTTTCCAAATCCCACATTGATTCCCACGCAGAAGATCAATGCAGAACCAATGAAAGAAAGATCATTGATAATTGTTTGACTGACAAAAGATCCGCAGATAGCGGCAACCAATGTAATCAATCCCTGATAGCAGAAAATTGCAGCAGCGGAAAATATTGCTCCAACCCCATAAGTAGAAGCAAAAATCAACACGATCACCAGGTCCAGAACTGCTTTTGCAGCAAGCATGGAATAATCTCCACTGATTCCGTCCTGAATGGATCCCACGATCGCCATAGCTCCCACGCAGATAATCAACGACACATTTACGAAGCCATCCACAAAATGGTTATCATTTTGTGCTTTCACAGCAACCTTGATTTTTTCTCCCAAAAGATCCATCTTCTGCTCAATATCCAACCACTCTCCAATCAGAGAACCGATCACAAGTGAAAAAATCAGGAGCATCGTTCCCTGTGTTTCCAGTTTTCCATCATTGATCACCAACATCTTTGACAAGGTACCGGCAGCTCCGATAAAAATTGTAGCCACCCCGCAGGCCTGCATCAGAATATCCTGCGTTTTTTGTTTCATTCCGTTTTTCAGACACAGGCCAAGTAATCCTCCAAGAATCACTGCAGCTGTGTTGATTAGTGTTCCTAAGCCTCTCATCTCAAATACCTTTTTCACATAGTATTACTTTTGTTTTCCACAACAATGTTTATATTTTTTTCCACTTCCACAAGGACAAGGATCATTTGGATAAATCTTATTCCCGGCGGGAAATTTGACTATATTATTTGAACCCGCTGTTACTTTGCCCTCAAAAGAGCCTTTGAGTTCATGTTTCGTATGTCCTTTATAATCCCATTTTCTGACATGTTTATCAAGTTCATTTATATGATTCAAAAGTTCTTTGACCTGCTTTTGAGATGAAATTTTACATCCCCAACTAATCATTTCCGTAATTATGTCTTCCACCGAACCATTCATCCGCAGTCCATCCTGAATCCGATAAAACAGCATCAGATCTTCCGGTGCTTTTTTATGCTGTTTTTTCTGAATATATTTCAGAAAAAACTCTGTATTTTCATCTGGTTTCTGACACTCAAATCTACCAAAATCCAAAAACTCCTCTTTATTTTCCGGAAGATAATAAGAATATGGCTGTTGTTCCTTTAAGACATATTGATACAATTCCTGCTCATTCAGATCCTCATCCATAAAAAGTCCCTGTTTCAATACATATGGTTCCTCTGCCTGAATAAAATCTTCAATCAGTTCTTCCGCATCCGATACTTTCAGGTCTGTTTTTTCATAAGAATTATAAATCTCTGTCAATTTCTCTACTGTAAGAACTCCATACAAATACGCAGATGCATCACAATATATCATAAATGTCTGGCGCCTGTCCAATGCTGCCTGAAATTCCGGTGTGCATATTTTTTCATACTTTTCTTTCACATCCAACGGTACCACATAAAACTCTTTCTCCGAAAGATATCCTCCGTATGTACTAAGGAAAAGACTATCTTCAATCATATTCCTCGACATGATAATTCCCTGATCTCCAATGGCATTTTTGAAAATATTCCATTCCCTTTCGGACAAATGCAACAATTGTTTTTTCATAAAACCGGTTTCCAGCAAGTGGTTTTTCAGCCACTGTGCCAATTCATTTTTCTTGAATTTGTTATATCCGGTAAAACCATAAGCTTGCGCAATCTGTTTCAAATTTTCTTTTGTATACTGTTGGAAAATATCTTCCAGACTTTGTACTGCAGGAACAGTTTTACGAATGTTTTCTTCCTGTTCACCCAACAATTTCATTACCTGATCAAACTTTTTCCTGTTTTCCTCATTTGGATCCATCATACTGGAAATTAATAGATCCATCAGTTCTTTTTCACTGACATTGTCTAAAAAATCAGTATCATCTGTATATGGATTTGCAATTACCTCATCCAAATCCCATTTGCTGAATTTCTTATTTACTGCCTCCATATCAAATGGTTCTGCCTGATCCATATATTCATAAAAATTCCATATTCCACCACAATCTTCTATCATGTTGGGACCTTTTGCTTTTATTACCACGGGATAACGCTTGTCATATTCCACAATTTTTTCTACTTTTACTTTATGTATCCAGTCATCTCCAAAATCATAGGTGTATAAAAAAGTTTCTCCTTCATCCATCCACTCATCTATGCACTCATCAACTGTATCATCCTCACTGGGAATCGGCGTACCAACAAATTCAATCTCATAACCATTAAAGTCAAAAGCAAACATATGATCATGGGTCCAGCCGAATGCCTCTTCTATGATAGCATCTAAATCACGAAATGAAATATGTGATGGAACGATAATTCTTCTCCAGATTGGAGGATGGCTGTCTTTTATTGTTATTTTCAATTGATATCCTGTCATATTTGATAAACTCCTTCTTCACATGAATAAATTTATTTATTTATCATACAATATATTGTCAAAAACTGCTATACTTTTCATAAATCAAAATTAAAAATGCGAAGCATTACAATTTCACTTCGCATTTTCACATTTACAGGAGGCCTTCATGATATTCCTTTTTTGTATTTTATTCGTACTTTTCTGTATTCTTATAATTGTACTTTTCTGTCTTCTGCACACGAAAACTCCGATTGATACTATGACAGATGACAAAATGCAGGAAGAATTTATATCGGAATACAAGCGTAAAAACAAAAAATCAGATTCCTAAACTTTATACGTTTGCTAATATTTTTAATCAACTGATGGTTTCCATGGTCACTTTACAATGTTTTTTGTAAAATGCAATCCCATACCTGACTATTTTTTTCATACCATCTTCCAAAAGGCGAGCGGCATAATCTTTCTTTTCAATCTGTTCCAATGCTATTTTACTCCATTTGTCCAAATTACCATCCAGTGCATATTTAACTTCTATTACGATTCCAATTCGCTCCTGTGTTTCGACCAGGATATCGCTGTACCCCTCTCCGGATTCTGCATTGGATTTAATCAGCCAGTTATCTTCATACTGTAAAAGTCCAAGTAGCATCCCATGATAGAAATTTTCTTTCCTGTCATTTTTCACAGCCGTATCTCGTACACTTATGGTAGTCCATAGATAGTCATTAAGAATTTCTTCAATCAGTTTCTCATTTCCTTCGGGAAATGCCCCACAAAACTTTTCAATTCTTGGTGTATCTGCTCTTGTTGTATCCCGGAACCATTCCCTGATCTGGGTGACAAATAGTTCTCGAATTTCTTTGTTTGGAATCGCCAGCTTATATTGTTTTCCTTCTGCCTTTCCCCTCCGGGTCAGATAACCTGTCGTAAACAGAACACTCCAGAGATTCTCAATCGTTGTATCAAGCTCGTTATAGGTCAATTCCATATTTACGCTCTTTGTAATTGTTTCCCCTGCGATCAGCCTTTCAATCTCATTTCTGGTCTGTTGATTTGCCTTTTCAATAAAACGTCGTACCATTTCATTTCCACTGGTATTTGCCCAGTAATTTTCCGGCTCCCGCTCTTCGTCATCCGCAATCGCATCATAACAATAATTGATCACATCCCATGGACAATACACATCCACATTCCCGAAGCGGTAACCGTCATACCACTCCCGTACAATCTCAAATCGATCCGAAAGCCCATAATAAGACAATACTTCCTTCACATCTTCATCTGTAAATCCAAAATACTCATCGTATCGTGTATCGGTTATCGTGTTTACTTTCAGATTGTTCAGCCCGGTGAAAATACTCTCTTTACTGATCCGCAAACAACCTGTCAGCACGGCAAACTGCAGATATTCATTGGATTTCAGAGCATTTCCTAAAAAATTCCTCATCAGGGATACCATTTGCTCATAATACCCCGCCTGAAATGCTTTATCTAAAGGTACATCGTATTCATCGATTAAAATGATGACCTTTTGATTGTAATGTCTGGACAAAAGCATAGACAAAGTTTTCAGTCCGGATGACAACACTAGCCCATCCATGGTATAACATCCATTACTAATTTCTGTCAGTGCATGATATTTTTCTTTTTCGTTTGCCGTCAAACGGCTGCTATCCTTCAAAAAACTAAAACGTTCCGCCTCTGTTCCAATTAATTCCCGCAGCTGTCCGGAAGCCATTTCAAAATTTAATCCATCGACACTTTTCAATGTTATGGATATCACCGGAAATTTCCCCATATATGCTTCACAAAGATTTTTTTCTTTCGAAATCTTCAGCCCGTCAAACAGTGTTTTTTCACGACCGATTTCGAAAAAATGCTGCAGCATACTCATATTCAGTGATTTTCCAAAACGTCTGGGACGTGTAAAAAGATTGACTTCTCCCCAATTATGAAGTAATTCTGTGATAAATCCTGTTTTATCTATATAGTAGAAATCATTGGTTATAATCTTTTCAAAACCGTCAACTCCAACTGGAATTTTTTTCTTATTTTTCATTACCAAACATCCCTCACACAGATACTTTGCATTCTTCTACTTTTTTACAGTCTATCATAGCTCTCTTTTTATTTCAAGGATAAGCAATTGCCTCTTTTATATCAAAAAGTTGCCGAATAAAAGGAAAACATGAAGACATCCCCGACAGTAAGATCGGAGTACTGAAACCCCTGATACTATCGAGGATGTCTTTTGTGTCAATTCAGGAAGCTAGAATAGGTATGATCCGATAGCTCCCGGAATTGTTATTTATTCTATTTGCTCTTTAATATCCTTCATTATGAAGAAGTTCATGTGTCTTGCCCTTCAGGAAGCCTTCATACAGTGAAGTAATCATCGGGTTTTCATCACATTTCTTAACAACAGCTACATTATCTGCATTGTAGATACCCTGGGTTCTTGCAGCTTTGGTACGGTCACCGGCTCTTGTAGGCTGTCCACCACCCATGACGCAGCCACGGCGGCATGCCATAACTTCGATCAGATGATAGTTTGCCTCACCATTTTTCACCTTTTCCATAACAGTACGGGCATTTGCAAGTCCACTTACTACACAGATATTGATATCCTGACCTTCATACTGGATTGTAAACTCTTTGATCGGCTCATCACCACGAACACCACAGTCTGCGATTGCAGCCATAGCTGCTTTATCATGACTCGGAACCAGACGACGAAGAACAGCTTCTGTTACACCGCCGGTTACACCGAAGATCACACCGCCGCCGGAACCAAATCCAAACGGTACATCACTGGATTCCGGTTCAAGAGATGCGAAATCAAGTCCTGCATTATTGATCATACGGATCAACTCTGTAGTTGTGATTACAAAATCGGTATCCTGCTCGCCTTTGGTGAAACTGTTCGGACGTTTTGCTTCCATCTTCTTAGCTGTACAAGGCATGAAAGATACCATCACTGTCTTTTTGCCTTTTGCATGTTCTGGATCACGGAACCACTCTTTGGTAACCGCTGACATCATTCCCTGCGGAGAACGGCAGGTGGAAACATTCGGAATATACTCCGGATACTGATCAGTAACAAACTTCACCCATGCCGGACAGCAGCTTGTCATAAGCGGAAGAGTTCCACCGTTTTTCACTCGATCCAGGAATTCTGCTGATTCTTCCATAATAGTAAGGTCGGCACTGAATGTGGTATCGTATACTTCATCAAATCCCATACGATGAAGAGCCGTAACGATCTTGCCCATAACGCTCTTTCCCTTTGGAAGTCCGAAAGCGTCACCGACCGCCACACGAACAGATGGAGCAACCTGTGCAACCACGCGTACATCAGGATCAGCCAGAGCATCCCATACACCGCCCATATCCGTATGGATACTGATAGCTCCGGTCGGACAGAATACACGACACTGTCCGCAGGATACACATTCAGTAGCAGAAATATCTTTATTGAAAGCAGGTGTTACAAGTGCATCAGTACCTCTGTGAGTAAATCCAAGGACTCCTACACCCTGCAGTTCTTCACAAACACGTACACAGTTACCGCAGAGAATACATTTGTTCGGATCTCTTACGATAGATGGAGAACTCAGATCCAGAGGCATCTGCTCTCTGGTGTTCTCAAATCTTACTTTCATGACGCCCAGTCTGTGTGCCAGAAGCTGAAGATTACATTCTCCGCTCTTTACACAAGTGGTACAGTCACGGCAGTGTGCTGCGAGAAGCAGTTCTACGATCAGTTTTCTGTATTTTTTCAGTCTTCCGGTATTTGTATAAATAACCATTCCATCCCTTGGTTCTTCGGAACAGGATGCAAACATTCTTCCTCTGTCGTCTTCTACCGTACACAGACGACATGCGCCGAAGGTGGACAGTTCAGAATGATAGCAAAGTGTGGGAATATTGATTCCTGCTTTGCGGATTATGGATAATACATTTTTTTCATCGGTAAATTCTACTTTTCTACCGTCAATTGTCATAACTCCCATAATGTCACCTCCTACGCTTCTACGTAAATTGCATCGAATGCACAATTTTCCTTACATGCACCACAGTGGATACATACAGCAGGATCAATATGATAGCATTCTTTGATTTTACCGCTGATAGCGCCAACCGGACAGTTCTTTGCACACTTGGAGCATCCACGGCAGAATTCCGGATTGATCACATATTTCTTCATAGCCTCGCAGACTTTTGCACGGCACTTGTGATCTACGATATGTTCTACATATTCATCGCGGAACAGACGCAGCGTACTGAGTACAGGAAGCGGAGCACTCTTTCCAAGTCCGCACAGAGCCATACTCTTAACCATAGTAGCCAGTTCTTCCAGACGGTCAAGATCCTCCAGTTCTCCTTTTCCTGCTACGATCTTTTCCAGAATCTCCAGCATACGTTTGGTACCTTCACGGCACGGAACACATTTTCCGCAGGATTCTCTCTGGGTAAAGCTCATAAAGAAACGGGCAACTTCCACCATACAGGTGTGCTCATCCATAACTACAAGTCCGCCGGAACCTACGATTGCTCCAAACTTTTTCACGGAGTCGAAATCCAGAGGTACATCCAGATGTTCTTCTGTCAGACAGCCGCCGGACGGTCCGCCGATCTGTACTGCCTTGAAGGAGCCGCCGCCTTTCAGACCGCCGCCGATATCAAAGATAATTTCTCTCAGAGTTGTTCCCATCGGCACTTCGATCAGACCTGTATTCTCGATAGAACCGGTTAATGAGAATGTCTTGGTTCCAGGACTTCCCTCTGTACCGATGCTGCGATACCATGCAGAACCATTCAATACGATCTTCGGCACATTGGCAAATGTTTCTACGTTATTCAGTACAGTTGGTTTCTCCCAAAGTCCTTTTTCAACGGTACGCGGTGGTTTTACACGAGGCATACCACGGTTTCCTTCGATAGAAGCGGTAAGCGCAGAACCCTCACCACATACGAAAGCACCGGCACCACGATTGATATGCATATGGAAACAGAAATCCGTTCCCAGGATGTTATCTCCCAGAAGTCCTCTGCTCTCCAGTTCTGCGATCGCATGACGGAGACGTTTTACAGAATTCGGATATTCTGCACGTACATAAATATAACCATCTGCTGATTTTACTGCATATGCGGCAATCATCATACCCTCGATCAGACGGTACGGATCACCTTCCATAACGGAGCCATCCATAAATGCTCCCGGGTCACCTTCGTCACCATTACATACCACGTAACGGACTGTTTCTTTCTGACGTGCAACCTGTTTCCACTTTTTACCGGCCGGGAATCCACCGCCGCCGCGGCCTCTCAGACCGGACTTGTCAACTTCATCAATAATCTCGTCAGCAGTCATATCAAACAGGGCTTTTTCAAGTGCTTTGAATCCGCCGCTTGCCAGATATTCATCCAGAGATTCTGCTTCAAACTTGCCGCAGTTTTCCAGAACCAGACGGGTCTGCTTTGCGATAAATGGGATCTCATCCGGTGCCTGATAAGTAACACCTTTCTGCTTATACAGCAGAGATTCGATCACTTCATCCCCTTTTACGCTGCGCTCAAAGATTTCTTCGCAGTCATCTTCTTTTACCTTTGTATACTGTATTACCTTGTCACCTTTCTGGATACGAACCAGAGGTCCAAGTTCACAGATACCCTGACATCCTGTCTTCTTAACACCAACGTGTTCTCCCTGATCATGTGGTGCAAACTCAAGCACTACACCCGGGGCATCCTTACATACCTGAAAGAATTTTTCATAAATCTTCTCTGAACCTGTGGCAATACATCCCGTGCCTGAACAGACCAGAATCCGGCAGTCATAAGAATCCAGTACTTTTTTTGCTTCTTCTCTTACCTGTAACAATTCTTCTTTATTCTGAATCATGCGTTGCCACCTCCTCTCAGAGTGTCAATCAGTTCTTCCGCTTTTTCCGGTGTCATCCTAGGATGAACATCATCATTTACCATCATCGTAGGTGCAAGACCGCAGGCACCCAGACATGATACGGTTTCAACGGTAAACATCATATCGTCGGTTGTTTTTTTCTTTTTGCTGAGGCCTAATTTTTTGTAAAGAGCCTCCAGAACAGGCATAGATTTACGCACGTGACATGCTGTTCCATCACAGACTTTTATTACATATTTTCCTTTTGCCTCAAAAGAAAAGTTTTCATAGAATGTAGCAACACTGTAGGCTTTTGCCTCTGTGATTCCGATCTCTTTTGCCACATAGGTTAACAGTTCTCCAGGCAGGTAGCGATATTCTTCCTGAATATCCTGCATGATGGGGATCAGCGAGCTTGATTTGCGGCCGTAACTCTCGATGATCTCATCCGTTTTCCGGTAATAAGACTGATCCAGCATAGGTTATCCTCCTTTTTATGCATTATATATGTATTACCTCCAACATAGATAATGTTATTATACATTATTTGCATAAACTGTGCAATCAAAATTCGGAAAATAATTCATAATTTGCACAATTATTTCGAAGTTTGTTATTTATTTATCATACACTATGCACAATTTATTACGCTGTACAAAAAAATCCCCTCAAGATTTTATAAAATCTAAAGGGGATTTTTCGCTTATCTTATTATAACACTTTTGATAAAAATTCTTTCAGTCTCGGGTTTTTCGGATTTGCAAAGAATTCTTCCGGTGTGTTTTCTTCCTGGATTTTTCCTTCGTCGATGAAAAGTACTCTGGATGCCACTTCTCTGGCAAATCCCATTTCGTGAGTTACTACAACCATGGTCATTCCGGATTCGGCAAGTTCTTTCATGATTTCCAGAACCTCTCCTACCATCTCCGGATCCAGCGCGGATGTGGGTTCATCAAAGAGCATCACATCAGGATTCATAGCCAGTGCACGTGCGATGGCTATACGCTGCTTCTGTCCGCCTGATAGGCTGTCCGGGTATGCATCCGCTTTATCCGGCAGTCCTACACGCTCCAGCAGTTCATCTGCTTTTGCGGAAGCTTCCTCCGGTGTTTTCAGTTTCAGCGTAACCGGTGCCAACATAATGTTTTCCTTCACCGTCTTATGTGGGAATAAATTAAACTGCTGGAACACCATTCCGATTTTCTGGCGGTGTCTGTCAATATTGATCTTCGGATCAGTGATATCTGCCCCTTCCACCAGAATCCGACCTCCGGTCGGCTTTTCCAGAAGATTCAGGGAACGGAGAAAGGTCGACTTTCCGGAACCGGACGGTCCGATGATTGCAACCACTTCACCCTTTCGAATATCTGTCGTGATACCATCCAGAACACAGTTGTCACCAAAGCTCTTTCTGAGCGCATCAACTTCTATCAGGATTTCGCCATTATCGATCATTTTTACGCATCCTCCTCTCTACTTTACCCATAAAGTAAGTCAGAATAGATACCAGAACCCAGTAAAATACAGCTGCCGATATCAACGGAACAAATGCGCTGTAAGTACGGCTCTGTACCAGAGTAGCTGCTTTTGTAATATCCGTAGTTCCGATATAACCGATAATTGCCGTTTCTTTTAAAAGAACAATCATCTCATTGATCAATGCCGGAAGCACATTTTTAAATGCCTGTGGGATAATGATCAGTTTCATGGTCTGTCCGGCACTCAGTCCCAGGCTTCGTCCTGCTTCTGTCTGTCCTTTATCGATGGACATGATTCCCGAACGGACAATCTCTGCCACATAAGCTCCGGAATTGATACCAAATGCGATACCTCCGACGATAATCTCATCCAGAGTTACTGCTGCAAATATAATAAAATTGAAAATCAGGAGCTGCACCATACTTGGTGTTCCTCTGATAATGCTCAGGTAAACCTTTGTGATGGCATTTAATACTTTCAATTTTCCGGTCTGTTCATAAGTAGAACGTATGATTCCGACCGTGAATCCCAGAACTACACCGATCGCCAATGCAATCAAGGTAATCATCAGTGTACTCTTCAAACCTGTGATCCACCAGGATGATGCACCATTTTCTACGAAAAACCGTTCAAACTGATGCTGCAGATAATCCATACTATTATCCTCCATCTGCAATTACTTTCTTACGATTACTACCTGTGAAGCATTTGCATAAGTATCTGTAAAATCAACACTTTCCAGACGTTCTTCTGTTACCGTCATACCTGCTGCACCGAAATCAGCTTTTCCGCTGGTAACGGCTGCCAGGATGGACTCAAACATCATATCATCAATCTCAAGGTCATATCCCATCTTATCGCACATTGCTTTTACAATATCAGGGTCAATACCTACGATGTCATCCCCCTCTTTGTATTCCCACGGAGCAAACTCTGCATTGGTAGCCATAACCAGTTTTCCGTTTGGATATTCGGTTCCTTCCGGTGTCTCATACTGATAGCTTCCTGCATCATCACCAATGTAGTTCCCCATGATCTTATCCAGTGTACCGTCTTCTTTCAGTTCTGCCAGTGCTGCATTCATCTGATCAAGAAGTTCTGTATTTCCTTTCTTCAGACACATTGCATATTCTTCCGGCTCCCAGATATTCTCAATGATCTTCAGATCATCATTTGCTTCCACAAATTTCTCAGCCGGCAGGGAATCGATTACTACGCAGTCGATCTTGCCAGTCTTCAGAGCCTGAATCGCATCAGCTCCTTTATTATAACGTTTCATCTGAGAATCATCTTTTACTTCATCGGTAGCATAGGAATCACCTGTAGTTCCTGTCTGAACACCAACGGTAAGCTCTGCCAGATCTGCTGCTGAAGTAACTTCCACTTTCTTTGAGCTTACACCACATCCAAACATGGATACAGTCATGATTCCGGCTAATGCCATTACGATAACTTTTTTCATATCTTATCCTCCTCTTTCATTTTATGCATCCTATATGTATTATAGCATTGTTCGATGCATATTTATTCATTTACAATTCAATATTCATCATTATAGCAGTTTTTACGGCAAATGCAAGCAAAAAACACCAGGAATTTTTATTTCCCAGTGTTTTTTGCTTATTCATATGATTCTGATTTCAAAAGTGATTAGATTCTTGCTACTCCGCTCTCTCTTGCAGCCTTTGCAACTGCCGCTGCCACTGCTTTTCCTACCCGCGGATCAAATGCTTTCGGAATAATATAATCCTCGTTCAGTTCTTCCTCGGAGATCAGATCTGCCAGAGCCTGTGCGGCCGCCATTTTCATTTCTTCATTGATGTCTTTTGCCCGTACGTCAAATGCACCGCGGAAGATTCCAGGAAATGCCAGAACGTTGTTGATCTGATTCGGGAAATCACTCCGTCCGGTGGAAACTACTTTCGCACCGCCTGCTTTTGCTTCATCCGGGAAAATCTCCGGTGTGGGGTTGGCACATGCAAAAATAATCGCATCTTTATTCATGGTTTTTACCATCTCCGTTGTCACCTGACCCGGTGCGGAAACTCCGATGAACACATCAGCGCCCACCAGCATCTCAGCCAGTGTACCCTGTTTTTTCTCAAGATTTGTCACCTGTGCCATCTCTTCTTTGATCCAGTTCATACCTTTTTCACGACCGGCATAGATCGCTCCGGAACGGTCACACATGGTTACGTTCTTAAATCCTGCAGAAAGAAGCAGTTTTACGATGGATACAGCTGCTGCGCCGGCGCCGGAGGTAACGACTTTCACCTCTTCTTTTTTCTTTCCCACCACTTTAAGAGCATTGGTCAGACCTGCCAGTGTAATGATTGCAGTACCATGCTGATCATCGTGGAAAATCGGAATATCACATTTTTCTTTCAGTTTTCTCTCGATTTCAAAACATCTTGGTGCAGAGATATCTTCCAGATTGATTCCGCCAAAAGAACCGGACAGAAGATATACCGCATTGACAAATTCATCCACATCTTTTGTCTTGATACAAAGAGGAAATGCATCTACATCACCGAAAGCTTTGAAAAGCACACATTTTCCTTCCATAACAGGCATTCCTGCCTCCGGTCCGATATCACCAAGACCAAGGACAGCACTTCCATCCGTGATAACGGCACACATATTGTGACGTCTGGTCAGCTCATAACTCTTATCAATATCTTTCTGGATCTCCAGACAAGGCTCGGCAACACCCGGTGTATAAGCCAGAGACAGATCGTCCTTGGATGCTACCGGCACCCGGTTCACGATCTCAATCTTTCCTGCCCACTCTTTGTGAAGTCTCAATGATTCTTTTGCGTAATCCATAATATCCCTCCGCTGATAAAATATATTTACATTTATTATTTCCACAATTTATGCGACACGAATAATCGCAGATATTTCACTTACAATCGACATTCCCTTAAATACAGCCAGAGAATCTTTCAGATTTCGTTCTTTGACAGAGTCCGTGATCACAACGATCTCCGCAAAATCACCTTGCTTTCTTCTCTGGATCACCTGCGCAAGGCTGACACAGTTATTGCCGAATACACTGGCAATATTGGCAAGTACACCATAACGGTCTTCCACCAGCATGCGGATAAAATATTTGCTCTTAATATCATCCATTTTCTTGATGGGAAGTTCTTTGTAACAGGTACAGCCGATTCTTCCGCAGCATCCATGCAGTATATTTCTGACCACATCAAAGACATCTCCCACAACTGCGCTGGCTGTAGGCAGTTCTCCTGCTCCTCTTCCATAGAACATGGCATCCTGAACCGCATCCCCCTGGACAAATACTGCGTTGTACGAATCATTGACAGAGGCCAGTGGATGATTGCTGTCGATCAGCATCGGATGTACTCTGACTTCCACCCCATCCGGCGTATTTCTTGCCACACCGAGAAGCTTGATATCGCATCCCATTTCTTTGGCAAACTGAATATCCGTAGAAGTAATTTTTGTAATTCCTTCTGTATACACATCATCAAAGGTCACCCGGGAATTGAAAGCAACGCTGGCAAGAATAGCCACTTTACGGGCTGCATCCAAACCTTCCACATCCGCTGTCGGATCACTTTCCGCATAGCCCAGATCCTGAGCAAGCTTCAGAGCATCCGCAAATTCCATGCCCTCCTTACTCATTTTCGTCAAGATAAAATTGGTGGTACCATTGACGATTCCCATCACTTCTGAGATATGATTGCCCGCCAGACACTGCTTCAACGGACGAATGATCGAAATTCCTCCTGCAACTGCAGCTTCGTAAAGGAAATCACATTCATGCTCTTTTGCTGTCTCCAGAAGCTCATTGCCGCTGACTGCGATCAGATCTTTATTTGCTGTAACCACATGTTTTCCGGCTTTCAACGCTTCCAGAATATAGGTTTTTGCAGGTTCTATTCCACCGATCAGCTCGATCACGATCTCAATCTCCGGATCCTCCACGATCTCCTTCCAGGAATTTGTAAGTACGGACGGATCATCCACCTTAGCAGCGGCTTTTTCCAGATTCCGAACCATCACTTTCGTTATTTTCACCTGTGCACCCAGCTTAGGAATCATCTCTGATTCCTGATTTTTCATCACTTTATATACTCCGCCTCCGACGGTACCCAGACCGAGAAGTGCAGCTTTGATACAACGTTCTGCCATAACCTTACCTTCCATTCTTCTATTCTTTATAGATATATTCTTTCAGACATTCTGCATTTGCTTTCAGGTCAGGAACCAGTACCTCCATTCCCTTTCTCAGGGTTTCACAGGTATAGGTTCCTTCTGCCGGCAGACGATTGCTGTCTATGGTAGTCATCTTATTTGTCACTACGGTATATACGTACCCCAGAATTTCCGAATTGGTCATATCTGTCGTAACATTTGGGAAAATTCTGTCTGCAAGAGAAATCAACTCCGGAATGCTTAAGCCTTTTACGTTGTTAAATGCCGATATGATAACTCTTCGCTGTCTGTCAGTACGCTCCCAGTCGGAATGTCCCACATACCGGACTCTTGAGAAGGCCAATGCCTGCTCCGGTGTCAGGGAATTATAACCTGCCTGAAGATTCCAGCCGTTTGCATCATTCAGATATTTTGCTTCTTCTTCATTCAGCTGCATATCAATATTGCCAATTTCCGCCATACAATTGATAAAACCTTCAAAATCCACTTCTACATTGGCATCAATGTGAACACCCAGACTCTCTTCCATCACCCGATCCAGAAGCTCCATCCCACCAAACTGATAAGCAGCATTGATTCGATTGTCGCTATATCCGGGAATCGGTACATACATATCACGCATGACAGAGGTAAGGATGATCTTATTGGTTTTCTTATTCAGACTGCAGATGATCATAGAGTCCGATCTCTGGCGGCCCTGCCCTTCCCGTCGGTCCTGTCCGATCAGAAGAATATTGGACACATCCTTATCTTTCATCACTTCGATATCGGCATTGTTCCACACGATATCCTCCGCATCCATGGTATCGGTGAGCCCCTCTTCTGTCTCAAAGGTTTCCAATGAAGGATCCACAACCACCTCCGGTGAAATATCCACACGCATGATCTTACTTAACTTATGATTCACATACGCATATACTCCACCCATCAACAACACGATAACCAAAACAATAATCAAAAGTATTGCCCATACGGCAATTTTCTTTTTTCTCTTCAAGTTCTATCACCCCTTTTGTTCAACTGCTTTACTTTCTTCTCTCGCATAATACTTAGACCGGCTGTAGCCGTATTTTCCGTATCTGCCGTATCTTCCATATCCGCCATATCCAGCCTGAGTACCATACTGACCTTCGTTCAGTATACAGCCGACGATATGGATACCAGTATCAGACAATTCCTCGATTCCCTCCAGAATATCTCTCACCTTTGCATAATCATATTTGACCACATATAATGCCATAGGTACATGGCGTGCCATAACCAGTGCATCCGCCAGCATCGCAGACGGTGCTGTATCCAGAATCACCAGATCCGCCATACTTTCCAGTTGGGTCAACAATTCTTTCATTTCATTGCCGCCCAGGATCTCCACATTCTGAGATGCTTTTTTATTTCCAAAAAGAATTTTCATATCAATGTTTTTATCCGGCATCTGATACAATGCATCCGAAAGCTCAGCAGTTCCTGCCAGAACCGATGCGATTCCAGGGAACTTTCCATTTACAGAAAGTCTTTCCTGTAATGATGGACTTCTCAGATCACAGTCCACCAAAATAACTTTTTTCCCTTTTTGAGCAAAAGAAGCGGCGAGATTCAAGGCAATCGTTGTCTTACCTTCACCCGGGACAGAGCTGGTGATCAAAATGGACTTTTTCCCTTCATTCTCCATCTTTCGCTCTACCCTGGTTCGTATCGCACGCAATGCCTCCAGATACTCCTGGGATATATTTTTATTGAAAATCGTAATTGCCTTATCTTTATTCTTTCTTCTTTTCTTCAATTTATTTTGCGGAAGGGTTCCCAAACAGGGAATATTCAGCAAGGATTTAAAATCAGAAGAATAACGGATGGTACGACGGGTTGCTACATACAGAAGCAGGATCAGCATACCCAGACCAAAGCCTTTTAGCGCTCCATTTCGCATAGAGCCTCTGGTCACTGAAGTCTGTCCGGAATCAGACGGAACACCGCTGTCATCCAGTATGGTAACATACGTCTGACCCACGACAAACTGAGCTACCTCCGGGTAATTCTTGATCACCGACTGCAAAATATCATAAGCCATCTGCCCGTCGGATGCCGTAACGCTGATGGTCAGCATGTTCGTATTTTCTACTGCTTCCACTGAAATCGATCCGGGTATAGAATCCATTCCCAAATCCTGTGCCACCAGATCTGAAAGTACTCCACTGGTCAAAATATAGGGAAATACTTTGCCCAGCTGCTGTGTCGTGGCGATATCTGTATAATCTGTTGTCGGAACCAGTTCATCGGAACTGGATGCGGAAATCGTCAAGGTGGCTTCCGCAACATACTGAGGAACATAGGAAGTCGATACATCGAAGTACGAAAAAGCGGCAAAAGCCACCGTAAGTAAAACTACCAGCCAGCCAACTTTACTGATACCGTGCAGCAATCGTTCCACAAGAACAGACAGATCGATTTTGTCTATTTCATTTTTTTCACTTGATCTACTCTCATTCATTTCACTCATACTCAGTTCTTCTCCGTTGTGCTGTAATTTCCATATTTATACTTACCATAACCGTTTACACGGGCACCAGACTGTAATTTGGGCGGTCTCTTTACCAGATTCAGTATGCAGCCCGCCAGACGAGAATTGGAACCATTCAGTGCATCCACGGCATCATTGATATCTGCAGCCTGAATCGTATTGTATCTGACTACCAGAACACTCAGATCCGCCTGATCCGCCAGTGCTTCCGCATCGGCCATCAGAGACATGGGCGGCGTATCCAGAATAATATAATCAAATGCTCTTTTAAACACGTTCAGGGCATTCTGCATATCCAGCGAGGAAACAATCTCTGTAGAATTAGAGTATGCTTTGCCGCTCAATATGGTATAAAGCCTTTTGTCCGGATCATAATGCAGAACATCCTTCAGTTCACATTTTTTATCCAGAAAATCCGGAAATGACTTTCCTTTCGGTACATTTTTGTCCAGAATCAGATACTGGGACGGACGGCGAAGGTCACAGTCCACCAGCAAAACCTTCGCTGGATTTTTTGCCAGGGTAAGAGCCAGATTGGCGGCAACTGTTGATTTTCCTTCATTTTCCACCACACTGGTCACCACGATGGTCTTACTGTTTTTTTCTGCTGCGATATAAGTAAGCTTTGCAGCAATCTTTTTATAATTCTCTACAAACTGGAAGCTTGATGTAGCATTGGTAACCAATACACTTGTCTTTTTATGTTTTATCCGGGACAGAACTGTTTTATATTTTTTTTCAAAATAAATTGCTCCCAGTGCCTTGGCATCCAGCTTGGCTGCCAGCTCTTTTTCACTTTTTACTGTATCATTCAGATAAGACAGGCCGGCAAAGATCAGTATGAATACCAGTCCCGCATACAAGAATGCTTTCTTCGTAGAAGTTCTTACATCCAGAAAGGTATCCGGACTCATAGGTACATCCGGCTCCTGCAGTACTTCCATCATACTGTTGCCCAGTACAGCCGAAGAAACCGTCGTATAATTATTCATAATCGAGCGAATGATCCGATACGCCAGCTCCGGTGTGGAGGCTGTCACTTTCAGTACCAGAAGATTGGTTTCATCAATTACCGACGCACTTGCTGTGGCATCCAGTCTGTCCAGTCCCAGATCTTCGCATACCTTCTTCTCCATGATCCTGCTGTTCAGAATGTTGGAAAAGGTAGATGCCAGATTCTGAGCAGATGACAGGTTGCTGTATACATTACTGTAAGCATCCTTTGAAGATACTACAAAGGTTGCACTGGTTGTATAAGTTGTATTATACTGTTCTTTTCCATACATATTGGCCAGCATCGCCACCGCAGCTGCTCCGATCAGGATCACCCACCAGTTATGGAGAACATCCAGGATGATGCTGTAATAATTGATATTTTCCAATTTGTCAGAAGAACGTTCTCTGCTGTTTTCCTGCATATAATCCTCCTATTCTTCCACAATTACGTAAAGGGTTGTACTTCCCATAATTTCCTTGTTGTAACCATCAAACGATGTTGCGGTATATCGGATCGTATAGATTCCAGGTGTATTGTAATCCACATTGCTCTCGATCCGGATATCATCTCTTTCATACTCAGGCTCCTGCTCTTCGTCCCCGATCTGTCCCTCATGCTCCTCAAATAAATACTGGGACATGCCGGTTTCAACGCCGACCAGATATTGAGACGGTTCCACTGACTCATTTACACGTGTGTATACCAGATATTCTGTGAGGATCGGATGAGTCTTGTTATATTCTTCTGCATCCAGCATTTCCAGATTTACTGTCATCTGTACGGTGTCACCGCTGGTGTTGGTCACCTGACAGTTAATCCCCACATCCCCGCTTTGTCCATATACGTATCCGTCATCTACATATCTCATCTTAATCAGACCACTGATATCTCCATCCAGACAATCCTCTGCATGTATGTACTGTGACAGGTTCTCCACATCTTTTGATGCATCGAAGCGAAGCGGTTCTGTAATCGAAAAATGGGGAGAGGTATAGTCTGTATATTCCAGATATCTGGTATAGGTAGCAACATTACTGTTTTTATCAAAAGCCGCATAGTTCACACGACATTTCCCTTTTTCTACGAACTTGGACTTGGACACTACAACCATCGAATCTGTCACATCTCCGTCTCTGTTGTCCTGTGCCGACATACCACTGAGCAAATCTTCTTCCGTGGATTCGATGCTTACCTGGATCGTATCTGAATCGCAGCTGATCACCGGCGCCTGGGAATCCTCAACCGCCAGATTCTTTATATTATAAACGACAAACAAAGCCGTTGTCGCCACAAAAAACAATATAATCAATATCCTCATCTTTCTCATACTAAATCTCTCCTGTAATCACGAGCGTCATATCGTTCCGAAGGTTTTTCTATTCCCTGATGCATCAGACTTTTGCCTGTCAAAATCCTGTATGGATTTTCCGTCATCAAAAGATTGGTGTATTCTTCCCCATATGTTTCTGTCAGGTACGCAGCCGCCTCCGCCATATGCGGTGTCCTCTTATAGGAAGAATGTGCATCACTCCCCACACAGGTAACAACCTTATGCTGCAGAAGCTGATCCACTGTATACATGACACTTCTTCCGAATCGCCCCAATATACTTCCTTTATTAACCTGAATGCCATAGCCCCGCCGATACCACTTTTCTACCAGCTGCGGACGATCCTGTACAAAATAATATCGTTCCGGATGTGCGATCACCGGTATATAACCCAGACGTACGGTCTTCTCCAGTATCTCATCACAAAAATCCGGTTCTTCATCAAAAGCAAATTCCACAAGAAAATACCTGGTACCATTCAGAGTCAATACTTTTTTATCCTGCAAAAGTCGTGGAAGTTCCGGTGTTGCGAAGACTTCCATCCCTCCCAGAACCTGGATCGGAATGCCCATGGCCTTCACCACACGCTTCAGATCATAAAAATGTTCCAGAAATTCATCATCCACATAATTATCATAAAGACCGGGAATATTACAATGAGGCGTGGCCACAATATATTTCACACCACTTTCTGCAGCCATGGTAACCATGTCAACAGATTCCTCCATCTCATAAGCTCCGTCATCTACTCCCGGAAGTATATGGGAATGTATATCTATCATAATTCTCCTCCGTATTACCATAAATATAGTAACACTTTTAGCCCAAAAGTGAAATAATAATTTGAGCGTGTATTCTTAAAAGTCCATAGCCATGCGGCTGGATTCTTCTTCATTAAGTTCTTTCACCTGTGTTTCCATTACCCGATATACCCGCTGACACATATTCAGCACACTGGGACGGTGGGTCGTTACGATACATACTTTCGTCGGGTTTTGTTGAATGATATTGCGCAGCACCTTTCTTTCTGTGGTCACATCCAGTGCAGATGTAGCTTCATCCAGAAGAAGAATCGGCGCATCACGCAGTATTGCTCTCGCAATCGCAATCCTCTGTGCCTGTCCTTCCGAAAATCCCCGACCACGCTCTCCGATCTTTGCGTTGATGGTATCCGGCATCTTCTCAACAAACTCCCATGCACAGGCTGTCTTCAAAGCTTCTATGATTTCTTCATCCGAAGCATCTTCCTTCACGATACGCATATTCTCCGCTATGGTACCGGAAAGGATCGTATTTCCCTGAGGCACATACGCAAACAGGTGTCTGGTCTCCGCATTCATCTTTATTTCCATACCTCCGGAGGTTCGGATCACCACATTTCCCTGTTCCGGACGGATCAATCCCAGTATCAGCCGGATCATGGTCGTCTTTCCTTCTCCTGAAGGACCTACCAAAGCGATGATCTCACCGGGACAAGCCTGAAAAGAAGAATCTGTGATCACTCTTTTTCCTTCTACATAAGAAAAATTCACTTCCTCCATCTGAACTGTGAATCCCTGATCTGCATATCTGTCCAGTTCATTACTTTCCGGAATATGTACTTCTTTCGGCAGCTCCACGAGTTCACGAATCCTGTGAGCCGATACTGAACTGTTCAAAAAAGAGGGGATGATAGAAATCACATTGTTAAAAGCACCAGAGAGATTACTCCTCTGCTGCAAAAACAAGGTCATTGTACCATATGATATATCGTGTGTCCACAGTCGAAACAGACAATATCCAAAAGCTACAAACTGTACCAGCATACCAAGAACAGACAGAAAAATATTGGTTTTTATGGAGAACATATTGTATCTGAGACTGATATCTTTATACTTTTGCTGCCACCAGCGCATCTTTTTACTGTAATAAGGAGCAACACCAAAAGACTTGATCGTATCAAAATTATAAAAGGTTTCCACCTCAAAGGTCATCAGCTGACTGCTCATCTCACGGACTTTTTTGCTGTATTCTCTCTGCTTTTTAATCACAAAACGGGATATCAACAGCATGAACGGTGCACTGAGAAAGGAAATGACCGCCATCACCACATCATAATGAAGAATCACCACGAAGGTTGCGATGAACTTATAGATTGCGATAATGATCGTAGGAAGCCAGCTGATGGCATTGCCGCTGACTGTACCAATATCCCCGTTAAATCGATTCAGTATATCTCCGTTGGAATAGCCGTTAATGGCCATCCAGTCCGCATCTACGATTTTATCGAAAATATCTGCCTGGATATCATTGTTGATATCGATACTCAGCTTCGTAGAAATCCGCCCTATGACACTGTCAAAGAGTAAACTGAACAGGGAACTTCCCACCATGATCACAAGCATGATCATCAGCTTACTCGTCTGATAACCGGTAATAATATCTATCAGATATTTACTGGCCACACTGCTGACCAGTCCCAGAGAAGTACTGAAAACGCCAAGAAAAATATAGAAAGCAATGGCTCCCTTATATCTGGCGCTATAGCTGAAGATCCATTTCCAGTCGTCAATGATTTCCGAAAACGTGCCATTCTTCCAACGCGATATTAAAATATCAAGCGATTCAAAAGAAAGATTCTTGTTGTTCTTATTTTCTTCCATTTAAAGTCCTTTCTTAACATCATTTTATAATCCCATACTGTTTCATCAGTTCTATCCGTTGATTGGCAATTTGTATACTTTCTGCCGCATCATTATTTGTCCCCGAACTGATTTCTTTTCGATATTTGAGAATCCGGGATATCCATGCTGCCGGAAGGAGGTAGGGTTTTTCTTTCAGATATGGATAGCGTGCCTCCATCTGCTGCAGTGGAGGAAATACGGTTTTCAAAACATGGTTTCCGGAACGTTTTCCCTGTTTTTGTGCTGAAACTGCATTCAATGTAATATTGCTGCTATGTTTGCGGCTCATGGTTCCGTCTCCATAGATTCCTGCATCCAGAAGATCATCCAGCATCATACGTTCATCGATCCGTATACTGCGCCACACTTTTGGATAGCAGGCAGCTTCCGGATCAAAGGTCAAATACTTTTCTCCTATCTGAAATAATGCTACCGCAAACAAATCCGCATGGATCTTTCGGCACTGCCGCAGAACTTTCATCCAGTCAATCTGTTCACCGTAAGCATTGGCAAACAGGGTGATGTCACACACCTGACGAATCCCAAAGCCACTATGTAAAAAGTGTTTGAATGCATGACAGATCAAATAAAACAAATGATCCGAAGGCTCCATGGTATAGACATCTTTTCCTTCCACTGACAGCTTCACTGATCTACTATGAACTTCTTCAAAAAATCGATTCAGGTCTCCATAAGCCTCTGATTCCGGTGGAAACAAATTCTTATGCAGCTCAATATAAATCGGACTTCCGGGTTTTCCGTAAGGTATCTCATAAGCGGTCTGTATGTCCTTTTCCGGGTCAGACAGCTGCATCCCGTATTCCAGCATTGCCTTATGACACGGTTCAAACTGCTCTTTTGCGATCAATATGTCCTCATCGCCGGACATTCGGTAATCGGGATTCGGATAAAGGCAGCGGCATACAATTCCTTTCACTACCAGTGGCTTTACTCCTGCCTTTTGCAGCTGCTGATACAACTGCAAAAATTCACCGGTTTTCATGGTCTGCATCATAACCTCCCGAATCGTCATCCTTTTATATGACATGGAAAGCTGCGGTTCCAGCGTTCTGGCAGACGAACAACTATATACTGCTTCATAAATCATAGGAAGAACATGATGGATATTGGCTGTTTTAAAAAGCTCCATCCAATTTTCCGGTGTCAGTTCCATATCCCACGATACTTTTTCATTCTTTAATGCGGCTTTTAACGCCGTTAAAAACAAGTCAAACTTTACGTCCATGTTTCTCCTTTTATATTGTAGATGCCAAATTTACTTCCAGATTGTGATCTGCAGGCAGCCTCCACAATCTTCTCTAATAGTAAGCACTCTATGCGAAAAAATCAAGATATTTCTGATATTGACTCTATTTTCATGAGTTTCCCGACAGATGAGACGAGTCTGGGACCAAATCCACTGTGACCACTTCCGGTATGTTATTCAGTCTGGGGATAGACTCTATACTCCCCAATCCTCTGGATAAAACCATGGTACTGCTGCCATCCTCCGACTCAAACAGTCCCTCCAGTTTTCCTGGGAAATATCCCAGATCCGGTGCATAAACTCCGCCGATTCGTGGAAGTATCACCTGACCCCCATGGACATGACCGGAAAATATACTGTCCACGTTCCATTCATCCAGTCCCTCATTGATCATCCAACAGACAGGCATATGGCACAAGAGCATCGTATATCGCTCTGTGTTCTGAAAATCATTCAGAAACGCACATTCCTCCGGATCCGCTTCCTTTGTCTTCAGGTATTTCTCCGGCAAACAGTATCCATAGATTCCGCCCACCCGGATCTGCTGCCCATTCACCGTGATATCTTCATACTGCTTCTCCAAAACAATACCTCCGGCAGCTTCATAGAGAGAAATGATATCTGTTCCAAAGTTCTCATGGTGTTCTATCTCATGATTTCCCAGTGAAATATAAACCGGCGCTATGTCACGCAGATCCGCAATCAGCTCTGTGGCAATCTCTGTTCGGGGATCTTCGGAATTTAATAAATCACCGGTAAGAAAAATCAAATCCGGTGACTGTGCTGCTGATAATTCCATGAGCTTCTGATTCTTTTCGCCAAATGTACTGTTATGAAGGTCCGTAAGCTGAAGAATCCGGATAGGTTCCCGGATCTTATCGGTGTCAATCATGTAGGATGTGTTGGTCAGAGAATACTTTGACCGGCAGTAACACCAAGCAAATGAAGCACTTATGAACAATAAAATGAGTATGAAGATGAATAATTTCTGATGTCGCAATTCCTTCAAAAATGCATTCCCTCCTAAATGTAACCTTAATAAAGCTTATAATATCCCTCTTCCAGCTCCCGATAAAATGCCTTTAGATCCGGAATGGATCCATCCCCTTTCACCGGACTTTCTTCCCGGAAAAAGCGATACTCTAACCCTTTTTTGGTTCTGAAAAAAACATAATCCAAATCCTTTAACGAATATCCATGCTGAAGCAGTTCTTCTGCTGTGATATCCATCTTTTTTATGGAAAATCCTCCCGGTATATAGCCAGTCTTTTCCAGATTCCTGGGTTTGATCCTTATACCGTTCGGACATTTGATCGCTTCATTATATCCTACATTTTCCACAATCGTAATACCGAATATCCTTGAGTTTCCGCAGTCTTATCCACAAGGCACTAAATCTGTTGCATTGAATATACACAACTTTCAAAAAATGCCCCAAATATAAGGAATCCTGTTCC
>SFGF01000100.1 GCA_004556655.1 Lachnospiraceae bacterium | reverse complement strand
ATCTGACCCTTGATGAAGAATCGGTAACCTTGAAAAAGGGAGACAAAGTAATCACCATCACGCCCACTGAGTACAAGATGATGGCACTGTTCATGAAATCGCCCGGGAAGGTATTTACCAAAATGCAGATCTACCAGGCGGTAAACGGTGAATGCTACGTGAATGATGATAACACATTGATGGTTCATATTTCCAATCTCCGGGATAAGATAGAAGACAATCCGAGAGAACCCAAATACATTAAGAATATCAGAGGCATAGGATATAAAATTGAAAAGTTATAAAACAAAAGAAAAAAGTTTATATGCACTTCTGATCAAGAACTATATCATCTTCTCACTTGCATTGATTTTCCTCATTCTGGGAGTTTATTTACTGGAGATGAAAGCGGAGGAAATCATCATACAGAGGCCGAGAGTAAATCAGCCTATCGGAAAACAGGAACTCTTAAAAGCCGGCGAATACGAGAAATTGAATCTGGGAAAACTTTTGGGAACAGAGGGATATTTTGAAATACTGGATGAGAACGGTAAGCAGCTGTATACCGATTATGAGGGACGAAGTGAAAGCTACACGGAATCCGAATTAGCCTTGATTCCGGAATATAACACATCAAGGAAGTTTCAGAAAAAAACATATGATACCTCCTGAAAGTATACTATTTTTAGTATACAATATATGTTTCTTGATAAAGCAATTAGAATGTGTACAATGTGTAAAAAAACGAATTTTGTATTGAAAAAGATAAGAAACTATGATATAATGCAAATAAAATAATAAAAAGCTTTTTCCGAAGAACTTAAAAAGACATATATTGAAAGTCGTATTTCAAAGCTTTATGAGAAACATGAGATTGCGGCACATGGGCAATATCATGAATCTATGTTTGGAATGGATACAGCCAGATGTGCAGAGGAAATATTGTCCTGCCGAAAGGAACTTGAAAAATTAGAAGGAAAACCTGTTACTGGTTTTGCATACGCATTTGGTGCTGTTGATGACAATGAATCCCACTTGTCATCATGATGATGAAAGAATCATGGATCTGGCAGAAGAATTTTTGTCAAATGATTTTTATTTTTCAATGTATAGTCCGGCAAAACTCTTTTACGTATGGGGACACAGTTATGAATTTGACCAGAATAATAACTGGAATCACATGGAAAAATTTCTGGATAAAATTTGCAAAAAAGAAGATGTGTGGTATGCAACAAATGGAGAAATTCAAAGATATGTGGATGCATACCGCAGATTGATATTTTCAGTGGATAGCACGAAAGTGTATAACCCAACTTGTATAAGTGTCTGGATTGGTGGAATCTTTACAGAAAAGACAATAGAAGTAAAACCAGGAGAAACAGCAGATTTAATACCACCAGTTGACATGTAGGATGCGAAATCTGAAAAATAAGGAGAAATTAAATGAGAGTTGAATTAAAGAGATATGATGGAATCGAAAGAGATATGTATGTTATTTATCCGGCAGGGGAACGCCTTTGCTGTTACGAGAACACCATTATTACTATACTAAGGGAAGGTAATTCAGAGATATTATTAAAAGAACTTGAGAAAGATAAAGAATTTGAGAAACTGGTGGACGAACAGAGGTTACTGCTTTTGTTTCCGAATCCCATAGATGGAGTATGGAACTGGGAAATGAAGCCGGATCAGGCAGATGATGTGCATGATATTGTAAAATTAATAAATGCATTTAATTATCAACCGAGTTTTGTTGATGTAGGGATTTACCATACAATGCATAATGCCAGATATTTTATGGGAGAAGGAACCGGGGCATCTATGGCACATACCCTTGCAGCGGTTAATCCGGTAAATATAGCAGGTATGCTTACTATAGGTGGAGATATTGCACAGGCTGCCATGGAACAGAGCAAGAATTCTGCTGTTCCGGCAATACTGTGGAATGCATCGGAAATGGCATCATGTTTTATGAAAGTGTTAAATTGCGTTAATGCGGGAGAAAATGGGTATTATTATAATACAGTGAATGATTGCCAGATAGTTAGTGAAGAGAAAAGAGATGGGGACAGATTAGATGCTTATTCAATCCGATATGCATGGGAGCATCTTTTTTCAAAAGTATGTCGTTCGAATTCATGTGTTTATGGTGAGGTAGGACCGAGAACAGTAAAAGATGATTATAAATTTGTTGTTCATGAAGATGATACAAGACTTGGAGATAATAATGGAATCGGACATACATGGTTTGAATACATTCCGGAGTGTGTAAAACAAAATCCCGAAAAGAAAATTCCGCTTTTAATTTTCAATCATGGAGGAGCGGATACACCTGGTAATATGTGTAACAATATTAAAATGGAAAAGGTTGCCGAGAAAGAAGGTTTCATTATGGTTTATCCATGGTGTACCTCAAAGTGGGGCTGGAATCAGGATATGGCAGAAGATCAATATGATGATGTGGCATACCTGGAGGCGTTGATTCGATATATGAAGGCTACATATGCAATTGATGAAACAAGGGTTTATATGAGTGGTTTTTCTAATGGCTCTGCAATGTCTCAGGTTTTTGCAATGACACATCCAGAGACAGTTGCTGCAGTTTTTGCTAATAATACCAGATTTTGTCAGAATAGAAATACACGTCCGTTTATGATTGCGGGTGCAAAAAAATTGCAATATGATTACAGAATGCCAATATGGTATCATTACAGTACACGTGATTATGAGTATCCTGCCGTGAGAGGTTCCGGTCAGCAGGTAATGTATGATTTCTGGAAATCATACAATAATATTACAGTTAAGGAGACTCCTTATATAGCAGAACAAGATACATGTGGGGTAGGTGTTCCGGGGGACAAAGTGGAAGTGTATTTTCCAAATCCACGGTATCCGAAACGAAAATATACTACACATCGTTTTTTTTCTAATGATGATAATCATGAAAACTATTACAATTATACACTTGTGGATGGAAAAGGACATGATAATCTTGCGGAGGAAGCAGTTTTGGGCTGGAATTATGTGAAGCAGTTTAGAAGAATGAAGGATGGGTCTATTCAAAGAGTATAATATACTTTATAAGAAAAATATTGAAGAAAACTTAATGATAAGATCCTCGGAATGAAAAGTATTCTACAGAAAAGAAACAACCTTCCAGAAATCAATGTTTATTAATATTATTAAATTTTTATGAAGTCAATGTTCGGATGTTCGTTATTTAAGGCATGGATAAAGCCAGGGATCCCATAGAAAAAACAAGAATGAAAACTGACAAAAGCATAAAAAATGTCCAGTCATCAAAACTAGATACTGATATAATTACAAAGTTGAAAAGAAATTCTGAATCGTCAGATCCGTTCCAGCTAGCCATAAGATCATATTGTGGATTTCAAGGAAAATGAAGATTTTCGGCGTTTTAATTACTGATTTTCTGAAAAGGTGTATAAAGAATTCATGCTGGATGCCATTGGTTGGAATGTCAATAATAATTACTGGTTCTTTCATGATGCAATTAAGAAATTTGAAGAAAAAAACGTCCAGAAAACAGACTAGAATAAGGCTATTTTGCGTTTATAAATAAGGAATATGAAAGAAAATAAAATGATCCTGTAGAAAACCATATATACTGAAACCATAGATTTCGCTAGGATCTGTTTTATTATGAAGGGTTTAAACATTAGGCATATCTGATAGCTGTCTCAATGATAGGGCTGAAGGCTCTTTTAGAGGAGTTTCCAGCCCTTTGGTCTGCTTATAATAACATAATAATCATACACTTATTCAGACACTTCTGTATCGACAAGAGCGATACCGTAATCTATCCACGCAGAGTAATGAACACCTTTCTGGATGGTAAGATTGCTGTCTTTACCTTCGTACTGGGGATAATCCTGAGAACATGGATACAGTTCATAATTCATGGTTCCGTCCTCTGTAAAGGAGGCCAGTTCCATACCTTAAACTGTTTTTCCAGTGCACCGCTCTTGAACACACCTTCGGTACCTTTAATCTGCAGTGTCATCAGATACTGTTTCCCCGTTTCTTCATTTGTTCCCTGCATATAGAATCTGCCAAAGTTACCGTTTCCTTTTTGGTATGTAACAGAAATTTTCTTTCCTTCCGGAATATATTTTACATCACTTGCGGTGATTGGGACCTGAGTATGTTCGGTGGCGTTGACTGCGACAGTTTCGGGAACGGTAATGGTATATACTGGGTCATTTGGTACAAAAAGAGTAATATCTGTGTGACCGCTCTCGGTATTTGCCGCGAATACAGGGGTGATGCTCATAATACTAGTTGCTAATACTGCAATTAAAGTTACGATTCTTTTTTTCATGATGTTCTCCTCATTTTCCTGAAATTTCATTTCATAAGATCATTCAATCACATGCAGATCAGCTTTGACACTGGCGCCGTTTAATCGTTCATTATTACCATCCATAGAAAAAGTTGCAATATTCATATAGATAGAATATTCACCGGCTTCCAAGGGTTTTGATACTTCAAATTCTGTAATTGCCTTTCTCGGTTCTATATAGTCGGACTCATAGATTGGTGTTTCATCATCGTCAATGGTAATGCTGTATTGAAAATAGCAGTCATTGTCTTTTGGATTTGCCAGAGTGATTTTCCAGTTGGTTTCACCGGCGGGGATCGTTATTTCGCCGTAACCGGGAATTTGAATTCCTTTTTGTTCACCGGAAACATTCTCCAGATCCTTGTCCCATTCGGATGCATTTTCATCAATTACAACACCTTTTGCATTTATATTGGATTTTTCCTGTCCTGCACGATAGGCTGCAAAGGCAATTCCTAAAGTCAGAAAAAGCACAACAATAATGAGTAATATAATTAAATATTTCTTTTTTTTATCCTGATTTTGCATATGATTTACTTACACTTTCTATGTTTTTCTTAGAAATGAAATGGTTTGTTAGCATTAAAAAATGAAATTGTTACAGAAGCTCAATTCCAAAGGTGATGCTTCCGGTGTATTCTGCACCATATTCATATCTTCCTGCAATTACAGGTTTGATCTGATATTGCTTTGTTCCGTTTTCTGTGAAAGAAACGACTTCTTTGCCTACACCTACTGCACCGGTGGATGCATTGGTTTCGATCAGTTCATTATTTTCGCTGATGATCTGATAACGGATGGATGTTCTGGGAGAGGTATCTGCTTCAAGAACCATCTGATTTTTGTAACTGCTTGTTCCGGCGATGGTAACGGAAATTCTCTTTCCCTCTGGAATGTTCTTTACGTTGGATGCTTCTACATTGACTGTTGTACCTTCATTTCCCATAGATACACTTTCCGGAATCGTAATGGTGTATTCCGGTTCGGCTGTTAATACTACAGAGATATCCTGAGAGGATGATGCTGCAGCCATGGAAGTCATGGGAAATGCAAAAAGTGTAGCTGCGGATAATACTGCTGCCATAATTCGTTTTTTCATTTTGTGTCCTCCTTCGAGAATGTTTTCCAATTGGAACAGCTTTATCATATAAAAATATGTCAGAGGATTCTATCAATGCATGGTAAAATATGTGTAATAAAAAAGAAAATTAGTTTCCGCCGGCATAAAAAAAGAGTTTCTGGTAACATCTGAAAAATCAGCTGTCCGAAACTCTTTTTTCGTATAGGAAAGTTGTTGCTTCGTATTTAAAACTTTTTATGCCAACAGGAACATGGTAACAAAATGGCAGGCACTTCCGCCCATTACAAACAGATGAAATATCTCATGGGATCCAAAGTTTTTGTGTCTGGAATCAAACAGAGGAACTTTCAGTGCATAAATGATACCACCGATTGTGTAAATGATTCCTCCAGCAAGCAGCCACCCGAATGCCGGTTTGGACAGAGCGTGGAAAATCTGGGAAAATGCCAGAACACACAGCCAGCCCATTCCAATATAGATAACAGAAGAAAACCATTTGGGGCAGTTGATCCAGAGCGCTTTGATCAAAATTCCTACTAACGCAACCGCCCATACCAGCGCACAGAGATACTTACCAGTCTTTCCCTGAAGAGCAATCAGGCATACCGGAGTATAACTTCCGGCAATCAGTATAAAAATCATCATGTGATCTATTTTTCTAAGTTTTCGATTCACATTTTCATTGATATCCAGAGAGTGATAAACGGTACTTGCCATATAAAGAAGCACCATACTGAGAATAAATATGGACAGTGCGATCAGATGCAGTGTATCCGGTTCTCTTGCGGCTTTGAGAAGCAGCGGTGCAGCGGCCAGTATGACCAGTACCATACCAATAAAATGAGTAATTGCACTTCCAGGGTCTTTCAGTTTAAACTTCATAATAACATCTCCCATCTCAACATAAATCTGACAAAATACAACAAGTAGTTTTTAAAACTATGTGATGAATATATCATAAACGCATCATGAGAAAAATGCAAGGGTTTTTTACAAAAAAATTTAATGAGGAAAGTATAAAAAAACCACCCCGCACGGATATGTCCTTGTTGATTTGCAAGGTCATATTCGAGAAAGGGTGGCTATTCTATGTATTAATATTTTAATCCTTAATTTTTTATTAGTTTAATTTGATATTCGCAAACAGTGATCCTAATGTTGTGGTAGCTTCCTCTGCTTTTGGAAGTTCAAAGGTCTCTTCCACAATTTCTTCGGCAGCTACATCCTGCAGTGCTTTCATACTGAGACTCAGCTTACCGTCTTTTACTGCAATCACTTTTACTTTTACTTTATCTCCCACAGCCAGTACTGCAGAGGGATGTTTGATGCGTTTTTCGCTGATCTGAGAGATATGAACCAGTCCGGACAGACCGTTGCCCAGATTGACAAATGCTCCGTAAGGCTGCAGGCTCTCTACCGTACCTTCGGTCACAAGACCTACTTCCACGTTGGAAATCTTGGCTTTTCTTTCTTTTTCAGCCTTTTCTCTCAGAATTTCCCGTGCGGAGAGGATCAGACGATTATTTTCTTCCTCTACATCAAAAACCTGTACCTGAATATTTTTGTTCAGGTATTCATTCAGATCTTCTACATAATTCAGGGCGAGCTTGGAAGCAGGGATAAATCCGCGGATTCCTTCCACATAAGCGATAACGCCGGCATTTACAATCCCTTTTACTGTTACGTCAAGAATCGTTTTTTCTTCTTTCAGCTGACGCAGCTTATCCCAGGCAAGAATATCATTTGCCTCTACTCTGGATAAAAGGATACAGCCTCTTTTATTATCACGTCCGATAACAGTTGCAGATACCTCATCGCCTACATGAACTGCCTCTTTTACCATGAAATCCGGCTCACGGCTGTAATCACTGACTTTAATGATACCTTCGGTGTAATACTTAAGATCAAGTGTGATTTCTTCCTCATCCACAGCGATAACCGTACCTGTGATCATATCACCTTCTTCTATTTTCTTAAAAGAAGCTTCCAGCTCCTGTTCAAAATCGGCCATAGAGGATTTCTCTTCTGTAACCGGTGTGGTGTTCATTTCTTCTGACATATTACTCATTCCTTTCCGATGTTCATTTTGATGTTGATTATAACACAAAAATGATGTTGGGGTCAAAAGCTTTTGAACTTCATCAGTTTCCTTCACCCAGAACAAGGTCATTCGGTACCATACATGTCTTTTGCTTCCATCTTCCCGCGTTGTCTGTTGAAAGGCTGGAACACTACCCATGACCCCGGTGAGGAGACTATGGATGCCTCTTATTTTTCCTCAGCAGAAGAATATAACCGGGAAATGATGGCAGTCGAAAACCTGTATTCGGATGTGGTATATGGGGATATCCTCCCAGGCGTAGATCTGGAATATATCCTGGAATCCCAGCGTGTAAAAGAAAATATCATTATAAAGGATTCGAATGCTCCCAATCGTTTTGTTTTCCAATATCAGGCACATGGTATGGAACCGGTACAGGATGGTAACCGGATCCTGTTTCGGGACTGGGAAGGAAAAGATGTTTTTGAGATTGATGCACCGTTTGTCTATGATGCGGATGGCGAATTTTCCACAGATGTATCGGTAGAATTGAAAAATGGAAATGGAAAAAAATGTGAGATCACAGTTACTGTGGATGAAGCATGGCTGAGTGAAGAGGGGAGGACATTCCCTGTAGTCGTAGATCCGGCTATAAGAACCGATCAGGATGCGACCTCTATTCAGGATACCTATGTATTGTCTACAAGCCCAAATACCAATTTTTATAACCGTTCGGTCCTGAAGACAGGTATTGACAGTTCCGGCGGCGTGACCAGAAGTTTTATGCGTTTTACGCTGCCGAACCTGAAAACAGGAGACATGGTTATCGATGCGAAACTCTATCTATACTGCTATTCTTCCGGTAATGCCCAGCGGACGGTTATGGCCCGTAAGATCAATGATACGACCTGGACATCGACCGGCGTTACATGGATGACGATGCCGGATACGGACAATACAGCGGAAGATTATGCGGTATTTACTACGGAAGTGGGAAAGTGTATTACTTTCGATATCACCGCCATGGCGCAAGAATGGCTGCGGGAAGGGGAATGCGGAGGCGTCATGATAAGGGCTTCCAGGGAAGATGGTGATTATACGGAATACGTCTCTTCCGACTATTCGTCTTCTGCAAAAGAATGCCGTCCCAGTGTGATTTTCGGTTATATCAATAACAGTGGTCTGGAAGATTATTGGACATACCATGAACAAGACATTGGCCGTGTAGGAACCGGTTATGTGAACGATTATAACGGTAATATGATACTGGTTCATGATACGGTATCCACCACCGGCAACCTGATGCCGATATCCCTTACCCATGTGTATAATACCAACGACCAGGGAACGAATATGGGTTATGGGAACGGATGGAGGCTTAATTACCATCAGACCATAAAGGAACAGACGATAACCGGTGTGAAATATTACATTTACACGGATGAAGACGGCACGCAGCATTATTTTTATTATGATGATGAAAAAAAAGAATGGTTGGATGAGAGTGGGCTCGATCTGAAGCTTTCAATAACAACAGGAGCATCCTATGCCTATACAGTCACTGACAAATCTGATAACAAGTTATTATTTAATTCAGGGGGCAATCTGGTACGTATTGAGGATCAGAACGGGAATGCTTTGACAATCACATACACTTCCGGAAAGATATCGAGTATCCATGATGGGGCAGGACGTACTGTAACACTTTCTTATAACAGCAGCGGGCTTCTGAGTACGGTGGAAGATTCCTATCAAAAAACAAAGACTTTTACTTATCAGGGAAGTCAGCTGACCCAGATCACAGATACGGATGGAGAAGTAATCAGTTATATATATAATGGAAACGGAATGCTGGAAACCGTCCAGAATATTGATGGATACAACATCCACTATACATATTCGGAAGTTACACCCCATCGGGTAGAACAGGTGGAAGAAAATTCCGGCAGTACGGCTGGACAGATGTTTTCGATTGATAGGTGGAGCAACCATACGACGTTTACAGACAGAGAAGGGCGGAAAGAGATTTACCTGTTCAATCATACCGGAAACACAATCTCTGTTAGAAATGACAAAGGGCAGGCGCAGAGTTCCAGGTATATGACAGGAGGAAGCAATTCCAACAAAATATCAAAAGTTTCAAAGTTTCAGACGACTGCAGTGAACTTTCTGCAGAATTCCTATCTGGAATCTGATACCGGATGGAACAGGATACAGGAAGAAGCGTCCGTCACCCTGCATGCAGATGCCGCAAAAGCCCTCGTAGGGACGAATACATTCCATATGGTATCTACAAAAGATACGGGGAAAAGCGGCTGCCAGCAGAGTGTAAATTTTGAAAATGGAAAGACATATACTTTTTCTGCTTATGTGAATGCACCGGATGCTGTATTGGAACAGGGAAAATGTGAGGTGCAGATCCAGGCAACATTAGCTTCCGGGGATACCATATATTCGGAAGAGGTGGATTACTATAAGACCGAAGACGGATGGTACCGTCTGATAACAACACTTTCCCTGCCGGAGACAGAGAGTGTATCATCAGGAAAAATCTATGCGGGGATCCGTGGGAAAGCAGATGTTTATTTTGACTGCTTTCAGTTGGAGGAAGGAAAAGCTGCCAGCCGGTATAACCTGATCACCAACGGTGATTTCCGTAACGGCACCAGTGGTTATACCGGCACAGGGACGAATCTGTTTGATCGTGTCCGGATCCTCGGGGAGATATATGAAGGGCTCCAGGTTACTTACCGGAGGGGGACAGTCACCGGGGACAGCGTGAACCTGCGGACCGGTCCGGGAACCGGCAACAGTGCAGTGACTACCGTTACAAAGAATACAGAAATAACTATCATTGGGGATGCTCTGGATTCCGGCGGCATCACATGGTACTATACCTATGTGATCAAGAGCGGGCAGGTTTAC
>SFGF01000099.1 GCA_004556655.1 Lachnospiraceae bacterium | reverse complement strand
GGAATTCATCACATTCATCAACAGGGATCTGTCCTTCAAATCCATTTGCCACAATTCTGTCCATCTCGTTGATATTTTTGTTGATTTTATTCATAATATATTTAATCAAAATATGAAGACACAGAGCCTGTACCACAATGAGCAGACTGAACAATACAAAAATCCGAAGAGCAAGTATGATGTAACTGTTTTTCTCAATCGCGTTTCTGTCAATCACTACCAGTTTATAATCCTTGATATAACTGTACAGATGTCCAAAAGATACTTCTGAGAAGTTCACCGTGTTTTCCGCAACAGAAGACTGAATGGCTGAAATCACGTTGGTACTTAACGGTTCTCCCCAGAAGTCCTTGGTATTGGTAAAATAAATACTATACTCATTTCGCTTGTTTTCCTGAAGGGAAAGCAAAAACTTTTCAGGGTCTATTTCAAAAACAAGCAATCCTGAATAAACATCGTCCTCTTCATTCCGTATATCACGAACAAAAAGCAACAGTTCATCTATAGATGCATTCATATCTTTTTTTGCAAAATACTTTTCTGTCGTTTCTTTATCCAGAAAGTAGAAATCAGCAACTTTCTGCTGTTCATGAAAATTATCATAAAAATCAAATCCATACAAAAGCGATATGTTGTAAAAATTCTCCTGATCGCATAACTCATTTTTATTTGTATAGATATTTATATCTTCAATTCCCCTGTTTTGATATTTTAATGTATATTGTAATGCATCTATAATTTCATTACTGGAACGCTTCGTCCATATTGGAAAATTTTCCAGATTGTTTCTGGAAATCAGAGATGCAATGGGACTTCGATAAGCCAGATTCTGAGACAGCGTTTCTACCGTTGCCAGTGAATTTTGAATGCTCTGCGTCAATTGTTCCAAAGCCAGCTGCTTACTGCTTACAGTTTCTGTGTATAGCTTCTCATACTGAGACATTGAAAGATAGCTGACCAGCATAAATACCGGAAAAATAACTACAACTGCATAAATGATTATAATCTTTTTAATCAGAGACGTTTTTTTCAGTTTTTCAATCATTGCTTTCATAAATTTCCTTTGTCCATATATTATAATTTCATGTAGTCATCATAAACTCAGCTATCTTTTATGTCAATAAACCTTTTACCTGCTAAAACTCCGCTTCCATTCCGTCCCAGGCAACTTCAAAATTCTCTTTTTCTGCCCATTCTGTCATTTCTTTATAAAGCATCTCCCCATTGTGAGAAAAATGTACACAGATCCATTTGGTATCCGAATCTGTACATCCCATATCCATCAACTTATCACGAATCGCCAGATTATGCTGAAATCCCATATGGTTTGGATCGATTGGATGTTTTCCCATAGTGCAGTCCAGACTGACACAGTCCAGCTTTTTCCCTTCCAAAAACTCCCATATTTCATCGTAAAACATGCTGCTGTCATTTCCATAAAGAATTGTTTTTCCGTTATGCTCTATCAGATAAATCAGAGCTGTTTCTGTTTTCATATGTTTTGTCGGCATCGGATAAATCGTATAGTCTTCGATCTCAAACTTTTCAAATGGTTTTACCTCATGAAATTGCAGATAATCCCAGATTTCCGGAACGCAAAATCTGTCTGCTGCCTCTTTTAAAAGACTTCCAACCACATCATTTCCATAAATATGTAATACCTCTGCTCCCATATCATGTTCATAGATCGGCAGACGCATCAACAGATCAAACGGATAAAAATGATCATCATGTGAATGGGTAATCAACAGTTGCGCAATGCTTGAAAAATCCATGTTGTAATGCTGAATATGAAAATAACTGTCTGCCGGAAAATCCACCAATATTTTATCATCAATGATTGCCTGTGAACGTGTCCTGAGTTCTCTTCCTCCTCTTTTTCTTGCCTCATTACAAGTCGCACATCTGCAAAACAGTGCTGGTATTCCCTCAGCAGCGCCAGTTCCCAAATATTTGATCTTCATTATATTTTCTCCTTTAATTATTATTTTGAAGCCCAGTATTCATCCAGTGCTTTCTGTGCTGTTTCTTTGGCAATCCTCAATGCTTCTTCTGCCGGAATATTTTCGATTTCTACCATATCTGCCGCATCTTTCAGAGCCTGATCGATTTTTCCATTCGTTGGATCGGAGAAGTTTCTCTGTGCACATTCCAGCTGTTCCAACGGAACCCTTGCCTGTGGATTTTCTTCCAGGTATGCCTGAAATGCTTCATCTTCCAATGCTGTAGTCCTTACCGGCGTATAACCTGTATTCATCGCAAACTTTGCAGTTCCCTGTACACTTGTCAAATAAGATATCCACTTAAATCCCGCTTCTTTTTGTTCATCTGAAGCCTTATTTAAAATTGCACAGGTGATCGGATCGGCTACCGGTGAAGGAGCATGATCACCAAATCCCGGCTGAATATGTGCTGCCAGTTTATCGAAATCTAAATCACCCTGATCACCATTGGAACCTATATATCCGGCTGCGCGTCCCTGCATAACATCATCAATTGTTTTATACCAATACTCCCATCCGTCTCCGCCGGAATGAATTCCCATAATCTGATCATCATGAATCCATTTTCGAATTGCTTCCCAGGATTCCACCCACTCCGATGAATCAATCAATACCGTCTTTCCATCATCACTCAGCACCTTTCCTCCATTGCTGAATGCTATGTCTTTAAGATTTTCCACCCCATACATAGGCTCCCAGCCATAGAAAACCGTTTCTCCATTTTCTTTTACTGTCAATTTTTCCGCTGCTTCAGCCAGATTCTGCCAATTTGCAAATGCTTCATCCGGATCAATTCCATTTTCCTCAAAAACAGCCTTGTCATAATACATAACCTGCGTTGTTCCATATACCGGAAGCCCAAACACTTTTCCTTCTGTATTCTGACAGTAATCCATCAATGATTCTACCAGATCTTCCTTATGAAACTCTGAATCGTTTTCAATATAACTGTCCAGATATTCCAGAGTTCCTTTTTCTGCAAACTGCTGCAGATACTGATTGGTAAATAAAGCAGTTGCCGGTACTTTACCGGATGCGATTGCCGATTGTACCAGCCGCTTGGTTTCTGCATAGTCGGACTGCTGTACCCCTGTCACTTTCACTTCATCCTGTGACTCATTAAAATCATTGATAATGGATTCCATGGTTTCACCAAGTTTTCCGCCAAGACCATACCAAAATTCAATCTCCACCACTTCACTGCCTGATTCTTCTGATTCAGTCTCACCGGAACCTCCACATCCTACAATTGCTGTAACTGCCATCATTCCGCACAGAAATAGACTTATCATTTTTTTCTTCATATTCTTCCTCCTGTTCTTCTTCTATTCTTTTACACCAGAATCATTGGTGATTCCTTTTATAATCCACTTTTGTCCAAATGCCACGATCAAAATTAACGGTACAACAACTACACAACAAGCAGCCATGATCGACCCCCACTCCATACCATAAGCTCCATAACCGGAGAAAAATGCTTTTAACCCCATACTGACAAAATATTTCTCCTTATCTTTGATAATCAAGGACGGCCACAAATAATTATTATAGTTTCCAATAAAGGAAAGAATTCCCAGAGTAACCGTTGCAGGGATGCACAATGGCATCACAATTTTCCAGAAACGCTGCCAGTGGCCTGCCCCATCTGCTCTCGCAGCTTCCATAATGGAGCTGTTAATCTGCAGATATGTTGTACGATAATAAAAAATATTAAAAATGCTTGCCGAACTTGATACAATATATCCCATGTGTGTATCCATCAATCCCATTTTGGAAATCAGAATATAAGACGGGATATACGTAGAAGCCGCCGGCATAATATAGGTTACCAGAATCAGCATATAAAGAATCCGGCTTCCACGAAAACGGATAAACACAAGTGCATAAGCAAACATAGCAGAATTCAGCAATACGATCACTGTACAGATCACTGCGGTACTTGTGCTGTTCCACATATAGTTAAAAAAGTCCCCCTCCCGCAATACATTGAGATAATTTATCCACTGCGGTATCTTCGGCAGCACTTCGGGAGGCATTGCCCAGATTTCGTCTTTTGTTTTTATGGAGTTACTGATCATCCATAAAAAAGGAAAGGCAATGGTAAAACTGCTTACTGCCAAAACCAGATACAGCACGATTTTACTAATATTATTCTTTATCTTTTTCATACGTCACCTAATCATAATGTACATATTTTTTAGATACCACTGTTTCTCCTATGGATAATACAACAGTGATTAATATGATAATAACCGCCACTGCAGAAGCCTTTCCGGTATTAAATGCTTCAAATGCTTCCATATAGAAATAGTATAACAAAGTTCTTGTCGCACCTGCAGGTCCTCCCTGCGTAAGCACCTGAATCTGGTCATAAGCCTGAATGGAATTGATCGTGGTGATCATTACAAGGAAAAACGTGGTCGGTGAAATTGATGGCCAGATAATCCTGATGAATTTGACAAATCCTCCTGCTCCGTCTATTGATGCCGCTTCCATGATATTCTGCGAAACTTTTTTTATTGCTTCCACATAAAATATCATCGCCCAGCCGATCTGTTTCCATACGGTAACAATGACTACCGAAAGCATGGCCGTATCTGAACTTTGTGTCCACTGTAGTCCCGACAGGCCTACAAGAGAAAATAAATAATTAAAAATTCCAACTCTCGGTTCAAAAATCCAGGACCACACAATACTTACCGCTACCATCGGCGTAATGTACGGAGAAAATAAAATCGTTTTAAAAAATCCACCCCGTTTCACCATACAAAGTGCCAATGCAATCAGTACACCAAATAAAATGGTAGGTATAATGTTTCCTATGGAAAAAAACAATGTATTTTTTAGTGTTCTGTAAAATTCCGGATCCTCCAACAGACTTTTGTAATTATCCACACCGATAAAATTGATTTGCTCAGATATCATATCCCAGTCTGTAAAACTCAATCCGGCAGAATAAAATACCGGACCGATCCAGAAAAGGAGCAACGGTATCAGAGCAGGAAGGATAAAAACACAAGCTGCAAGACTCTCCTTTCTATTGTATTTTTTCTTTTTCTTCACATTTTTCCCCTCTTTCTTTTATCTTTCTATCTTCTCTGACTGTATTTTAAGTATATCAACTAACGTTTTGTAGTAACATATCCTTTTTTCTGATTTCATATCATTTTTTGTTTCCTTCCTTTTTCGTCAGATTTCATTCCCAAAAAATGATATGTTTTCACTAATGAAGATATGTTTTTCGACAATTTCCAATGATATACTGATGTCACTTTAAAAAGTCTGGTGATAAAGGGGGGAATTATTTACATACCAGCAACAAAAGAAAGAGATTTTTCAATTCACAAGGAGGAAAAAGACATGATTCAATTTAAATCAAAAGCGTTACAGCGCTGGGTAGTTCTTATCGTTGTATCTCTGGTAGGCGGCATGATTACAAAGCTTCCATACCTGAAAGACATCTATTTTTCAACACTGCAGGCTGCAACCGGCACAACAAAAACACAGTTAGGATTACTGCTTACCATGTATGGTCTTATGAACTTTATCTGTTATTTCCCGGGCGGTATGCTTGCAGATAAAATATCACCAAAGAAACTGATTGTATTTTCCTGTTTTGGTACCGGTGCCGTTGGTCTCTGGTATGCAACACTGCCCGGATATACTTCATTGCTGATTATTCATGCTTTATTTGGTATTACTACAGTTTTCACATTCTGGGCTTCTATGGTAAAAATCACAAACAATCTAGGGAACGAAGACGAACAAGGCAAATTATTCGGATTCCTGGAAGGCGGACGTGGTCTGGTCGGAACTCTCATCGCTCTCGCTTCCGTATTTGTATTTTCTCAGTTTGTAGATGAAGCAAAAGGTCTTTCCGGCGCAATCGTATTCTACAGTATTATGATGATCGTTGGCGGTATTCTCGTAATCTTATTTGTTCAAGATCCGAAAATCAGTGAAGAAGATGTCAGCACTGTTTCATTGGAAGATTTCAAAGCTGTCGCTAAAATCCCAAGAGTATGGCTTTGCGGTTTCATTGTTGCATGTAACTACCTTGCAGTAATGATCTTTGGTTACCTGACACCATACTTTACTGAAGTTTACTCCATGAGCAGTTCTTCTGCCGCTCTTCTTGGTGTTTTCCGTGCTTATGTTATGATGATGGTCGGCTCACTGTTTGGAGGACTGATGGCAAGTAAGATGAAGAGTGTTATTCGTTTCATGCAGTACGGATTCATTGGAATGACGATTTTCTCATTCTCATATCTGCTGATTCCTGTTAATAGAGGAATGCTGCCAATCGTAGTTGTTAACTTTGTTTTGCAGGGTCTGTTCCTTCTTGCAGTTAAGGCTCTGTACTTTGCACCTATTGATGAGATCGGTATCTCTAAAAAACTTGCCGGAACCGCTTCCGGAATCATCTCTGTAGTAGGATATTCTCCTGAAATCTTCGGATATACCGCTGCCGGTTCTATTCTTGATAACAACCCGGGCGTTACTGGTTATAACATTCTTTTCATTATCACCGGCTGCCTTTCTATTATAGGTTTTGTTCTTGTTATTATATTGAAAATCAATAACAGAAAAAAAATGGCAGCAAAATCTGCAAACTAACAAAAAAAGATCCCGGCTATTATAGCCGGGATTTCCCTTTCTGTCTGTCTTTCACTTACCTTATTTATTTCTTATCTGCATTACTCATTACCCTATCCGGTTTATTACATTATCCAATGTCACATTTTTTTCTGCATCACCAACACAGACCGTATAGGTTTCTCCCTTAACAGGCTCCGGTGATGAAACAGCATACCATTGTACCTTCTTCTCTGTTGTAACTTCCGTTATAACTTTTCCGCTGCTGTCTTTCAGTACAATGGTCATACCTAATTCTGTCGGCTGTCCCATATTACATACGATGATCGGTTGTTCAGAATCTTCATCCGGATTTTGTGCCATGCCTGCGCTTCCCATACCCTGGAAAGTTCCGCCGTTAATCTTACAGGATGCACCGTAATCCAGTGTTCCGTTGCCACCATTCGTTGGGCCATGGACCGTCACATCTCCTCCGGTCATCAAAATATCACCATTGGCATCCAGACCATCTCCCTCTGCGTTTACATACACAGTTCCGCCATTGATCGTAAGGGAAGCTCCTTGATCTTCTCCCGGCATGCCGCCTTTATTGCCGCGCATACTTCCGCCGCCACGCATAGTGGCATTATCTCCAGGCATAGTTGTACCATCATCCGGCATTGCTCCGTTGCCACCGCTCATATCCGGTTTATTGCCGCGCATTTCCCCACGCTTTTCCGGCATCTGATTGTTGACCTGCACATCTGTCTGTCCACCGGTTCCCGTATTTGTTGGTTCCTCTGCAGAAGCATTCGGTTTGAAATTATTATTCGGTACATCAGTACTTCCATCACTGCCTGCGGCATTGATTCCGTCGTCTTCTGAAACTACCCGGATATCTCCATCATTAATCACAATGGCAAATCCTTCGATACCTTCATAGCTTTGCTGTATATCAATCTCCCCACCATTGATCACCAGATTTTCTTCCGCGTGAATACCGTCATCTCCTGTTATTATTACAAAATTTCCCCCGTCAATCTGTACATTTTGATCGCTGTGTACTGCATCATCGTAAGTATCCATAGTATACTCTCCGCCAGCTATAATCAGATCCACATAGGATTTCAAGCCTTTCGTACTTGTATCCCCGCTGCCAGTCACCAACTCATATGTTCCATCATTGATTCGAAGCATTGTCTCTGCCTGAATGGCATCCCCTTCTGATGTGATCCGAAAAGAACCGTTTTCCAGCAATACATATCCCTTATCTGTTTCTTCTATATTCGTAGATTTGATTCCGTCTCCGCCGGACACGATTGTAAACTCTCCGTCTTTCACTGATACACTGTCTTTTCCGACCATTCCGTCATCCTATGGGGCTGGATCCGCTTTTTATATGGGTGAGGCCATCGAAGCGTTTTACAATAAATAATATGATAACATTTTTAGGATTTCGGGAACGTAAAATGCGACGAAAGTTGTATGCATCATGATGTCAAAAGTGATTACAGATTGTTTCACTGATACTTAATTTCACAGCAGAACAGGAGATAATAATTTGAAAAGAGGCAGTGCAGAAAGTGATAAACGGGATTTTTCCAAAGAAGCCATCAGTAAATTAAGAAAGGCTTCCGATCATATCCGTTATCTAATCAATGAAGGATATTCCATAAAAAATGCTTCCGTATTTGTCGGAAATCATTTTCTGTTATCCGAACGCCAGAGACTGGCTATCGTGCACAGTATTTCATCCGATACACAGCTTCAGATACGTCAGGAAAAAGAATGTACGGAAACAGAATTGTACGGAAAAACCGTTCATATAGATGGTTTCAATACAATTATCACTCTGGAAGTTGCACTGTCTCAATCTCTGCTGCTTAAATGCATGGATGGAACCATACGGGATCTGGCCGGATTGCGGGGCACCTATCATTTAATTGATGTCACACCAGAAGTAATCCGGATAATTGCTGATTCACTGGAGCGTCTTAATGTAAAAAAAGTAATTTTCTATCTGGATGCTCCAGTGTCAAATTCCGGGCGCCTGAAAAGCCTGATTGTTGCTATATGGAAAAATTACAATATAGGGCTGGACATTCAAGTCATTCCTGATGTGGATCGAAACTTACAGGATAAAGACTGTGTAATTACTACAGATGCCATAATACTGGATCAGTGCAAAAGCTGGTTCAATCTGGTGCGGTTATGTGCTGAAAAGATATCTGTTATTCCGGTGAGAGTATGGTGATTCCAAACATGGTATTCAGTAACTCTATTCCCGTTTTTGTTCTGAATACATGATTTCTGAATACACAGATATTATCTTTGCTCATCGCATCTTCATAAGCATTCACAAGAAAATCTGCTTCCAATAAAATCCGATAATCCTCACCATCAATACCGGTATATGTATGATGATGGCCAATCAGGTAGCATATTCTGTCAGTCTCTTCTTTCGTAATTTCTGGAAACTCCCGAAGCATTTCTTTTGCATAAACCGGTCCTTCCTGCTCCTGAAGTTTCCCATCACAGCGTCCATATTTTTCTTCACTTGGACGAATCCCAATATCATGCAGAATAGCCGCAAGATCGAGTATCTTCTGAGTTTTCTCATCCAGTCCTTCTAATTTTCCAATCATATGAGCGTACTCATACACTTTTATAAAATGTTGAATGCGTTTGGGATCACCTTTGTTAAAGGATGCCATCCTCAAAATCAATTTTTCGTTCAGCATTTGTTTTCCCTCTTTCTTTTTACTATTCTCTGTAACATAAAAAACCGCCGTTCTACGGCGGTTTCCAGCAGGGGATGAGAGAATCGAACTCCCGCTAAAAGTTTTGGAGACTTCTGTCATACCATTTGACCAATCC
>SFGF01000021.1 GCA_004556655.1 Lachnospiraceae bacterium | reverse complement strand
TATTCATAAGACTGCCATTCTATATCTCTCAAAAATTTGACAGATTGGCACTTTTGAAAGCTATTTGCATTTTAAAATAGCAGTTTGCGGAAACTCAAGCCGGAATATATTGTAAAATGCATAAATTAACTATATAATATAATGAGCGTTTATATTTGAGAGGAATTGTTTTATGAATTATATGGATATCCAAACGTTTCTGACGATTGCTTCCAGTTCTTCCCTTTCAAAAGCAGCAGAAATGCTCTATATTTCACAGCCGGCCCTCAGTCATCGTCTTTCTGCTCTGGAAAAAGAGCTGGGTACAGAACTGATCGTTCGGCGTAAGGGAGTACGCTCTATCGAACTGACAGAAGCAGGAAAGCGTTTTCTTCCGATTGCTAAAAGGTGGGAGCAGTTCTGGAAGGAAACCGAAAATATTAAACTGGAGCAAAGCTCAGTGCCGTTTCATATAGCCAATGTGGACAGTTTAAATCTGTTTTTCATGCCTCAGGTACTGTCGAATTTTCTGAGAGATAATCCCGGATGTCGTCTGAATCTTGTAACTATGCGTTCCAATGTGGCATATAAGGCGGTAGAAAATGGCGAGGTGGATCTTGGGCTGATTTCCAATCCACATTTTTTTAAAAAGGTACGTACCATTCCTCTGTTTCATGAGAAGCTGACCTTTATTTGTGCACAAAATGCAAAATACGAGGATACGTTGTTGCCTTCGGAGTTGAATACTACAGATGAAATTTATATTCCATGGAGCAATACATTTCTCATGTGGCATGATTATTGGTTTGGCAGTAATCCGGATATTAAAGTAGCGCTGGATAATATGGCACTTCTTGAGCAGCTTTTGAAATTGAAAGATGCCTGGGCGATTGTACCTTCTACAGTTGCACAGATTTTATCCCGTAAAGGGGAGTATCGTACTGTACAAATGAAAAATGCGCCGGATCCGAGAACCTGTTATGTGATTTTCAATGATCAGCGGAAGATGAACCCGGTTTTGGAGAAGTTTATCGGTGAACTAAGGAAAACTGCTGCCGGTTTTTCGGAAATATCTGTTTACCCCTTTGAAAATCGATAAAATAAAAAGTGCCCCATGAAAAAAATTGGAGCACTTTTTATTTCAACTTATGATCTGGCGGCTTTGCGACGCAGCAGAGCAAAACAGACAACAAAGAAAATAATACCGTAGATAGTTGTGATCGGAGTTGCAAATCCTACCAGCATCAGGGAAGTATTGGGTAATTTTGACATCAGGATTGATACCGGGATACGGATCAGGAAAGCAGAAGAGATTCCCTGAATCATAACAGGAATACTGTTGCCGGATCCGTTGAAAAATCCGATACTGCTGAACAGGATACAGGTAAGGATACAGTCAACAGAAAAGCCTTTCAGATAAAGCGCACTCTGTGCAATAACGTCTGCATCACTGGTAAATAGTGAAGATAAAAGTCCTCCGCCGAAAAATCCGGCCAGGAAAATAAAGATTCCCACAGTACATCCAGTGATCATGGCAGTGAAATAGCCTCTTTTTGCACGATCCGGCTTTCCGGCTCCAATATTCTGAGCAACGAAAGCAGATACAGTCTGCATGACGGAAGATGGTACCAACATGATGAAGGATACGATTTTTTGTGCAACACCATAACCGGCAGAAGGCATAAGTCCCATATTATTAACAATAGTATTGATGACAAGAAATGAAACCTGTACCATAGCTTCCTGCAGAGCGATCGGTACGCCTATATTCAATATTTTTTTCAATTCGTTTCCGTATATTCTGCATTGCTGTCGTGAGAAAGAGACAGGAAGGCTTTGTTTCTGGAGTACAAAAAGTGATGCAATTACAGATACGAGCTGAGCGAGAACGGTAGCCAGTGCAGCACCGGCAGCATCCATATGGAGAACAGCAACGAACAGAAAATCGCCGATAATATTTACTACACAGGCAATACCAACGAAGATAAAGGGTAGATTGGCATTTCCAACACCTCTCAGAATACCGCTGATTACATTGTAAGCAATGATGATCAGAATACCGCCGGAACAGATCCGTACGTAGGTGACAGCCTTATCGTAGGAAGCTTCCGGTACCTGAAGTAAAGTCATAAGACCGCCTGCACCTAGCTCCAGAAGTATCGTCAGAATGATACCTACAATCGCAAATAATACAATGGTGGTTCCCACAGCATCACCGGCTTTTTTTGGTATGTCCTCGCCAATGTGCTGTCCTATGATGACAGTGGAACCCATAGCAAGGCTGGTTATGACAAAGGTTACCATCTGCATAAATGTACTTCCGGTTCCAACAGCGGAAATACTGGAAGCATCTCCAAACTGTCCTACCACCATAAGATCGACAGCTCCATAGGCGGCCTGAAGGATCAAAGCACCCAGTACCGGCAGTGCGAATTTTATAAGAGCGCCAAAAACCGGTCCTTCTACAAATGAAAGTTCATTTTCGTTTTTCATATCAATTCTTTCCTCCCTGTATTCCCGGCATCGAAAGCCGCAATTTTTCAATAATATCAATTACCTCCTGAGCCTGCTCATCACTGACATCACTTAGAGCCTCGGCCCAGGCGGTATGAAAATCAAGTACATGTTTCGTTACGCATGCTGTTCCGTCATCTGTCAGGAAAAGCAGTGCTGCACGCTTATCGTTGGGATCCGGCTGTTTTGTCACAAGACCAAGTTGTTCCAGTTCCTGAATCAGTTTGGTAATACTGGGCATGGTAATGTTTAATCGTGTACTCACGTCACTGACACGACATATTCCCTGAATGGAGTTGATTTCCTGAATGGCATCCATAACATGAATATGACGAGGTTTCATACCTTCAGGTAGTTGGGGCAGAGTTTCAACAATACGTTTTGCAGTGAAACAGGCATCCAGCAGATGCTTCAAGCTATTTCGATCCATAAGCACACCTCCTCTCAGGATGTTTTATGTTGTAAGGCCTCAGGGATGAAAACCTGAAGCAGTATGGAAAGCTTAATTATTTTTGATAATTACTACAAATAATTACTAATAGTAATTATATTTTGACCAGGTATAATTGTCAATAGCCTGTGTGATATATTTAGAAAAAAATAATGCATACGCTGCTATCGAGAGCGAATGCATCTTTTTGAATAAAAATTTTATTTTTGTACCATTATATTACCACAAAATCGGCAAAATTTTAAGTCTGGTAACTTTATAGCTTACGGAATATAATCATGCAAACACAATACAATTCAAGGGATTCCAGAGAGGAAAAGGAGTTATCAGCATGGATGAAAAGAAATGGATGCAAATAATATCAGAAGCAAATCAGCTGGAAAGTCTGAGAAAGACAAATCAATATACGGAACAATTCGGACTTACTTTATCAGCTGCTGATGCACAGCTTCTGGTTCAGGAAAAAATAAACAGTCTGAAAGAGCAGCAGAGAGTGGAATTTGGTGAGGGTATCATGCCAAAGATTATTTATGAATTTTGTGATTCCGGTTATATTCATCAGGATAATTATACGGATACACTGATCAGACTGCAGAATATTTTTTACCTATATAAAAATGAGACACAGGATGAAATGACAGACGATGAACTGCTTCATTTTATGAAAGAACAGTATGAAACGGTTTGTTTTGGGGATCTGGATTATCTGGAAGGAACCTGCCTTGATGTATTTGCCAGGGTGATCAGAGGTGGGTACCGTGGATTTCAGAAAACAGATGGATTTACACAATACGGGCAGTTCGCTGAGAATCAGGGATGGGATAAAGAACTTTATATGGAAATACTTAGAAATATGTGTTGGGAGTAGAAGATGGAAAACAGTGAATATAAAATGGAAGAATTGATTCCGATTGTGGCAGATCTTGTAAAGAAATATACCGGTAACGAAAGCACTTCCGTGACTTATGAAAAGGCGCAGCAGTTAATGGATGCAGTAATATATTGTATCAAAGAGTATGAATCCGTATATGAGGCAGTAGAAATGGAAGATCTTCCGATAGCTCTTGGGGAAAAATCTGCAGGAGAAGCATATCGGCTGGGATATCAAAAAGTTCTTGAAAAAGTGAAACAGGTACAAAAACAGTATAATGAGATGATTCTGGATTTTCATTTTTATGGAAATGACAATTACAGAGATACCGTTCTCAGGGCGATACCGGGATTTTTATTATACTATGACCCTCAGTTTGCACCTCAGGAGACCATCATTACCATGGATTATCCTACACTTTGTCCTGTGGAGGGGAGGCATGGAATTGATGCCATAGAAGTATACATGAATTCTATTTGTATGGAACAAAAATTCATGAAAAAATTGCCGGAAACATATATCTGTGAGAAACTGCAAAGCTTTCACTCTGATTATCGGACACAGTTTTTTAATCTCTGTGATATCATCTATCGGAATATTCTGTCATGTACTTTGATCGGTAAACGTCCGGATACAGTACCAAGTGAAGAAGATTATAAAAAGTTAGAATATTGGGTACAGGCAAACAATGAGGAACATATTCGAAAAGTTCTGTTGTCACTGAACGACAGAATGGTCAGGGAAAAATATGAGGATGACAAAAAACTTGGAACATATCTGAGCAGGAGTATTGAGGACTTTATAGTAGGATTGAAACACGGAGCAGAGTACCACTGTCTTCCGGGAATTGTGGTACTCTGAAATGAACACTTATTTCTGATGGGGTTCAAAAATAGAACTTATCGGTATTTGAATCTCCGTCACGAATCTGGTCACAACATCCGTCAGTCCATAATCGATCATGGTGATTTCTTTTGAAAAACCTGTGACAGAATAATGATTTTGTTCGATATAAGACATCAATTTTTCGTAATACTCCGGTGCTCTTTCATGACCGCCCTGAAAACGTATGGAAAGGCAGGTCTCTTCCGGGAGGAAAATAGTCTTCCCGTTAAACTGATCTTCCTCATCCAGAAGGATAAAGACGATGTCATAAGGGCGATATCGGTGATGGTTAAGATTTTTCTCGGATATCCCCAAACCGACTTTACCCAGAAAAGTCACGGAATTTTCTTCAGACTGCTCCAGTTCCCGTATAGAATATTCCAGATCCAGATAATTAGAAGGGGACAATTCCCTGCGAATCGCAGTAAGTCTGCGTGCCGGATTACGGATTAGCGTGATTACATCCAGTTGGGAAGACAGAGCGTCTTCCAGCTGCTGGAGACGTTTTTCAATTTTATGCTCAATGAGGGCAAGCTCTTGTCGCCGTCGTTTTACTTCATGTTGTTGTTCAATCAGTAAACTATGGATGCTGTCAATATTTCTGTTTTGCAAAAAACCGGATATTTTTTCAAGAGGCATATCCAGTGCTCTCAGATAACGGATGGTATTCAGACATTCAAACTGCCGAGTACTGTAGTAACGATATCCGGTATCCGGATCAGTATATTCTGGTTTTAAAAGGCCAATTTTGTCATAATGCCGGAGAATACTGATACTTACATGAAATAGCTTTGATACTTCTCCGATTCGAAATAATCCGTTATGATTCATATCGCTGATTTCTCACCTTTCTTCCTTCCCATAATACATAAATCAGTGTGTAACAGGCCATAATACCAGAAACAGTGGGTGCAATTCTTCCCAGCATTCCAAGATCATCAGGAAAATGATTACCGAAGAACCATACCAGTGGAATTCTTAAAAATAAAGCTCCGGCGCTGCAGCTGATCATTGTCCATACAGTTTTTTGTCTTCCGTTCAGATAGCCGTTGAGACAGAATACAATCGTTACCAGAATGTAGTCATAACTGCATGAAGTAAAATACGGTACTCCTGCGGCAATCACATTTGGATCATTGCTGAAAACACGGATCATGGACTGAGGACTGAACTGTGCCCACAGCCAGAACAGACAGGAAACAAAGAGGGCGAAACTAAGACCGTACCACAGACTCTTTTTTGCCCGTTCCGGTTTTCTGGCACCGATATTCTGGGCAGTGATGGCAGCCAGTGCACTGGCCATAGAGGTGGCTGTGAGCATGGCAAATACATCATACTTGGCACCGATCCCAACGACAGAAGCAGCATAGACACCACAGTTGTTCATGACGGCTGTCAGGTACAGAAAGGAAATTCTCACCATCAGTTCCTGCAGAGAGATAGGGATTCCCACCTGAGCCAATTTTTTTGCATAAATTCCTACGGGATAAAAACTTTTTATGCGGAAATCAAAGAGAAACTCTTTTTTCTTTAAATATACAATGGCAATCATCATACTTAAAGCCTGTGAGATTACAGTTGCCAGAGCGGTTCCCACAACATTCAGTCCAAGATATTTTACAAAAATGAAATCGAGAAGAATGTTGATGATGCAGGCTATTCCTACAAAGCACATAGGACGTGTGGAATCACCATACCCGCGAAGCACGGCACTGATCGCGTTGTAACCGCAAATAAAAATATTTCCCAACGAGCAGACAGTGACATATTGGACAGTAAGTTCAAAAGATTCCTGTGGAGTATGGAGAAGGGTCAAAAGCTGTCTTTCAAAAAACAGCATTAAGACGGTAAGTATGATCGCAAATACAGCAAATATTGTCAGCGTAGTACCGATGATCTTTTTTACGCTTTCAAAATCTTTTTTTCCCATGCCATCTCCGATTAATATAGTACCTCCCAGAGTAAGTCCTGTGATCAGGCTGGTAATGATTTGGGTTACTTGTGTTCCTGTTGAGACAGCAGCTACACTTTCGGCACCGCAGTATTTTCCCACAACGAAAAGATCGACTGCTCCATATAAAGATTGCAGAATATTGGCAATCAGGAATGGTACTGCAAAAAAGAGAAGTGTTTTCAGAATGTTACCTTCTGTTAGTGTGTTTTGTTTCATATGGCTAGTATCAGTCTCCTGTTCTTTCTTTTGAATTGATGAATAAAAAGGCAAATGGATATAGAACTTTACCTTTATATCAATATATATCATAAACTCTGTAATTGTTGTAGAGTCAATAAGAATTTTGATTTTCAGTTGGAACAAAACTTATGAATTTGTCACACTTAGTATAAGGAGGATTATATCTATGAGGACGGCAGTTATGACGGACAGCAACAGTGGGATTACAAAAATAGAAGCAGAAGAAATGGGGATTTTCCTGATTGCTATGCCTGTGATTATTGACGGAGAAACACATTTCGAAGGACAGGATCTTACACAGGAAAGTTTTTATCAAAGCCTTATCAATGGAAAGGATATTTCCACATCTCAGCCGGCTCCGGGATTTGTAATGGAGATGTGGAATCAGATTTTGGAATCCGGATATGACCAGGTGGTATATATTCCCATGTCCAGCGGATTAAGTAATTCCTGCGAGACTGCTGTCAGTCTTTCCAGAGAATTTGATGGAAAAGTATGTGTTGTGGATAATCATCAAATTTCCATACCAATGCGAGAATCTGTACTGGATGCTGTAGACATGGCGAAAGACGGGAAATCTGCTGAAGAAATCAGAAGGAAACTGGAAGATTCTGCATATGATTCCAGTATTTATATAGCGGTGGATACACTGGAATTCCTGAAAAAAGGAGGAAGGATTACGCCGGCCGGTGCGGCTTTGGGCGCAGTATTTAATGTGAAACCAATCCTCACGATTCAGGGAGAAAAGTTGGATGCATATGCCAAAGTAAGGGGCATGAAAAAATGCAGACATAAAATGATAGAAGCAGTTAAAAATGATCTGAATACCCGGTTTCAATCAATAGACAGAAGCAGGATCGTGATCGGAACCGCAGGTTCAGGACTTAGCCGGGAGGAAGAGGAACAATGGAAAAATGAGGTGGCGGATGCATTTCCACAGATGGAGGTATACTATAATCCGTTAGCGGTCTGTATCGGAAGCCATGTGGGTCCAGGAGCTGTGGGAACGGCAATTTGTGTGAAAAACAGAAGCAATTAATCGGGTGCTTTGCGTACGGAAGAAGGTGTACATCCATACAATTCTTTAAAAGAACGGTTAAATAATTTCTGATTGGAAAATCCGTTTTCTTCCATGAGTTCAGCAATAGGAAGATCGGTGTCCATAAGACCCTGATAGATATGAGACAGACGGACTTCATTCAGATATTGTAAAAAAGAAATTCCCATATTTTTCTTGAAAAAGCGGCAGAAATACTCTTTTCCTATACCCAGGAGATCAGAAACATCCTGCAGGGATATGTTTTCTTTATAATGTTCTTCTACGTAGGACATAACTTTGCGGATTCGGTCAATGGTCATTAAGTGAGTATCAGCAAGTTGTACGGCAGATGTTGAGGAAAAATAGCGGATGAGCTGTGCTACTGTCTGCAAAATGATGCCTTCTGCTTCCAAACGAAAAAACGGTGTATCCATGATGAACTTGGATGTAGAGATGAGCCGGTGAAGTGTAAAACATATACACTTTCCCGGCCTTTTCTGTTTTTGGAGAATCCGATTAAGCAGGTTATTTTCGGTTGCATTTTCTAGGAAGCCTATTTACAATGGGAACAGGAGGATTTGTCCATGAAGAAGAAAAACCAGTCCAATCAATTGGCAAAGGAATGTATCGTTACTGCTTTGATTCAGTTGACAGAACAAAAACCTTTTTCCGCAATTACGATTTCGGAGCTTACAGATCGGGCAGGTGTGTCCCGGATGACCTATTATAGAAATTATACTTCCAAAGAAGACGTATTCAAAAAGTACATGGATGAGATTGTGGAGAAATATAGACGAGAAGCGGGGAAATTGAAAAAAGGAAAACGTTATGGAGAATACGAAAATATTCTGCAGTGCTTCCAGTATTTTGTGAAATATAAAAATTTTATCAAATGTATTATCAAAATCGGTATGCAGAATTTATTGTTTGATGCACTGAGTTCTTACTTGCTGGATACTTATTTTAAAGAAAAAGAACCGTCAGTTGAACAGTATTACCTTTTATGTGCATATGAGGGTTCATTGCTCAGCGCTTATATGGCATGGTTGGAAAATGGTGAAAAAGAATCTGTGGAGGTATTGGCAGATATTCTTTACAGGCATAGATGGCAAGAATCATGAGATTGACTCGTGAAGAAAAAATAAGAAAGTGAGGAATTGATTATGAAAATAAGATTCAGAGAAAATGAATTCTGGTATGGCGGTTATGTATATGGCTCGTCTTCCATGCCGGTGGCTCCCGGTGAGAATAAAGTCATAGATTTAAGAGTGAACCTTTCGCCCAATCAGGCTGCTCCACTTCTTCTCTCCAGCAAGGGAAGGTATATCTGGGGGGAGGAAGGATTTCTCGCAGAATTCCGGGAGAATGAACTGACAATCACAGGAGAAGTGCAGGTATCAGATACGGAAGGAACGTTAAAAGATGCCTATCTGGAAGCGATGAGGGATCATTTTCCATTTGGAGAAAAGAAACTGGATGAAAGAATGGTCAGACAGCCGGTTTATAATACCTGGATTGAACTGACATTTTATCAGAATGAAAAGGACGTATTGAAGTATGCACATAGCATTCTGGAAAACGATCTGCCTGTCGGTATTTTGATGATAGATGACGGATGGTCGGATTATTATGGAAGATGGACGTTTAGCTATGAGAAATTTCCTCGTGCAAAAGAAATGATTGCTGAGCTGCATCAGATGGGATTTACGGTTATGTTGTGGTTATGTCCGTTTGTGACTGCAGATACACTGGCTTACCGACAGGCGAGAGATATGGATATTTTGATAAAAAATACGAATGGTAAACCAATGATCACGGAATGGTGGAATGGTTACTCTGCGTCTTTGGATCTTTCCAATCCGGAAGCGCTGCGTTGGCTGAAAACACAGTTGGATGCACTGCAGGATCTGGGTGTGGACGGTTTTAAGTTTGATGCCGGGGACTGTTGTTTTTATCCGGAAAGTATGGTGACAAAAGGGAATGTGACTCCAGGGGAAATGTGCCGCCTGTGGTGTACTTTTGGAGAACAGTATACATTGAATGAATTTCGTGCAGCATGGAAAGCAGGTGGTATGGCACTGATGCAGCGTCTCTGTGATAAACCTCATGACTGGAGCATACATGGTGTGAATGCATTGCTTCCGGATACACTGGCACAGGGAATTCTGGGAATGCCTTTTGGAAGTCCGGATATGATCGGAGGAGGAGAATATCTGAATTTTCAGGAAAACAGTGACAGGCTGGATGAAGAATTGTTTGTTCGTCATGGGGAAATAGCCTGCCTCCTTCCTGTGATGCAGTTTTCTGCCGCCCCATGGAGGGTATTGAAAAAAGAGAATTTTGAAAAAGTCAGAGAGTGTGTACGGACCCGTGAAAACTATAGTGCATATATGGAAAGAGTATGGCATCATGCAGAAGAGACAGGGGAACCGATTGTGCGTTATATGGAATATGAATTTCCGGGACAGGGTATGGAACAGGTGAATACACAGTTTATGCTGGGTGACAGACTGCTGGTGGCGCCAATTTGTGAAAAAGGGAAAAACAGCAGGTACGTGGATCTTCCGGAGGGAAAATGGAAACAGGAAGATCATACGGTACTGGATGGTGGGAAAAGAATCATTCTGGATGGGAAGCCGGGACATCCAATCTGCCTCTGGAAAACAGAAGATTGAGTTGAGAAAAAGTCTCATCATAAAGTGTTATAGTAAAAAGACAGAGAGTTTCGATATACGTGATTCTCTGTCTTTTTTATGGGGTTGCTGGGAAATGATATGAGCATCCATATGGTGAATAGTTCAAGAGAGAAAATTAGTACTTGCAATATACCCCGTAGGGGTATATAATGATGCTGAAAAGGGGGAACGATATATGGATGAGCAAAAAGAATGTTGTTGTCACAAAACAAAAGAACGTTCTGAAAAGGAATATAAAGATCTGATTCACCGATTGAATCGTATTGAGGGACAGATCCGTGGAATCAAAGGCATGGTGGAAAAAAATGCTTACTGTACAGATATCCTTGTACAGGTGGCAGCAGCCAATGCGGCATTAAATAGTTTTAATAAGGTTCTTTTGGCGAATCATATAAAGACATGTGTGACGAATGATATAAGAGAGGGAAAAGAAGAAACAGTGGATGAATTGGTGGAAATTCTTCAAAAACTGATGAAATAACCGCAATCAGTGTTGTGGACAGGAGGTCAGAATGGAACAATATACAGTAACGGGGATGAGCTGCGCGGCTTGCAGTGCAAGAGTGGAAAAAGCAGTGTCAAAAGTGGAAGGTGTTACTTCATGCTCTGTCAGTCTGCTGACGAATTCCATGGGTGTGGAGGGAACTGCAGCGGCAGCTGATATTATCAAAGCTGTGGAAGAAGCGGGCTATGGTGCGTCCAGGAAAGGTGAAACGACAAATGCCGGACAAACAGGCAAAACTGTTGGAGATGAAGAATTGCTGGCAGACAGAGAAACGCCAATTTTAAAGAAGAGGCTATTGGCATCGTTGGGATTCCTGGCAGTTCTTATGTGTTTTTCTATGGGGCACATGATGTGGGGGTGGCCTTTGCCTGCATTTTTTCAGGATAACCATATTGCCATGGGGCTTATACAGCTTCTTTTAACGGCAGTGGTTATGGTAATCAATCAGAAGTTTTTTATCAGTGGATATAAAAGTCTCTGGCATAGGGCACCGAATATGGACACGTTGGTGGCACTGGGATCGACAGCAGCATTTGTTTACAGTACCTATGCGCTTTTTGCTATGACGGATGCCCAAGTAAAAGGGAATATGGAAAGTGTCATGGCGTATATGCATGAGTTTTATTTTGAATCGGCGGCTATGATTCTTACCCTGATCACTGTGGGGAAAATGTTGGAAGCCCGTTCGAAAGGTAAGACTACAGATGCCCTGAAGAGTCTGATGAAGCTGGCACCGAAGACGGCTACGATTTTACAGGATGGAGTAGAGACGGAGATTTCCATTGAGCAGGTAAATAAGGGAGATTTCTTTGTGGTGCGGCCCGGTGAGAATATCCCTGTAGATGGAATTGTTGTTGAAGGTAACAGTGCGGTCAATGAGGCTGCACTTACCGGAGAAAGTATCCCTGTGGATAAGGCACCGGGCGATGCGGTGTCGGCAGCTACGTTGAATCAATCAGGATTTCTCACGTGTCAGGCTTCCAGAGTTGGTGAAGATACGACTTTGTCACAGATTATCCAGATGGTCAGTGATGCGGCGGCGACTAAGGCACCGATTGCAAAGATTGCAGACAAGGTTTCCGGTGTGTTTGTGCCCGCAGTGATTGCAATTGCTGTGGTGACAATTATTGTATGGCTGCTTGCGGGAGAAAGTCTGGGATTTGCACTGGCCAGAGGAATTTCAGTGCTGGTAATCAGCTGTCCCTGCGCACTGGGGCTTGCCACGCCGGTTGCCATTATGGTGGGCAACGGAATGGGAGCCAAAAACGGTATTATGTTTAAGACTGCAGTGTCATTGGAGGAAACCGGCAGAACACAAATCGTGGCACTGGATAAGACAGGCACGATCACCGGTGGTGAACCAAAAGTAACAGATGTAATACCTGTAGGGGGTATTAGTGAAAAGGAATTACTTTTCCATGCGTATGCATTGGAACAAAAAAGCGAACACCCACTTGCGGGAGCTATTATCGCTTATGGAAAAAATAAAGATATTGCAGTGGGAGAAGTGACAGATTTTACTGCATTGCCGGGCAATGGTCTTTCGGCGGTACTGGATGGCAGTACTTTGATTGGCGGCAATTACAAATTTGTAAGTGAAAAGTCAGAAATATCACAGAGTATAAAAGAAAAGTCAGAAGTACTGTCAGAGGAAGGGAAAACACCGCTTTTCTTTGCAAAAGATGGGAAATTGTTAGGAATTATTGCGGTTGCCGATATGATCAAAGAAGACAGTCCCCAGGCGGTAAAAGAACTGCAGAATATGGGAATTAAAGTGGTGATGCTTACCGGTGATAATGAACGCACGGCGAAAGCAATCGGAAAGCAAGCCGGTGTGGATGAAGTGATTGCGGGAGTACTGCCGGAAGGAAAAGAAAATGTGATCCGAAACCTGAAGAAAAAAGGAAAAGTAGCTATGGTGGGTGACGGAATCAATGACGCCCCTGCACTTACGAGAGCAGATGTAGGGATTGCCATTGGAGCAGGAACAGATATTGCCATTGATGCGGCCGATGTAGTGCTGATGAAAAGCAGATTGAGTGATGTTCCGGCAGCTATTCGATTGAGCCGGGCAACATTGAAGAATATTAATGAAAATCTATTCTGGGCTTTCTTCTATAATGTAATTGGAATTCCGCTGGCGGCAGGAGTCTGGATTCCGTTTTTGGGATGGAAACTGAATCCCATGTTTGGAGCGGCTGCTATGAGCCTGTCGAGCTTTTGCGTGGTAACCAATGCGCTGAGACTTAACCTGTGTCATATTTATGATGCAAGTAAAGATAAAAAAATAAAGAATAAAAAGAAAGCTGAGGTAAAAGAAATGGAAAAGACAATGAAAATCGAAGGTATGATGTGCGGACACTGTGAGGCGAGAGTAAAAAAATGCCTGGAAGCACTTCCGCAGGTAGATGAGGCTTTAGTAAGCCATGAGGCGGGAACAGCTGTAGTAAAACTGAACACTGAGATTGCCAATGAGGTACTGAAAAAGACCGTGGAGGATCAGGATTATAAAGTACTGGAAGTACAGTAAGATAGCAGCCCCTTGAAATCGGGGAGAGGCTGTCGGATATCCTTGTGTTTTGTCTGGTTTCAACATCAAATCATTTGATTTCATTATGAAAACATCAAATGATTTGATGTGAGAAACATTTCTGGCGGATAGTTCATTGAAATAATTACTATATCGATGAAAAAACAAAAGAGGATAAGATAGAAGTTTATGAATTTCTTTGCCTATCTGCTGGATTTCAGAAGAAAAATATCATTATTTCAGCGAGAAGTTTGAATAAGCGAAAGACTATCTGCCAAAAACAGCTTATTCAGAATGTTTTTTTCATCGATATCTCTAATAATGCATGTTTCTATCTGCTCATTTTAATGCAAATCATCATTTTTACTTATTTTTTTACAGATATATATCTGAAAATCTTACCATATAGACGCAAACTCCATAAGTTAGAAAAATAGAATCTTGATTTTGGAATATCCTATCTGCCGGAAGAGCCTTCTTTGCAAAAGTAGCGGATAAAAAATCTGTTTTATTAAAAAATAGTTGATAAATGCAAATAAATACATTATAATAACAAAAAACATATTTGAGGTGTTTGACAAAGAGCAGATACCTGTCTTCGGCGAGATGCCGTCACTCAGGGAAAATCATCCCGAATTCATCAAGAATCAAATCAACAGGGAAGTTTTCCGCTGAAGATTATGCATGTCTTTCAAACTTCTGTTTTTTGAAAGTATGGTTGTATCTTTCTGCGGTAAACAACCCGGAAAGGAAGCCTATGGAAGAAAAAGAAAACAGAAAGTATAAAAACAGTGTGTTTGTGGATTTATTCTATGAGGATGAATCTGCGGAGAAAAATGATATTGCACTGTATAATGCACTGCACGATGAACCATTACCGGAAGGAACAAAGGTAGAAAAGATCAGAGTGGAAAATGTTGTATATATGAACTTTCAGAATGATATTTCGTTTGGAGTGGATGGAAAGGTTATGGTGTTCGGAGAACATCAGTCATCTATTAATGAAAATATGCCGCTCAGAAGTCTGATGTATGTGGGCAGAGCCTACGAAAAAATCGTGCCGGTTAGGGAACGGTATAAGAAAAAGATGCGGAAACTTCCACAACCGGAGTTTTATACATTTTATAACGGGAAAGAGACATGGGGAAAAGAGAAAATTCTGCGGTTGTCAGATGCGTATTTATTACAGACCGATGACCCGATGTTAGAATTAACTGTAAAAGTGATCAATATCAATCATAAGGAAAATCATGAAATCCTTAAAAAGTGTTCGGTGTTAAGGGAATACAGTGAATTTGTAGAGATAGAAAGAAAACATAAGGAAGCCGGGGAGCAGGAATATTTTAGAAAGGCAATTGATGAATGTATCAAAAGAGGAATCCTGAAAGAATATCTGGAGAGGAAGGGAAGTGAGGTGTTAAATATGCTGATAGCAGAGTATGATTATGATCTGGATATTGAAGTACAAAGAGAAGAGGCTTATGAGGATGGAATCGAAAAAGGAATCGAAACCGGAACAATTCGTGGGATGAAAGAAAAATTAGTAGAACTGATTCGCAAAAAAGTAAAAAAGGGAAAAAATATTTTGGAGATTGCACAAGAACTGGAAGAAACTCCGGAGGAAGTAGAAAAAATCATAAAAGAATACGGAATGGATTAGTACTCTAAGTAGTTTTGAGAAATAAAAGAGACTGTATGTGAGAGGATGTTATGCTTCTCCATAGAGTCTCTTTTTTGTTGATTATAAAGTATTTTCTATTTTTTGTGGGCAAGTGATTTGACGATGGCTGATATATGAGAAAAATCGTCTTTATTTAATTTTTTAGAATTTTCAATCAGTATATTCATTTCGTTTGGCATATGAACTTCAAAATCGAAGAATTCCTGTGGCGTAATATCAAGATATTCACAGATATAGAAGAAAACAGTCATAGACGGAAGATTGTTTTTGTTTTCGATATTGTTGATATATCCGGGATTCTGCCCCAGGGACAGACTCATATCTCTTGCAGAAACGCCTTTTTGCTGTCGCAACTCAGTTAGACGTTGACTGAATAATTCATTGTACATGGTATATACCTCACTTTTTGATATATTGTAAAGTATATTTTTATATGAAATAATTGATTTAATTGGATATACTTGGCATAATGTCAGATGAAAAGAGATATTTAGGTAATAAATATTAGATTTTATGTGACAAGAAAAATGTTTGAGGAGGGAGGATGATTGCAAAATGAGAGAAATCCATAAAGTGAAGAAGGAGCTTCCTGTACAGAAACAGGGGAAAAGACAGCTGAATGTAAGGAATATAAAATCGTTGAGACGGCATCGGTAGATAAAACAAAAACAGAAAACACCGTTACAACTGTTACTAATAGCAATGCTAATGCTGGTACGGCAAAACAAACGGCGTCTGCCGGAAATACCGGAAAAAAATAAGGTGAATACGGGAGATCAAACAAACGTGATACTTTGGTTCAGTATTTTTGGAGCTACAGGAATCGTACTGTTTTCCATTGCATTGACCATGCTCAATATTAAAAACAAGTACAGGATACCAAAAAGTGAATGATACAACAATATTTACAATGTGTACAACAATCCTCTCAATGGTATTTTCTGGAAAACCAGGTATAATTTAAGCATACAGTAAAGCAGATGATACAGTTTTTGAAAAATGAAAGAGAGGAAAAACGAAGATGATTCAGTTAAATGAACAGGGCCTGATGAATGGAAAAAAAGAGTGGGAAGAGGCGGGATACAAATTGCCTCAGTATGATCATGAAGCTATGGTGAGAGCAACCAGAGAAAATCCGTACTGGATCCACTTTGGTGCAGGCAATATTTTCCGGGCATTTCAGGCAAATGTAGTAGAAAGTCTGTTAAATGATGGGACACTGGATCGGGGATTGATTGCAGTGGCAGGTCATGAAGCGGTGGAGAAACTGAATCAGCCACATGATAATTTTTCAATTCTGGTAACACTGAAAGCAGATGGAAACATTGAGAAAACAGTTGTGGGGAGTGTGGCAGAATCTCTGACTATGGATGCCGGATATGAGAAAGATTTTGTACGATTGAAAGAAATCTTTACGGAAGATTCTCTTCAGATAGCAAGTTTTACAATCACTGAAAAAGGATACAGCCTTGTGAAAGCGGATGGCACCCGTCTGCCGGAAGTGGAAAAAGATTTTCAAGTGGGACCTGAAAAGCCGGTGAGTTATATGGGAAAGATCACATCTTTTCTTTACGCACGTTATCTTGCAGGAGCCAGACCGATTGCCATGGTAAGTATGGATAACTGCTCTCATAATGGAACAAAGCTGTATCGTGCAGTATCTGCTTTTGCAGAAAGCTGGTGTCAGCGGGGACTGACGGAACCTGGTTTCAAAGAATATATTGAAGATTCGCAGAAGGTAACGTTTCCATGGTCCATGATTGATAAAATAACACCGAGACCGGATCGTATGGTTGAGAAAAATCTGGAAGCTGATCACATTGAAGGTTTGGAACCAATCGTGACAGCCAGAGGGACACATATTGCACCGTATGTGAATGCGGAAGAATGCCAGTATCTGGTAATTGAGGATGCATTTCCAAACAGAAGACCGGAACTGGAAAAAGGTGGTCTTATTTTTACTGCACGGGAAACTGTGGACAAAGTAGAGACGATGAAAGTTTGTACCTGCCTGAATCCGCTGCATACAACGCTGGCAGTGTTTGGGTGTGTGCTGGGATATGACAGAATATCAAAAGAAATGCAGGATGCCACTTTAAGAAAACTGGTGGAAGGTGTAGGATATAGAGAAGGACTTCCTGTAGTTATTGATCCTGTAGTCCTTAATCCGAAAGAATTTATTGATACCGTTCTGAATGTACGGATTCCGAATCCCTTTATGCCGGATACGCCACAGCGAATTGCCACAGATACATCCCAGAAGCTTGCCATTCGTTTTGGGGAGACAATCAAAGCATATGTAGCTTCGGATGAGCTGGATGTGAAAGAATTGAAACTGATTCCGCTGGTGTTTGCAGGATGGCTGCGTTATCTGATGGCAGTGGATGACAATGGAAATGCATTTGAACTCAGTCCGGATCCGATGCTGAGTACCCTGTGCCCCATTATGACAAAATGTAAACTGGGTGTAAAAAATGATGTGGAAACAATACTCAGACCAATTCTGGAGGATAAAAAGATTTTTGGGGTAAATCTTTACGAAGTGGGAATGGCAGATATGGTTTGCGGATACTTCAGAGAAATGACAGCAGGTGTGGGAGCGGTGAGAAAAACTCTGGATAGGGTTGTGCTTTCAGCATAAGCGAATGAAATGATTTTTATGCGTGAAAAATATATCTGTTTTCTTCTCAGCGTGAGACAATAGGGTGAATAATAAGAGGCATACTTGAATATGAGGATAAAGGAGAAGTGACCGATGAAGAAATTCAGATTACAGCCGGAAATCGTTATGATGGACACGGTGAAAGAATTCTGCGAAACATATAAAATCGGAGCAGGTGATCTGCTGTTTGTAAGTAATGGAACGTACAGCCGTTATTTTGATGGATTGACCCGGGGAGCACAGGTAGTCAATTATCGAAAATATGGTTCCGGCGAACCTACTGATTTGATGGTGGAAGGCATTTATAAAGACATTGATAAGAATTATAAAAGAGTAATCGCTGTAGGCGGAGGAACAATTCTGGATGTGGCAAAACTGTTTGCACTGAAAGTTACTTCCCCGGTTGTGGAACTCTATGAAGGAAAGATACCGGCAGAAAAGGAAAAAGAACTGATTCTTGTGCCCACAACCTGTGGTACAGGAAGCGAAGTGACCAATATTTCCATTCTTGAACTGACAACCATCCATACGAAAAAAGGACTGGCTCAGGAGGCTCTCTTTGCTGATGAGGCGGTATTGATTCCGGAATTATTGAAAGAACTGCCTTTCCGGTTCTTTGCAACAAGTTCCATTGATGCGTTTATTCATTCTGTGGAATCCTATCTTTCTCCCAAAGCCAGTGCATTTTCAAAAATGTATTCCAGACAGGCGATGAAACTGATTCTGGAAGCATATCAGGTAATTGCAAAAGACGGGGAGGAAGCAAGAAAACCATTGCTTGGAGATCTTTTGCTTGCCAGTACCTATGCGGGGATCGCTTTCGGCAATGCAGGATGTGCTGCGGTTCATGCCATGAGCTATCCTCTGGGTGCGGCACACCATGTACCACACGGGGAAGCTAATTATGCCATGTTCGCGGGTGTGTTTAAAACTTACATGAGCATAGATCCAAATGGTGCCATCAAAGAGCTGAATGAATATCTGGCAGAGATCCTGTCTTGCAGTACAGAAAGTGTATACGAAGAACTGGAAAAACTGATGAATCATCTGATACCTCTGAAAGCACTGCATGAGTATGGAGTAGTCAAAGAGGATCTGGAAGAATACACAGATATCGTTATGACCCAGCAGGGGCGTCTGATGGCAAACAATTATGTGGAACTGGACCGGGATACTGTAATGGATATATATCAGAAATTGTATTAATCCTTGGCAATCAGATCCAGATATTCTTTTACAGCAAATGCTGTCATAAATCGAAAGCGCGTCTGGTAATCATCCAGATCCAGACCAAAATTCTCCCTGAGAATCCGGAGTCTGTAGTTGATGGTGTTGCGATGGCAGAACATCCGGGCAGCAATTGCCTGGATACTGCCATTTTCCAGTAGATAATGACGCAGTGTTCCCGTATATTCCGTGTGATTATCCCTGTCATAAGCAAGCATATTTCCCAGATTAGCTTCTACATAATGTGAAAGTATTTCACGGTCATTTACTGCAAATAAAATCTGAAAAAATCCCATTTCTTCAAAAGAATAAATCGTTTTCCGGTGAAACTGCCCCAGTGTGAGCGCCACAAAAGTACTGTTGTAGCTTTCTTCCAGGCTGCCCAGGTGATGAACTGTTTTACCGATTCCCACAGAATAATTCTCTTTTCCAACCATTGTTTCCAGATGTCTGATAAGCTGAGTAAGAAAATCACGAAGGACGGTCATATTCTGTTCGTGTCCAATCAGGAGCAGATTGTTTCTGTAAGATACAAGAAAAAGAGTGAGTGAACACTGTTTCATCAGAGTTTCTATAATCATCTGCAGATGTTTACGTGAAGTGTCCGATTCCAGATAAAAAGCAGGAAGTTGGAGAGCACACACGGTATAGGAGGATTCTTCAGGAAGCTGAAACTGTTCCAGAATATCGATACTTTCTCTGAGACGATGATCTTTCCGAATAATGTGAAGAAGAGCTTCTGTTATGGATGAATCTGTCTGATTCTCAAGAAAAATCCGGTTATAGTAATCATGGGTAATATTGTAGATGTGTATTTCCCACGGCATTAGAAATAGTGGAAAGTCATGTTCGCAGCACAAATTACGGATTTCATCTGTGATGTCATCCTGAGCAATATATTTTCCGGTATTGATAATCAGTCCGCAGGTATTGCGGGCAATCAGTTTTTCTATATATTGAAAAAGCCAGTCCGGACCTTTATAACAGATGCCGGTTGTGATGATAAGCTCACCACCACACAGAAAATCACTGGTATTGATATCTTCGGATACGTATACCCAACTCATGATACGTGAAAGTCCGCCCTCCCCGGCTGCCAGTGTAAGCCGGTACTGATTTCTGGTGGCGTGATAGATTTCTCCAAGGCTCAGTGACATGAATAGATTCCCCCTGAATAGTATGATATTTTTTATCTTAACATAGGGATGATTGTGTGTAAATCCACACAACTTATAATTTGCGTAAAGTTAAATTCGAGATATTTGTACTGTCAGCACAAAAACATAAGAAAATAATGTGTCTGCAGTCCATAGAAAAGGTCAAAAAACAGTGGCATAATATGCATAGCACAACAAAGAGGTTGAGGAAAAGCTTCTTTTGTTGTGCTTTTTTATATCTTAGAAAATGTGAGGAGGATTCTATTATGTTAAGAACAGATTTGCCTGAAATTATAACAGAAACTTTGCCGGGACCGAAAGCACAGAAAATGATTGAGCGCAGAAATGCAGTGGTACCAAGTGCCATTCGCTGTGGCTATCCGGTTGTCATCGAGCGTGGTGAGGGCGCAATGATCGAAGATGTGGATGGAAATAAATTCCTTGACTGGATCGGCGGTGTCGGTGTACTGAATATAGGTTATTCACAGCCGGAAATTGTGGAAGTGGTAAAAGCACAGGCTGATAAATATTTCCATGGCATGTTCAATATTGTAACACATGAGGGATATGTGGCTCTGGCAGAGAAACTCTGTGAAATTGCGCCTGTAAGAGGAGAGAAGAAAAAAGCATATTTTACAAACAGTGGTGCCGAGGCAGATGAGAATGCAGTAAAACTTGCAAAAGCATATACGAAACGTCAAAACATCATTGTATTTTCCGGTGCTTTCCATGGAAGAACTTTGCTTACCATGTCCATGACATCGAAGAAAGCATATGCGGTAGGTATGGGTCCGTTCCCGGATGGTATCTTCCGTGCTCAGTTTCCATATTATTATCGGAAACCGGAAGGGATGACAGAAGAGGAAGCACTAAAGTATTATCTGGATTCCATTTATGCGGTATTTGAACAGTGCGGACCGGCAGATTCCATTGCTGCAATGGTTGTGGAACCACTGCAGGGTGAAGGTGGATTTATTCCGGCACCGATCGAATGGATCAAAGCAGTGCGTAAAATCTGTGATGAGAACGGGATTCTTCTGGTTGCTGATGAGGTTCAGAGTGGCTTTTGCAGAACCGGTCGGATGTTTGCATCCATGTACTGGCAGGAAGCAGGTGTGGAACCGGATATCATTGCCACTGCAAAATCCATTGCAACCGGTATTCCTTTGTCAGCAATCATTGCAAAAGAAGAGATCATGGAAGCACCGGCACCGGGAACTATAGGCGGAACTTTTGGAGGAAATCCACTGGCATGTGCGGCTGCACTGAAAAATATCGAGATTATGGAGAGAGATGATCTGTCAGGCCGTTCCTGTGAGATAGGTGAAAAAGTAATGAACCGTTATAAAGCATGGATGGAAAAATATCAGGTAGTCGGAGATGTAAGAGGACTTGGCGGTATGGTGGGTATCGAATTCGTAAAAGATAAGAAAACAAAAGAGCCTGCAGCTGAGCTGACTTCAGCAATTATCAAAGAATGTGCACAGCATGGACTGATGGTGGAAGGAGCAGGTACATATAACAATGTAATCCGTTTTCTGGCACCGTTAGTTATGACAGATGAGCAGCTGGAAGCCGGATTGGATATCTTTGAAAAGGCAATTGAAGCGTGTATGTAATTGCGGACAATCCGATTTTTGATTGTATTTTTGAACCTTTGTGCTATAATAACCGCTGGAGATAGTATTTGATTCCGTTACAAACGGTCACACAAAACTATACTCTGTTTCTGATGCACTGTTTTATTTCATAGTACATACAGATGACAGGCCTGAAGGAAAGCGACAAAGCAGCCGCAGGACCTGGCATTCGGAAAGGGGTATGAAATGACAGTTGAAATGTTAAAATCAAAAATTCACCGGGCTGTGGTCAAACAGGCTGAACTGGATTACGTCGGGAGCATTACAGTGGATGAAGAATTGCTGAATGCAGCCGGTATTTTGGAATATGAAAAAGTCCAGATCGTCGACGTGAACAATGGAAGCAGGTTTGAAACTTACACGATCAGCGGTGAACCGGGCAGCGGTATGATCTGTCTGAACGGTGCGGCAGCAAGATGTGTCAGCGTAGGTGACAGAATTATTATTATGGCATATGGGAATTACCATATGGAGGAAGCAAAAGTACATAAGCCTTCCGTAATTTTTGTGGATGATGAAAATAAGATCAGCCGAATCACAAATTATGAGAAACATGGTTTACTGAAAGACATGAAATGAGAAATTCGACAGTGACATCAGAACGGGGCTATCTTCAAATCCATAAGAAAGAGGAAGAAGCAAAATGCAAGTAACAAAAACAATCAAAGCAACCAGAGACCAGATCCGTGAATGGAAAAAGGCAGGATACTCCATAGGTCTTGTACCGACGATGGGATTTTTGCATGAGGGTCATGCAAGTCTGATCAAAAAGTGCAGAGAGGAAAATGATAAAGTTGTAGTGTCTGTCTTTGTCAATCCCACACAGTTCGGACCAAATGAAGATCTGGAGGATTATCCGAGAGATTTTGAGAGAGACTGTGCCCTGTGTGAGAGTATCGGTGCAGATCTGATTTTCCATCCGGAGCCGGAAGAAATGTATCAGGATGCCTGTGCATACGTAAGTATCAATACGTTGTCTGATACTCTGTGCGGTAAAACAAGACCCATACATTTTAAGGGTGTATGTACCGTAGTGTCTAAGTTATTCAATATCGTGACACCGGACAATGCGTATTTCGGACAGAAAGATGCCCAGCAGCTTGCCATTATCCGTAAAATGGTGAAAGATTTGAACTTTGATATCCGTATCGTGGGTTGTCCGATCATTCGTGAGGAGGACGGTCTGGCAAAATCATCCAGAAATACGTATCTGAATTCGGAAGAAAGAAAAGCAGCACTCTGTCTGTCTCGTGCAGTAAGAAAAGGACAGGAGATCATCAGCGATGGATGTATCAGTGAGAGCGTTCTGAAAGAAATGCGGGAAATTGTAGAAAGCGAACCGTTGGCACGAATTGACTATATTTCTGTAGTGGATGCCCTGACGATGCAGCCTGTGGATCAGGTGGACAGGGATGTTCTTGTTGCTATGGCAGTATATATTGGTAAGACAAGACTGATTGATAATTTCAGTTACGAGGTGCAGAAATGAAGAAAATAGGAAAAGTAGCTTCATTGCTGACCCGATATATCAGTATCATTATTTTGATTTTTTCAGCCCTGGCATTCTGGAAACCGGAAGGTTTTGGCTGGGCGACCAACTATACCTCAGTGTTTCTTGGGGTAGCCATGTTCGGTATGGGTCTTACCATCCGGGCAGAAGATTTTAAAATTGTATTTTCAAGACCAAAAGAGATTCTTGCGGGCTGTCTGGCACAATATACGGTGATGCCACTGGGGGCATGGTTATTGTCTGTGCTTCTGGGACTGGAACCGGATCTGGCGATCGGAGTGATTTTGGTAGGATGTTGCCCGGGAGGAACGGCAAGCAATGTAATTACCTATATTGCAGGTGGAGATGTGGCTCTTTCTGTAGGTATGACGATCGTCTCTACCCTGATCGCACCGATTATGACACCGCTTCTGGTCTATGGGCTGGGTGGTGCCTGGGTGGAGGTATCATTCTGGGCTATGGTATTATCTGTGGTAAAAGTAATTCTGATCCCGGTACTGATCGGTCTTCTTTTGAACAAATTGTTTCATCATCAGATTCAGAAAATCCGTGATGTTCTTCCGTTGATATCTGTGGTATCTATTGTAATGATCATTTCGGGAATCGTGGCTGTTAACAAAGAGAAACTGATCACCAGTGGTGTACTGGTACTTGGCGTCGTGATAATTCACAATTTCTTGGGGATGGCACTTGGCCTGCTGGTTGCCAGGGTGCTGAAAATACCGTACAATAAAGCAACAGCGATCGCCATAGAGGTAGGTATGCAAAACAGTGGTCTGGCAGTATCATTGGCAACGGCAAACTTTGCCGCCAATCCAATGGCAACATTGCCGGGAGCAATCTTCAGTGTATGGCACAATATCGCAGGTTCCATCTTTGCAGGGATAAGAAGAAGAGGACAGGAAAAAATAGAAAAAGTTTAATAATATGTAATTGAAACCTTGTCAATCGAACTTCTGTTTGCTAAGATAAAACAGGAGGTGTCGGAAGATGGAACAGATGACCTTATTCGATGACAGGGAACGAAATGTTCCTCTGGCCAGCAGGTTACGGCCGCACAGGCTGGAGGATTTTGTGGGACAGGAGCATCTTCTCGGTAAAGGGAAGGTGCTCCGTTTGCTTATAGAGAAAGACCAGATATCATCTATGATTTTCTGGGGTCCGCCCGGAGTTGGTAAGACCACACTTGCCAGTATTATTGCCGGAAGGACCAGGGCGGATTTTATCAATTTCAGTGCTGTGACAAGTGGTATCAAAGAAATTAAAGAAGTGATGAATCAGGCAGAGAATAGCCGGAGGATGGGGATACGCACCGTGCTTTTTGTAGATGAGATTCATCGGTTCAATAAAGCTCAGCAGGATGCATTTCTTCCTTTTGTTGAGAAAGGAAGTATTATTCTGATCGGTGCAACTACGGAGAATCCTTCTTTTGAGATTAATGCAGCACTTTTATCCCGATGCAAAGTATTTGTTTTGAAATCTTTGGAAGAAAAAGATTTGGTAAAGCTTCTGCGTCATGCACTGGTGAGTTCGTCCGGATTTGGCAATCAGACAATTCGCATAACAGAAAGACAGCTGCAGGCGATTGCTGTTTTTGCCAATGGAGATGCAAGAACAGCACTGAATACACTGGAGATGGCAGTGCTGAACGGAGAAGTCAGTGCTGAGGCTATTACTGTTACAGATGAAGGGATGGAGCAGTGTATCAGCAAAAAGTCATTATTGTATGATAAAACAGGGGAAGAACATTATAATCTGATTTCTGCTCTTCATAAATCCATGCGCAACAGTGATCCGGATGCAGCGATCTATTGGCTGTTTCGTATGTTGGAAGGTGGAGAAAATCCTTTATATATTGCCAGAAGGCTCATTCGTTTTGCCAGTGAGGATGTGGGAATGGCAGACAGCAACGCGCTGCAGGTGGCAGTTGCAGCATATCAGGCCTGCCATTTTCTGGGAATGCCGGAATGTGATGTGCATCTGACTCATGCTGTGACATATCTTGCTATGGCACCTAAGTCAAATGCGCTTTATCAGGCATGTGAACAGTGCAAAAAAGACGTGAAGGAAAAGCGTGCTGAGCCCGTTCCCCTCTGGCTTCGCAATGCGCCCACTAAATTGATGAAAGAACTGGATTATGGCGTCGGGTATCAATATGCTCATGATACGGAAGAAAAACTGACCCGTATGGAATGTCTTCCGGAGTCTCTGAAAGGACGGGAATATTACAAACCGGGGGTTCAAGGAGCTGAAAAACAGGTGAAAGAACGTCTTGAAACAGTGAAAAAGTGGAAACACTTATCAGAAGGATGACAAAATGAAAGGAGACCAGAGTGGACAAAAAAAGGCAGAGAACAAAATTTATTCTACGTGCGATAAAACTTGCCGTGGGAAGCAGTATTGCAATTTATATAGCACAGCTGTTGCATCTGCAGTTTGAAGCATCTGCGGGAAGTATTGCATTTTTAACAATTGTGACTACAAAATGGGAGACCGTAAAACTATCACTGGTGAGAGTGATCACTTTTGTGATATCAGTTTTTCTTGCATGGCTGATGTTTACTCATATGAGAAGCGAATGGGTGGCTTTTGGTATTTTTGTTCTCTGTGTCACAATTCTCTGTGAAATATTGGGCTGGAAAGCAGCGGTGTCTGTGAATGTTGTGATTGGAACACATTTTTTAAATACAGAGCATTTTACCAGAGAATTTATTTGGAATGAGTTTATGCTGGTACTGATTGGTATAACGATTGCACTTCTTCTGAATCTTTTTCATGGAAATGACAGTCAGAAAAAGGAAATTATTCGTTGCATGAGAGATACCGAAGAAAAACTGCAGAGTATCCTTGGGGAACTGGCGGCATACCTTTTGGAGAATCCATCCGACAGAAATGTCTGGGACGATATTATTAACCTTGAGAAGCAGCTTCAGGAGTATCTACATGAGGCTTATGAGTATCAGAATAATACATTCCAATCCCATCCGGTATATTATATTGAGTATTTTGAGATGAGAAGCAATCAGTGCACAGCAATTCACAATCTGCATTATGAATTGAAACGAATTAGAAGCATGCCGGGACAGGCGAAGATTGTGGCCGGATATATTCTTTATATGAAAGAATATGTAGTAGAAATGAATGTCCCTGCAAGGCAGCTGGAGGCTCTGCAGCAGATCTTTCTGGATATGAAGCAAGAACCTCTGCCCGTTACACGAGAAGAATTTGAAAGCAGAGCGCTTTTGTACCATATTCTCATGGATTTAGAAGAATTTTTGATGTTTAAAAAGCGTTTTGTGGAAGGATTGGACGGAAAAACACTGGAGCGCTACTGGAAGAAAAACCTGGAGAAGAGAGAAAAAGGAGAAAAACAGATATGAGAATTTTACTGATCCGACATGGAGAACCGGATTATGAACATGATACATTGACGGAAAAAGGACACAAAGAGGCAGCTTTGCTGGCAGAGACAGCGGAGGATCTGAATGTGGGCGACTGTTATGTATCACCGTTGGGAAGAGCACAGGTTACTGCTTCTTATACATTGAAAAAGTTGGGACTTACGGCTGAGACGAAAGACTGGCTGCAGGAATTTCCGGCACAGGTGGATATTAATCAGGAAACTGAACTTCAGAAAGCCTATCCGGACTGCAAGAAGAAAAACGGATATTTTCAGTCGCGTATTCTTTGGGATATGGTTCCGGGATATTGGACAGAACACCCGGAATATATGGACAAAAATGGTTGGAGGACATCTTTGGCAGCGAAATACAGTGATCTTGTTCCTATGTATGATTATGTGACAGAAAATTTTGACAAGCTTCTGGAACAGTATGGGTATGTCAGAGATGGAGTTCATTACAGGGTAGTGAAGGAAAGCAGAGAAACTATTACATTATTCTGCCATTTTGGAGTTAGTTGTGTGATTATGTCTCATCTTTGGAATATTTCACCTTTTATTTTATGGCATAGTCTGGCACTGGCACCTACATCCGTTACAGAAATAGTTACAGAAGAAAGAGAAAAAGGAACTGCATATTTCAGGGGATTGCGTGTGGGTGATCTTTCACATCTGTATATGGTAAAAGAGCCCCCTTCATTTGCCGCAAGGTTTTGTGAAACCTATGGAAGCACAGAGGAAAGACATTAATAATAATAGAAACGCTACATAATTGTTACAAAAATATAAAATGATTTTAAAAAATGCGCAAAAAAGGGTTGCAAAGCATAGCAGGTTCATGGTAATATGATGGAGTAGTAGCTGAAATTATTACGGAAAGTTTACGGACACAAAAATGTTATGTTGGGAGAATGTTAAATGAAAAAAAGAATTGTATGTTTGGTACTTGGGCTGACGATGATGTTATCTCAGACTTTCACAGTATCTGCAACCACAGAACAGCAGCTAAAACAAGAAAAAAGTCAGGCAGAAAGCCGTTTGAGTGAGACAAATGATGCAATCGATGCACTCTCTGCAAAACAGATGCAGGTACAGGCGGAGATTAATTCAATGGATGCGGATATGGTCGATCTGATGATTCAGATTGATGCTACCAAATCAGATATCTCAAGCACGGAACAGAGCATTACGGATACACAGAATAGTATTACGGCGAAAGAAGCTGATATTACTGTAAAGCAGGGCGAGATTGAGCAAACACAGGCAGAGCTTGCTCAGGCAGAAGCTGATCGCGATCAACAGTATGAAGATATGAAGAAGCGTATCAAATATATCTATGAAAATGGTGGGAATTCCGCATGGGTCAACGTGATTTTGGGATCCGGTGATTTCTCTTCCATGTTGAATCGTGCAGAATATGCTCAGAGTATGCACGAGTATGATCGTGACAGTCTGGACAAGTACATAGAAACTGTAGACCAGGTGACCGAACTGAAGAATAATCTTGAGACCCAGAAGACCGAACTTGAGACCCAGAAGACTGAATTGGAGAATCAGAAATCTTCTCTGGAGAATCAAAAAGCTTCTCTGGAATCTCAGAAAGCTGATTTGGAATATCAGCAGTCTGATCTGCAGTCACGCATTGATGAAAAGAAAGCTACAAGCAGCGATTATGAGAGCCAGATTGCGGCAGCTCGTCAGCAGGCATCAGAGATCAGTAATCTGATTGCGCAGCAGGAAGCTGAGATTAATCGTCTGGCAGAAGAAAGAAGACAGGCAGAAGAAGCAGCCCGTCGTGCAGAAGCAGAAGCAGCTCAACGTGCGGCAGAAGAAGCAGCACGAAGAGCATCTCAGAGCAATCAGTCTTCTTCAACAGGCAACAGTAATTCAGGAAGTTCCAACAGCTCAGGAAGCAGCAATAGTTCAGGAAGTTCTAACAGCTCAGGAGGCAGCAGCAGTTCAGGAAGCTCCAGCAATTCAGGAAGTTCCAGCAGCGGTGTTTCCGGAAGTGCGATTGTAGCATATGCCGATCAGTTTGTAGGTAATCCATACGTTTGGGGCGGAAACTCGCTGACCAATGGTATCGACTGTTCTCATTTTGTATGGCAGGTTTTGAAGAATACAGGAGCATATAGTGGAGGTTATACAACTTCAGCCGGTTGGAGAAGCCTTGGAAAACCTGTAAGCAGCCTTTCCCAGGCAAGAGCAGGTGATGTAATCTGCTATTCCGGTCATGTGGCAATCTATGATGGTTACGGTGGAATTGTGGAAGCCAAAGGAAGCAAATGGGGAATTACCCATGACAGAAGAGCGGATCACACAACGATCCTCGCAATCAGGAGATTCACCTGAAAAATAAAAATAATAGAAGATTAAGGGAACCAATATCCCCCCCGGGGGCTTGTGGGTTCCCTTTTGTTTTGCTAAATTATACGTAAAATGCAGTGATAAAGGATGAAAATATGGCAGAATTGTTAAAAAAAATAGAACAATACTGGAGTACACGGACAGAAGGATACTCTGAGGTAAATGAAAAAGAGCTTGCAGGAATTCAAAAGCAGGCATGGCTGTCAGTTCTGGAAGAACGCTTTCCGAAGAAGGAAAAGGATGAACTGAAAATTCTGGATATCGGTACAGGACCGGGATTTTTTCCGGTGATATTGACACAAGCTGGATACCAGGTGACAGCAGTGGATTATACACAGGGGATGCTGGAAAAGGCCAGAGAAAATATAAAAATGAATGGAAAGAAATGCGGAAAAAATCTGGAAGAGAAAGTGTCTTTTCTGCGGATGGATGCACAAAATCTTACATTTGTAGATAATAGTTTCGATGTTGTTGTATCAAGAAATCTAACATGGAATTTGGAAAAGCCTGATCGTGCTTACAGGGAATGGTGCAGAGTACTGAAATCCGGAGGGGTTTTGCTGAATTTTGATGCAAACTGGTATGGTTATCTTTATGATGAAGAAAAGAAAAGGGCTTATGAACAGGATAGAAAAAATGTAGAGAGCAATCATCTGGATGATCATTATCTGTGCACTGATATAGATACTATGGAACAGATCGCTCTTCAGGTTCCTCTGTCAGCCATCGGACGCCCCCAGTGGGATATTCAAATATTGAAAGAGCAGGGGATGAAACATATTATAACGGATACAGGGATTTGGAAAAAAGTGTGGAGCGAAGAAGAAAAGCTGAATTATGGTTCCACACCAATGTTTATGATTTACGGAATAAAGGAGTAGAAAATGTGTCAGCAGGAAGTATTTCGGTTATGTAATATGGAGGCACAGCCCGGTCAGAAAGTAAGCGGATATTTGGAACTGGAGAATGGAAAGTTTCGGCTTCCGGCAGCGATTCTTCATGGAAAAACCCCGGGAAAGACTGTGTTGATTACAGCAGGTGTGCATGCGGGAGAATATGTGGGGATCCAGTCAGCGATAGAACTTGCGCAAAAGCTCAAAATAGAAAAAGTGGTGGGAACTGTTATTATCATAAAAGTTGTGAATCGACCGGCCTTTGAGCGAAGAAATGGAAGTATGGGACTTTCAGATGAGAAAAATCTGAACAGGGTATTTCCCGGAAATCCAAAGGGAACAGAGATGGAGCAGCTTGCCTGGGCAATCTCTCAAAATCTTCATACAATTGCGGACTATTATATTGATTTGCACAGTGGCGACGATTATGAACAGCTCACCCCATATGTGTATTATGCAGGAAAAGCAGCAGAAGAGGTAGTGGCTGTATCGAGGCAGATGGCAGAACAGGTGGATGTTCCTTATATGGTAAAATCCAATGTGGCCTCCGGCGGGGCATATAACTATGCGGCTTCGCAGGGGGTGCCGGGTATTCTGATCGAGAGAGGCGGCATGGGTGGATGGACGATGGAAGAAGTACGTTCTACCCGCCGTGATGTGCGAAATATTCTCTGTTATTTGGGTGTATATAGTGGTCAGAAGGACAACAGAACTTATTATCCGTTGGATGTAGAGGATGTGCGGTATCAGGATGCTTCTCATACCGGCTGCTGGTATCCGTTTAAAAATGCCGGAGATATGATACGAAAAGATGAGGTGCTTGGTGAAGTCCGGGATTATGAAGGAGAAGTAATCGAGATCAGTCGTGCAGAATTTGACGGTGTGATTCTCTATCAGACGGGGACACTTCAGGTGCTGGAAGACGGCCCCATGATCGCTTATGGTCGTATTGTTAAAAAGTATGATGACAGGAAAGAAAGAATTGTCAATTACTGGAGTAAACGAAGTGATAGCTTTTTGGAACAGAGAAAAGATGAACTTCACAGTCCTATAGCAAAACGATGGCTTGGAGAAATCAATCGTCGTATTCCCTCGGGAGAAAGATTGAAAATTCTGGATGTAGGATGCGGAACAGGCTTTTTTTCTATTTTACTGGCAAAACAGGGACATGAAGTTATAGGTATAGATCTTACACCGGACATGATTGAAAAGGCACAAAAACTAGCGGAAGAAGAGAATACATCATGCCGCTTTTTTGTGATGGATGCGGAAAATCTGAAATATGCGGATGAGACATTTGATGTTATTGTTTCCAGAAATCTTACCTGGACACTCCCGGATGTAAAGCAGGCATATAAGGAATGGATCAGGGTATTAAAAAAGGACGGTATTTTGTTAAATTTTGATGCCGATTATGGCGCAGAGGACTGCTCTGATACTTCTCATTTGCCGCAGAATCATGCGCATTACATGTTGGGAAACGAAATGATGAGAGAATGTGAAGAAATGAAACGACAGCTTCCAATCAGTTCATTTATTCGTCCGGCATGGGATCTGGATGCACTTGGTCATATGGGAATCGAAGAACTTTCGATTGATCTTGGAATCAGTAAAAAAGTATATATGGAGAAAGATGAATTCTATAATCCTACACCTATGTTTGCGATTTGTGCCCACAAAGGATGAGGAAATTAAGGCTATGGTGGATTTGAAACAGTTGAATTACTTTATGGTCTGTACAGATGTAGGTTCTTTTAGTGAAGCAGCCAAAATTTTATATACAACACAATCAAATGTAAGTAAGGCTATAAAAGCGCTTGAAAAATCTGTGGGGGCCACACTTTTTGTCAGACAGGCCAGGGGTATTACTTTGACAGCTCAGGGAAAACACGTCTATAAATATGCGTGTAAAATCATGGACGAAGTGGGAGCACTAAAAGATTTTTCAAGAACAGGAGAAGTGGAGTGGCTGAATATTTCCTGTAATCCCAGTTCATGGTTTGCCAATCGTTTTGTGGAATTTTATAATTTGCATTATGAAGAAAATATCCATTGTCAAATATATAATGCCAGTGTGGCTAATATTATGAAACGTGTAAGAGACTATAAAGATGATCTGGGCTATGTTTATGTGATGGACAGTCAAAAAGCGGCATTTCAATATGCACTTACAAGAAATAATCTGGAGTTTGTGCCATTGATTCATGTAGATGCTATTTTATATCTGGGACAAAAGCATCCACTTTATCATAAAGATTCCATTGATCAGACGGAACTTCGAAAGCTTCGTTTTATTCAAAGTTATCAGGATGAATTTACGGAAAATAATTTCTGGACAGTGAAGGATGGAAAAGGACAGATCTTGACCCAGATGGATGTGGCAGTAGTTACGAATAGTGATTATATTATGGAAAGAATGTTGACGAATAGCAGATTGGCGAACATAAGTGGAAGTTATCTGTCTAATGATGATAATCAGGTTGTAACCGGAGAAATCCCGTTAGTGCAGGAGGACAGCCAGGTAATCTTTGGATATCTGAAAAGAGAAGGGGAGGTTCTTGGAGAGGCGGCACAAGCTTTTGCGTCTTATATTGAATCAACATTGACAGAACAGTCCGGTTATATAAAAAAATAAGATTATTATTCCGAAAATTTAATTAGTTTGATAAAATCAAAAGCATTATCAGTGAAGATATGAAAAAATGGAATAGATAGACCTGAAAAAATGAATGGCTGTATAACCCCTCCCCCGGGTTGTACAGCTTTTTCTAATCTGCTATTATAGGGGCTATGAAAAAGATACTATGTATTCAAAAGAGAAGGAATGATGAAATGAAAAAATATGTAATAAAAAGATTCCTGCAGTTAATTCCTATTTTGATCGGAATTACGTTACTTTCCTTTATTTTGATGCAGTCTTCCTCCATGGATGCTATTGATGTAATGGAACAAAATACGGGAGGAGCCATGTCAGAAGAAGAAAAGGCTGCAATCAGGGAAGAACTGGGTCTGGACAAACCGATTGCGGAACAGTATATTGTCTGGCTTGGAGGAATCCTTACCGGTGATATGGGAGTATCTTATGTGTCGGGACAGTCGGTTTTTTCTACTTTTGTATCAAAACTTCCCGCAACAATTGCGCTGACGATTACATCGATCCTGTTGACGGTTCTTATCTCAATTCCGTTGGGGATTATTTCGGCAGTAAAGCAGAATCGTTTTGTGGATTATCTTATAAGGTTTTTAAGTTTTATTGGTAATTCGCTTCCGAACTTTTTTGTGTCATTGCTGTTGATCTTTTTCTTTTCTCTGAAACTGGGATGGTTTCCGGTTATGGGAAATGCGCAGGGATGGAAAAGTATCATTCTTCCGACACTGACGCTGGCTCTTGCGATGGCTTCCAAGTATACCAGACAGGTGCGAGCTACCGTATTGGAAGAATTAAACAAGGATTTTGTACAGGGGGCACGGGCAAGAGGTATTCGTGAAAATAAAATACTCTATTTTAGCGTTCTGAAAGCCTCCATGCTGACAATAGTTACGCTGCTGGCACTTTCTATCGGCTCTCTGCTGGGAGGAACTGCAATAGTAGAGTCGATTTTCATGTGGGACGGTGTGGGAAAGATGGCAGTAGATGCCATTACCATGCGTGATTACCCTGTGATACAGGCTTATGTCATCTGGATGGCTGTCATTTATGTAATGGTAAATCTGATCACAGACATTATTTATTGTTTTCTGGATCCGAGAATCCGCATCGGACAGGAGGAAGCCTAATGGAAACATCAAAAGTTACAATAAGACAACAGAAGATAAAAAAAGATTTTACAAAACAAAAATGTATTGTATTGACTGTTTTGGTGGGAATTGTGCTATTGATGGCTATATTTGCCGAATATATTGTACCATACGATCCATATGCGCAGGACTTGTCCAATGCACTGCAGCCACCGGGGGGAGCACATCTTCTGGGAACGGATCGATATGGAAGAGATATGCTCTCCAGAGTAATCATGGGAGGGCAGACAACTATTTTTTCTTCTTTGCTGCTGGTAGTGATTATTATGGTGGTGGGTACCCTGATCGGTATAATCTGCGGATATAGTGGAGGAAAAATTGATACGGTTCTGATGAGAATATCGGATATATTTCTTGCATTTCCAGGTATGGTGTTTGCCATTGCTGTCGCAGGGGTTACAGGAGGCGGAGTGATCAATGCGGTGGTTGCACTGGCATGTATCTCATGGCCCAAATTTGCCAGAATTGCAAGAAGTCAGGTAATGACATTGAAACAGTCATCCTTTGTGGCGGCGGCCAGACTGTCAGGTTCCGGTACCTGTAAAATTATTTTTAAACATATGCTTCCTAATATTGCTGGTCCTATCTTGATTACAGGGGTTCTGGATATAGGAACCATGATGATGGAGATTGCAGGACTGTCATTTTTGGGACTTGGAGCTGTTCCCCCCATTGCAGAATGGGGTTCTATGATGAGCAATGGAAGAAGTATGCTGCAGACATCTCCGTGGGTAATCCTTGCACCGGGTTTTGCCATTTTTATTACCGTTATGCTGTTTAATCTGCTGGGTGATACGGTGCGTGATGTGATGGATCCACGCAGAAATAAAAAATAAAAGGAAGAAGAGAAAAACCAAATGTGTAAAAGAAATTTATTGAGAAAAACAGGTGTTGTATTACTGTCTCTCTGTATGCTGACGGGACTTTTGTCCGGATGTGGTGGTTCTAATGAATCAGCAGAAACAAAAACTGATACAAAAGAAGAAAGCACAACAACAGATGATAGCACAAAGCAAGATGCTTTCGTAGAGAAGGTGTTTTATTATGGGGATACCACTTTCAATGCAGAAAATGATGAATCCGATGTCAATCCTCATAATGGGTATTCCGGATGGGCATGTATCCGTTATGGTATCGGTGAAACGCTGTTTAAATATTCTGATACCATGGAACTGGAACCATGGCTGGCTACGGAATATGAACTGGTAGATGAAAATACATGGAAAATTACGCTGAGAGACAATGTGACTTTTTCCAGTGGAAGAAAAATGGATGCACAGGCAGTGAAAGAGTGTCTGGATGATTTGATCAGTGTTCACGAACGGGCAAAAGGTGATTTGAAAATGAAAGAGGTAACTGCTGATGGACAGATTCTTACTATTGTTACCGAAGAACCGGTTCCGGCATTGCTGAACTATCTGTCAGATCCGTATGGTTGTATTATAGATATGGAAGCAGGTGTTACTTCTGAAGGTAATGTTTCAGCAACAGGACCTTATATTGCTACAGAGGTAAAAACGGATCAGGGGCTTACACTTGTAAAAAATGAAAATTACTGGAATGGTGAACCAAAACTGGATACCATTTATGTAAAAACGATTTCTGATGGTGATACTATGACGATGGCGATGCAGTCAGGAGAACTGGATGGTGCATATGGACTTCCTTACGCAAGTCTTCCATTGTTCCAGGAGAAACCATATACGATTTCATCTGTGGAAACTTCACGTTCTTTCTTTGGACAGATGAATTATGAAACTTCGGCTTTACAGGATGATAAAGTTAGAGAAGCTATCTGCATGGCTATTGATAAAGAGAATTTTACCAAAACGCTTCTTCAGGGAAATGGTACAGCTGCAGTTGGTCCGTTCCCGTCAAGCTTTACTTTTGGAGATGATTCAGTAACTGCACCGGAATATGATCCGGAAGGAGCAAGAAAATTACTGGAAGAAGCAGGATGGACAGATACAGATGGTGATGGATATGTGGATAAAGATGGAGAAAAACTGACGATCCGCTGGCTCACCTATCCAAGCCGTCAGGAACTTCCTCTGCTTGCAGAATCTGTACAGGCAACATTAAAAGATATCGGTATTGATGTTCAGATCAACTGTACGGCAGATCATCTGAGTTTTATTGAAAAAGGTGAATGGGATATTTATGCAAGTGCATTTGTATGTGCACCGACCGGAGATCCGGAATATTTCTTTACTACTCACTGTCTGGATGAATCTTCGAAAAACCGCGGAGGCTATCACAGTGACAAGCTTCAGGAACTGGAAGGACAGATGAAGAGTACTTTTGATGCAGGAGAGAGAGCACAGCTGGCAACAGAGATGACACAGACGATTCTGGATGATCATGCATTCCTGTTTGCTTCTCATTTGAAAATGTCCATGGTATCAGGCAAGGGTGTAAGCGGACTTGCAGCACATCCATGTGATTACTATGAGATTACAGTAGATCTTGACAAGAATTAATCGGAAAGGAAATAACTATGAATCAGCCGATATTGGCAGTGGAACATCTTCAGGTATGTTATACAGGCAAACCTGTGCTGGAAGATATTAATCTTACCATTGAACCGGGACAGATTCTCGGCATCGTGGGAGAAAGCGGCAGTGGGAAAAGTACTTTGATCAAAGCTGCCATGGGGCTTTTGGGGAATGACGGTGAAGTCACCAGAGGGGATATCTTCTATAAAAACCAGAATGTAACAGATCTTAAGGGCGAAGAGCTTCGTAGACTTCGGGGACCGGAGATGGGTATGATTTTTCAGAATACCGGTGCTTCACTTTGTCCGATCCGTACCATAGAAGATCAGCTTTATGAAACTGTGCTCCAGCATGAAAAGATTACAAAGCAGGAAATCAGAGACAGGGCTATGGGTTTATTTGAAAAAATGAATTTGCCGGATGGAGAAAGAATCCTAAAGAGTTATTCATTCGAACTGTCAGGTGGTATGAATCAGCGTGTGGGAATTATGATGGCCATGATCCTGCGCCCGTCTCTGCTCTTTGGCGATGAACCTACAAGTGCACTGGATGTTACTGTTCAGGCACAGGTGGTTCGAGAGATGATGAAAATGCGCGAACTGTTCGGAACGACCATTGCAATTGTCACCCATAACATTGGCGTGGTGGAATATATGGCAGATAAAGTTGCAGTTATGTATCAGGGAAGGCTTGTAGAATATGGTGACACAAAAGAAGTGATTCATCATCCGCAGGATGCTTATACCCGGAAACTGATTGATGCAGTGCTTAGAATTCACAGAGGTTAGTGTATGGAAAAAATACTTGAAGTAAAAAATCTCAAAAAAACATTTTATAAGAATAAAGCTGCTTTTATGGCGGTAAACAACATCAGTTTCCATATGAAGAAAGGTGAATGTCTGGGATTGGTGGGTGAGAGTGGATGCGGAAAAAGTACGACTGCAAAACTGATTACCCACCTGGTCACCCCGGATTCCGGAAGTATCCTGCTGAATGGAGAAGAAATCCTTGGTATAAAAGGAAAAAGACGGAAACAGTTTTATGCAGATGTACAGATGGTTTTTCAGACACCTCAGGATTCTTTTGATCCCAGATGTACGCTGGGTGATGGGATCATGGAGAGTATGATAAATCATGGTGTGAAAAGAAGAGAGGCAAAGCAGAAGATGCTGGAACTTTTGCGTATGGTTGAACTATCACAAGAGTATGCCGAAAGATATCCACATCAGGTGAGTGGAGGGCAGTGTCAGAGGGCCGCTATTGCAAGAGCTCTGGCTATAGATCCACAGATTATCATCTGTGACGAGGCAACCAGTGCATTGGATGTGACAGTACAGGCACAGATTGTTGAACTCCTCAGGAAGCTGCAGCGTGAAATGGGCCTTTCCCTTCTTTTGATTTGCCATGATCTGGCGCTGGTACAGGAAATGTGTGACCGGGTATTGGTTATGTATCAGGGAAGCATCGTAGAAGAAGGAACTCCTGATGAAATTATAAAAAATCCGCAGCAGGAATATACGAAAATACTGATTGATTCCGTATTTTAAAATACAAGCCCCCTGGGGGCTTGTATTTATTTCAAAGCTTCTGTATACTGACCTTATGGATTACAATAAATGCTATGGGGGATTAGATATGAATGTAAATATTCTATTGTATGATGATTTTGATATCATGGATATGGCCGGACTTTGTGCCGTCTTTGGAAAATTGCCGGGAGAATTCCACATGAACTATTATTCTATGAGCGGTGATATCGTGAACAGTATGCAGGGAGTGAAAATCTGGACAGAGCCGTTGGAGCCGGAAAAGATTGATGGAATCTTTGCTGTACCGGGAGGACGGGGGGCCAGAAGACTGATTCATCATGAGGAGATTTTGATTGATACATTGAGAAAATGTGTCAGCAGGTCAGATGCCTGTCTTATGGTTTCCAACGCTTCCGGTATATTTGCACAGACCGGTCTTTTATATCATCGGAATGTTGCTTCCTGCACCGGCGATGATAACTGGAGAAGAATGTTCACTGCGGCGATTTCCTGGATCCCGGATGTTTCCTGGGTAGCGGACGGAAAGTTTTACTCCTGTAAGAATTCTCTTTCTTCTATTGATATGGCACTCGGGCTTGTTGCCGATTTTGTGGATGTGGATGCGGCGGAAAAAATAGCTTCTGATCTTGGGTATGAATGGGAAATGGACGAAAGCGGATACTATTAAAAAATTCAACAAATTATCTGAAAAAATATCCCCCTGGGGGGCTTGTACGAGCTTATTAAAGTGGTATAGTTAATCTATCGATATCGAGTACTTAACGAAAGAAAACTATATGAGGAGGGATGCTTTATGCATATGGCTGACGCTTTGGTTGCTCCGGCAGTTGCCGGAACCATGTATGTATTATCTGCCGCAGCCGCAGGCTATTCAGTAAAAAAAGTACGTTTGGAGAGTGAGCCGAAAAAGATTCCGGTCATGGGTATCATGGGTGCATTTGTATTTGCAACCCAGATGATTAATTTTACCATTCCGGGTACAGGATCCAGCGGACATCTCTGTGGAGGCATGCTTTTGTCTGCTTTGCTTGGACCTTATGCAGGATTTTTAACCATGATTGGTGTGTTATTGATTCAGTGTCTGTTATTTGCAGATGGAGGTATTCTTGCACTGGGATGTAATATATGGAATATGGCGTTTTACGGATGTTTCCTTGGATCTCTTTTGATCTGGAAACCAATGATGAGTAAAGGAATCACAAAAGCAAAAATCGTAGCTGCATCTATTCTTGGATGTGTGATTACTTTGCAGTTCGGAGCATTCAGTGTTACTTTGGAAACAATGGCATCCGGGATTACGTCATTACCGTTTGGTACGTTTGTAGCTACCATGCAGCCGATTCATCTGGCTATTGGCTTTGTGGAAGGACTTATTACGGCAGCAGTGCTGGTATTTGTTCATGAGGCAAGACCGGAACTTCTGTATTGCAGCACAGAAGCAGAGAAAAAAGAGGGAAGATTTACATTTAAAAATACACTGGTTGTTCTTGCAGTGGTAACAGTACTGATCGGTGGTGGCTTGTCACTTGTTGCTTCTTCCAATCCGGACGGACTGGAATGGTCTATTGAAAAGATTACAGGTTCCACAGAAGTAGAATCAGACGGAGAAATTTATGACACTGTCGGTTCTGTTCAGGAAACAACTGCTTTGCTTCCGGACTATGCGTTCAAAGGTTCCGAATCCTCTTTCGGAACAACATTTTCCGGAGTTGTAGGAAGCGTTATTGTAGTTGGTGTATGCGTTGGTGCATGCTACGCATTTAAATTTTTCAGAAAGAAAAAGGCATAATGAGTAAAATAAGAAATGCAATTTATGAAATTCATCATATGGATACAATTGCATCAAAGGACCAGTGGGTGAACCAGATTCACCCACTGGTTAAATTCGTTTTAACGATTGTGTATATCGCAACAGTTGTATCTTACGATAAATATGATATCATCGGTCTTGCGGGGATGATGGTTTATCCACTGGCGATGTTTATTCTTGCAGAGCTGTCTTTCAAAGACAGTCTGAAAAGGCTGAGAGTGGTTCTTCCGCTGGTGTGTGTGATTGGTATATTCAATCCGTTTTTTGACAGAGTACCTGTACAAATAGGAGGACTGACGATTAATGCAGGGGTGATTTCCATGATTACTCTAATGATCAAAGGGGTTTTCACAGTGTTGGCATCATATCTTCTGATTGCTACAACATCCATTGAAAAGCTGTGTTTTGCGTTCCGGCTGATTCATATTCCGAAGATTCTGGTAACACAGATTCTTCTTACATACCGTTATATAACGGTTCTTTTGGAAGAAGTGAACAGGATCACGCAGGCGTATGCTCTTCGGGCACCGAATCAGAAGGGAGTTCATTTTAAAGTATGGGGATCGTTGACCGGACAACTGCTTCTTCGAAGTATGGACAGAGCCGGTGTTGTATATGAGAGTATGACTTTAAGAGGATATAACGGTAATTTTGATTATATGGGAGCAAAAATCCGCTGGCGCTGGCAGGATATTCTGTTTGCAGCAGTGTGGTTATGCATATTCTGGGTGTTTCGGAAAATACCGGTTATTATTGTGATTGGAAATCTTGTGGGAGGTTTATTCGGATGAGCCATATACATATTGATGTGGAACATGTCAGTTTCGCATATGAGAAAAAGAAAGAAATACTAAAGGATATATGCTTTCATGCAGGGGAGACGGATTCTATTGGACTGGTAGGTGCAAATGGTGTAGGAAAGTCAACCTTATTAAAGCTTCTGGTAGGGCTGGATCTGGGATTTACCGGAAGTATCCGGGTGGAAGAAGTTCCTGTACAAAAAGAGACTCTGCCACAGATTCGGGAGAAAATAGGATATGTTTTTCAGGATTCAGACAGCCAGCTTTTTATGTCCACTGCTTTTGAAGATATTGCCTTTGCACCGAGAAACTACGGGCTTCCGGAAGCGGAAGTAGAACACCGGGTGAATGCTGCTCTGGAAATGACTGGGATTACCTACCTTAAGGACAAACAGATTTACAAAATGTCAGGTGGAGAGAAAAAACTAGTATCCATAGCGACGATCCTTTCCATGACACCGGATATTATTCTGATGGATGAACCATCCATTGCCTTGGATCCAAGAAACCGCAGAAATCTGATTCGAATCCTGAATTCTTTTGAGCATCTGAAAATCATTGCATCCCATGATTTGGATATGGTGTGGGATACCTGTGAGAGAACAATCCTCATGGCTAACGGAGAAATCATCTGTGACGGACCGACAAAAGAGGTTCTCAGCAATCAGGAATTGCTGGAGGCAAACGGACTGGAACTGCCGCTATTCATGCAAAAAAGATAAGAAAATCATATTTTAAGATGTGCATAACCCCCGGATAGGGATAGATCATACAAAAAGTGTCTTGATTTTCCGCATAAAATCAAGATAAAACTTTATAAATAAAATATCCCCTGGGGTGGCTTGTGGAATAGATTACAATCCTTTATCATGAATACTGTAAGTAATGTCAATGCTTCTTACACGCCTCCGCAAATAAAGTGTGAGAAGATGTGACCCATAATATCCTTAAAGTTAGTAACGTATGAAAAACAGCTCCTTTTCAGGAGTTGTTTTTCATTTGAGGTGAAAAAATATCCCCCCGGGTGGCTTGTATGAAGTATAAAAATGGATTAAGATATTTTTGTAAGTAATCCATATACTTTTTACATACCTCCGCAATTTATGTAAAAAGTAGCCCATAATATCATTTATGAACATACAGGGAACAGCTTCTGAAAAGAAGTTGTTTCTTGCATTATAGTGAAAGTTTTTTAACTTTCCTGTGAAGCAAATATTCTCCCGGGTATGCAAACTTTGTTCCATTTGACATAGTATAAAAGTAATTGAGAATCATGGGGGTAGGGGGATAAAGAAATATACGATAAAAAGAAAGCAAAAATAAATATTGCTATGCATTTCTGGAATATATGTCCTCTTTTTTGATGTTAAAAGTGCGTTATATGTGGAAAGTTAAAAAAAAGATATAGGAATAATAAGAATATCAGTTTTTAGCGCAGATTGTAAAAAAAACAACCCCCCGGGTGGCTTGTATGTGAGGTGGTATGCCGATATACTGAAATCAATTCGCACAAGGGAGGATAAAATGAATGAAGAAAAAAATAGTTAGCATTCTGTGTGCGTCGATGCTTACATTAAGCATGCTTGCGGGCTGTGGCGGTTCGGACGCAAATAAACAGAGCACCAGTGACGTGGCAGAAGAGCAGACAGTGGAGGATGCTGCAGAGGACACAGAAGAAGATTCTGAGAAAGAAGCTGAGACAGAGGATGTGGCAGCGGTAAAAGATGAGGTAGTTGTCACTATGCCAGCAAACTCAGAACCGGAATCTGGCTTTGATCCGGCTTTCGGATGGGGTGCTGGTGAACATGTGCATGAACCATTGATTCAGAGTACTCTGACAGTAACTACCAAAGATCTGAAAATTGATAAAGATCTTGCTACAGAATTTGATGTAAGTGATGATGGTATGACATGGACGGTTACAATACGTGATGATGTAAAGTTTACGGACGGTGAACCTCTGACGGCAAAGGATGTAGCCTTTACCTACAATAATTGTAAAGAAAAAAGTTCTGTCAATGATTTTACAATGCTGGATGAGGCAGTAGCTGTGGACGATACAACCGTTGAGTTCCATATGACAAGACCTTTCTCTATTTGGCCTTACACAATGGCAATCGTTGGTATCGTACCGGAACATGCGTATGATGAAAACTATGGTCAGAATCCGGTTGGTTCAGGTCGTTACATTATGAAACAGTGGGATAAAGGACAGCAGGTTATATTTGAAGCAAATCCGGATTATTATGGAGATGCACCAAAGATTAAGAAAGTAACGGTTCTGTTTATGGAAGAAGATGCCGCACTGGCAGCAGCGATGGCAGGTCAGGTTGATGTTGCACACACGGCAGCTACTTACAGTGATCAGTCAATTGATGGTTACAGTCTGATTCATGTTGAGACTGTAGATAACCGTGGTTTCAATCTTCCATGCATTGTGCCGGAAGAAAAAGATGGCCTTACCTATGGAAATGCGTTTACTGCTGACATCAATGTACGCCGTGCTATTAATATCGGTATCGATCGTGATGAACTGATTGATAATGTACTGAATGGCTATGGAACAAAAGCTTACAGTGTATGCGACAAGATGCCGTGGTATAATTCTGATGCAGAAGTAGAGTATAATCAGGAAGAAGCATTGAAGTTGCTTGAAGATGCCGGATGGAAAGAAGGTTCTGACGGTATTCGGGAGAAAGATGGTATCAAAGCAGAAATTACTCTGATGTTCCCATCATCCGATTCTGTTCGTCAGGCAATTGCAGAAGATGTTTCCAATCAGCTGAAAGAACTGGGAATTAAAGTGACAACAGAAGGTGTAGGCTGGGATGTGGCTTATGACAGAGCAGAATCCGAGCCGTTAGTATGGGGCTGGGGTGCACATACTCCGATGGAACTGTACAATATTTATCATACACTGGAAGATGTCGGAATCGGTCAGGCAGAATATTCACCGTATGCAAATGAGAGTGTAGATAACTATATGGATGAGGCACTGGCAGCAGATGATCTGGAAGAATCTTATGAACTGTGGCAGAAAGCACAGTGGGATGGTACAACAGGTATTACCCAGGAAGGCGATATTCCATGGATTTGGCTGGTAAATATCGATCATCTGTATTTTGTAAGAGATGGCCTGAACGTGGCAGATCAGAAACTTCATCCTCATGGACATGGATGGTCAATTGTTAATAATGTAGATCAGTGGTCATGGGAATAGAAGCTTGAATACATACAATTTGAATAGACAGCAATGTCATACTGAAAACTGTCTGAGCAAATAAGGGGGCTGTCCTGAAAAATGCCATGAGTATTTTTCGGGACAGGTCCCTGAAATTACGTTATGGAGGAATGAACATATGAAGAAATGGCCCGCTTACATGGGAAAACAGTTTGTTCGTATGGTGCTTCTGATAGTGGTCGTCAGTATCGTTACTTTTGCACTTATGAAAGCTTCTCCCATTGATCCTCTCCAGGCTAATGTTGGGCAGGCAGCTCTGGGTTCCATGAGTCAGGAACAGATCGAAAAGCTGCAGGAATACTGGGGTGTCAACACTCCACCGGTAAAGCAATATCTGGAATGGGCAAAGGACTTTATAAAAGGAGATATGGGGGTATCTCTTCTGTATCGCCAGCCTGTCACAAAGGTAATTGGCGTAAAACTGGGAAATTCATTATTTTTGATGATATTTGCCTGGGTTTTATCGGGAATCCTTGGAATTGTTCTTGGAGTGATAGCCGGAATGAATCGGGGAAAAACGGTTGATAAAGGAATAAAAGGATATTGTCTTGTGATTTCAAGTACACCAACCTTCTGGTTGGCATTGTTGCTTTTGATGATTTTTAGTGTATGGCTTAAGTTATTGCCAATTGGTCTGAGTGTACCGATTGGTGTGGAAGCCAGTGGAGTTACATTTGCAGATAGGGTACGGCATGCAATCTTGCCGGCAGTGACTCTCAGCATTACCGGAGTTTCCAATATTGCACTCCATACCAGAGAAAAAATGATCGATATCATGGAAAGCGATTATGTACTTTTTGCACGATCAAGAGGAGAGACAGGATGGAAGTTGTTCTGGCAGCATGGATTTCGCAATGTTTTGCTTCCGGCTATTACCCTTCAGTTTGCATCTATATCAGAAATATTTGGTGGATCTGTACTGGTAGAGCAGGTATTTTCTTATCCGGGACTGGGACAGGCAGCGGTATCTGCAGGTCTGGGAAGTGATATGCCGTTATTGATGGCTATTACCATTGTAAGTGCACTTTTTGTTTTTGGAGGAAATCTGATAGCCAATCTGCTATATGGTGTGATTGATCCGAGAATCAGAAGGGGAGGAGCGAAGGGATGAAAAAGAAAAAACTCATGAACCGGAGACAGAAAGTCCTTTTCGGATTGTGCTTTTCCGTTCTTTTCCTGATTGCAATCTGTATTGCGGGAGTTCTGTGTACGGAGGAAGCAAGGGTGACAGATTTTTCACGGAAAAATATTGCACCTTGTCTGCAATATCTGTTCGGAACAGATTGGCTGGGAAGAGATATGTTAGTTCGAACATTAAAAGGAATGTCACTCAGTATTTTTATAGGTATTTTGTCAGCTGTTATCAGTGCAGTTATTGCTCTGATCCTCGGTATAGCATCGGCTACGATGGGAAAAAGAGTGGATGGATTTATTACATGGTTGATTGACCTGATCATGGGGATTCCACATATGCTGCTCCTGATTTTGATTTCCGTAGCACTGGGAAAAGGATTTAAAGGAGTTGTCATAGGAGTTGCTTTTACCCACTGGACTTCGTTGGCGAGATTGATCCGTGCGGAAGTGATTCAGTTAAAAGAAAGCTCATACATAAAAATTGCAGAAAAGTTGGGGAAGAGCAAATGGTATATTGCCAAAAAACATATGCTTCCTCATTTGATTCCTCAGTTTGTGGTCGGACTTGTTTTGATATTTCCTCATGCGATACTTCATGAATCCAGTATAACGTTTCTTGGATTTGGACTTTCTACAGAGCAGCCCGCAATTGGTATTATTTTATCAGAAGCCATGAAGTATCTTGTAATGGGTAAATGGTGGCTTGCTCTCTTCCCTGGACTGTTCCTTGTGCTGACAGTGATTTTGTTTTATGTACTGGGTGAGAGTCTTAGAAAACTGATTGACCCTGGCAGCGTACATGAATAGGAGATATCTATGAAAGAAACGATTTTAAAAATAGAACATATGAATATTTCTTTTACTCAGTATACCCAGGGAATGCGACAGATAGAACTGCCCGTTATTCGTAATCTGGATGTGGAAGTGAAAGAAGGAGAAATGGTAGCAATTGTGGGATCGAGCGGCTCTGGAAAAAGCCTTCTTGCTCATGCGGTAATGGGTATTTTGCCATATAATGCTTCTATGGGCGGAATCATGGTATACAGAGGAGAACTCCTTACGGAAAGAAGAATCAGGCAATTGCGAGGGAAAGAAATTGTCATGGTACCTCAGAGCATTTCTTTTCTGGATCCGTTGACAAAGGTAAGTGCTCAGATTACAAAAGGGAAAAAAGATATGGAATCCCGGAAGAAACTGAGAGATATTTTGAACAGATACCATCTGGAGCAGAGTGTAGAGGACAAGTATCCTTTTGAACTTTCCGGTGGTATGAGTAGAAGAGTGATGATTTCCACGGCAATGATTGAAAATCCTAAGCTGGTTATTGCGGATGAGCCTACACCGGGACTGGATCTGAAAATGGCGAAAAAGGCAATGGCAGATTTTCGTGAAATGGCGAATATGGGTGCAGGCGTACTTGTAATCACGCATGATCTGGAATTGGCATTGGAAGTAGCGGATAAGATTGTAGTATTCTATGCCGGCACTACAATTGAAGAAGCTAATATATCTGATTTTGACTGGGAAGAGACTCTCCGCCATCCTTACACAAAAGCATTGTGGCGGGCATTGCCGCAAAATGGCTTTCAGTTTATTGAAGGAAGCCAGCCTTATGTGAAGGATATGCCGCAGGGCTGTCCGTTTTCTCCCAGGTGTAAACAGTGCTCGCAAGAATGTAAAAATGAAATACCTTACAAAGAGATAAGGGACGGACGGGTGAGATGCATCTATGCATCATAGAATAACCAACAGGAGGGAACAGATGATACTGGAAGTTAAAAACTTATCTTATCGATATACAGAAAAGGACAGGGTTATTCTGGATAATTTCAGTTTTGCCATGACAAATAAAGAACGTTTGGGACTGGTAGCTCCCAGCGGTGTGGGCAAGACGACATTGTGTAAATTGATCGGAGGATATCTGAAGCCGGATCAGGGTGAAATCCTGCTTGATGGGAAACCGATTACAGAATACCGTGGATATTGTCCAATTCAAATGATCTGGCAGCAGCCGGAGATGGCAGTAAATCCCAGACTTAAGATGAAAGAAGTGCTGGCTGAAGGTGATGAAGTGGAAGAACGAGTGATCAGGGGGCTGGGAATTGAAGAAGACTGGCTGAATCGTTTTCCAGCAGAGTTGTCCGGCGGCGAGATGCAGAGATTCAGCATAGCCCGATCATTGGGAAAAAGGACCAGATTTCTTATTGCGGATGAGATCAGTACGATGCTGGACTTGATTACTCAGAGTCAGATATGGAATTTTGTACTGAAAGAAGTAAAAGACCGGGAAATCGGATTGATTGCAGTCAGTCACAGTCAGCCGCTTCTTGATAAAATCTGTACCAGACAGATCCGACTGTAAAAAAAATTTGGACTATTAAAGGGGCTGTCGCACTAAATAAAATTTAGTGCGGCAGCACTTTTTATTAAAAGATAAGAGCCGGGACTACGAAAATCGCTCTTGGTGTAAAATTTATTTATGCCACTAAATAAAATCTTACAGAAAGATTATACTCTATCTTCTCTGTACTATCAAATCAAACTTCCGCTGGATTTGGAAATTTTAATCCCGGCAGATGATCCGGTTCGTTTACTGAGTGCTCATGCCACACTTGCCCGCTTTATCTCACTTCATTTTTCAAAATGTTCAAAAAAGACTCTGGCTGAGGTAACGAATATTCTCTATCAGCTTGGCGAGATATCGGGAAAAAGCATCTTCATTGATGGAACAAAAATTGAATCCGCTGCTAACAAATACACTTTTGCATGGAAAAAAGCTGTGACCAAAAGCCAGGCTAAACTGTTCGGTAAGATTTTGGAGCTGGTCGAAGAATGTGAAAAGTTGTACGGTTTAAAAATCGTATATAACGGGCAGATCTCGCTTCATACGTTAAAGCGTCTACGTAAGAAGTTATATAAGATAAAAACGGAAGAATCCGTTGAATTTGTACATGGAATCGGCAAAAGAAAGACGGTTTTACAGAAATCCATTGAATCACTGGAATCTTATATTGACAAGTTGAAAGAATATACCAAAAAGATCCACGTTTGCGGGGATCGTAACAGCTATTCAAAAACGGATCCGGATGCAACCTTTATGCGAATGAAGGAAGACGCAATGAAGAACGGACAGCTTAAGCCGGCGTATAATCTTCAGCATGGAGTAGATTCAGAGTATATCACATGGCTGGATATCAGTCCCCGTCCGACTGACACAAGGACTCTGATGCCATTCCTTAGAGATATGGAACCGTATCTTGTATTTAAATATCAGGACATTGTAGCTGATGCAGGATATGAAAGTGAGGAAAACTATCTCTTTATTAAAAACAACGGACAGATATCATACATAAAACCTACAAACTATGAGATATCAAAAACCCGGAAATATAAGAACGACATCAGTCGGATGGAAAATATGGTCTATGATGAAGAACACGATAGTTATTATTGCAAAAACGGGAAAGTCTTAACTGCGCAGTACGAAAAGAAAGAAAAAACTTCAAGTGGTTATCAAAGAACCGTTACAGTGTACAAGTGTGGTGATTGTGCTGGTTGCCCATACAAAACAGGATGTATCAAAGGGAACAACTGCAAAACCCCAATGGAAGAACGGCAAAAAGTCCTGTATGTTTCAAAAAAGATGAAGCAGCAGCGGCAGGAAACACTGGAACGGATAACCAGTGAATACGGTACACAGCTGCGGATGAATCGGAGTATTCAGGCAGAGGAATCTTTTGCAAACATAAAGGAAGACATGGAGTTTCGCCGATATCTTTATCGAGGAAAAGAGAATGTCACGGCTCAAAGCATACTTTTGGCTATAGGGTATAACATCAACAAACTCCATCACAAAATCCAAAGTGGAAGAACAGGTCAACACCTGTTTCCGTTAAAGAAAACGGTTTAATTTTTTGATACTTCAAAACAGACTCAACCAATCAAGGCCTTTTGAATGAAAAAGGTCTGTGAAAGTGCGCTTTTTCATCAAAAAAACGAGAGTTATCCACAACGTGGTGCTGAAAATGCGCAAAAAGATGCTGTCGCATCTAAGGTCTACTTAACCTTTGATGCGACAGCCCCCCGCCTGCGGCGGGTTGCTTTCGGCAACATAATTCCTCTCCGTTGCAGAGCGATCCTGCCCGGAGGATTTTTATATCATAGGAAAGTCAGAGGACTTTCCTATGATATAAAAAAATATCCCCCCGGGTGGCTTGTGAAAAGAGTAACAAAAGGTTATCATAATACTCGTAAGTAATGTCAATGCTTTTTACAAACCTCCGCATAGTTGTAAGAAGTGACCCATAGTATCATTATAGTTTATAACGTATGAAAAACAGCTTCCGTCAGGGGAGCTGTTTCTCTTTGGAAGTTGCATTACTTGTTTTTTTATTTATCATAAAGTATACTATAAACAGGGAACAGTATAGTGAATCGGAATGGAGGTATCTATGGGCAGAAATATTGCAATCGGAATACAGGATTTTGGAGATCTGATTCAGAAAAAATACTTTTATATTGATAAAACTTCTTTTTTAAAGGAATGGTGGGAAAAAGGTGACAGTGTTACTTTGATTACACGACCCCGGCGTTTTGGAAAGACTTTAAATATGAGCATGACAGAGCAGTTTTTTTCTATGGACTATGCCGGCCGGGGGGATTTGTTTGAGGGGCTTTTCATATGGAGAGAGGAAAAATACAGGAAACTCCAGGGTACTTATCCGGTAATCAGCCTTTCTTTTGCCAATGTAAAAGAAGTCAATTATGTCAATACGAGGGAAAGAATCTGCCAGCTGCTTACAAATTTATATGTGAAACATTCCTATTTGAAAGAAAGCAAAGTACTGACAGATACAGACCGGGCGTTTTTTGATCGGATTTTATCGGTGGATATAAGAGATACCGATGCAACTCTGGCACTTTATCAGCTTTCGGATTATCTGTATCGTTATTATGGGAAAAAAGTCATCATTCTTCTGGATGAATATGATACGCCGATGCAGGAAGCATATATCAATGGATTTTGGGATGAATTAGTTGCCTTTACCAGAAGTCTTTTCAATGCCACATTTAAAACGAATCCATGGTTGGAACGGGGGCTAATGACAGGAATCACCAGAGTCAGCAAAGAATCTATTTTCTCTGATTTAAATAATCTTGAAGTTGTAACAACAACTTCAGATAGATATGCAACATCGTTTGGATTTACAGAGCAGGAAGTGTTTCAGGCATTAACGGAATGTGGTCTGGAACAAGAAAAAGAGAAAGTAAAACAGTGGTATGATGGATTTATTTTTGGTAAATATAAAGATATTTATAATCCTTGGTCCATTTTAAATTTTTTAGACAAACAAAAGTATACAACGTATTGGGCAAACACCAGTTCCAATAGCCTGGTAGGTAAGCTCATTCGGGAAGGAGACCGCAGAATCAAGGAGAAGTTCGAGATACTTCTGCAGGGAGGAGTAATTCGTACCCCTGTGGATGAGCAGATTGTTTACAATCAGCTGAACGGTAATGAGGAAGCCATATGGAGTCTGCTTCTTGCAAGTGGATATGTAAAAGCTTTGTCATATGAAAATCTCGACCTTTTAGATTTTGGTGAGGAACAGATGTATGAACTGACACTGACCAATTACGAAGTAAGGAGAATGTTTGAAGGAATGGTGCGAAGCTGGTTTTCAGCAGCAAAGGCAGATTACAATGATTTTATAAAGGCAATGCTTCTTGGAGATATCCGGGCAATGAATGCCTATATGAACCGGGTAGCATTGAGTACCTTCAGTTATTTCGATACTGGTAAAAATCCTTCCTGGGAGGAACCGGAAAGGTTCTATCATGGATTTGTGCTGGGGTTGATGGTGGATTTACAGGGTCGATATGTCATTACCTCCAATCGGGAGAGTGGATTTGGCAGGTATGATGTGATGCTGGTACCGAAAAATCCGGAAAAAGACGACGCTTTGATTCTGGAATTTAAGGTACATGATCCAATAGATGAAGATGATTTGCAGGATACTGTGAAAAAGGCTCTTTCCCAGATTGAGGAAAAACAGTATGCTGCAGGGTTGAAGGCAAGAGGTATTCCTAAGGAAAAAATCCGTTGCTATGGATTTGCTTTTCAGGGGAAGAAAGTACTAATCGGATAAAAAACGCATGGGTGTTTAATACTTCAGGTTTAAGCATCCATGCGTTTTTTATTTATAGTACAACAAAGTGGGTTCAAGAGACGGTACAATCGACTATTCACTTCTTCGAGATGGATTGATTCAGTGATGCTCGAATGCCGGATTCTCATTTTTCCAGGCTCTTGGTGAAAGCCCATATCGGTTTTTGAAAGCTCTGGAAAAATGCAAAGCGTTTGGATATCCGACTGCATTGCCCACATCTGCCACGGAGAGGGAGGTATAACGCAAAAGTTCCGTAGCTTTGATCATACGATAGTCCAGCAAAAATTCCTGAGGAGATTTTCCGATGGCATCTTTAAATATTTTGCCGAAATAGCTGCGGTTCAGTCCGCAAACAGCAGCGATATCTTCTACAGAGATATCATTCTGGAAGTTCTGTTCGATGAAAGTCAGAGCCTCTTTTATGTAGAAATCCCGCAATTTACTGTGTGTCGGGGTTTGCAGCGGCGCTGCGGAACGGGTCAGATAATCAAGAAAAAGATACAGATGACCAATCAGATGAAAGGGAGGTTCCTTTCGATTCTGTACAAGGTACATCATTTCATGAAACATCGCTTCTTTCAAATCTTTTGACTGTGCATGATAAACCGGATGATTGGGAGAAAGTCCGGCGATTTCAATTGCTTCTTTTACACGCAGTCCATCAAATTCAATCCATACGTATTCCCATGGAAGATCTTTAGAAGCAATATAGGTATTAATCTGACCGGGGAAGATCATAAAACCCTGACCGCTTTTAATCTGATATGTCTGAGTAATACCCTGGGAATCATCTGCCATCAGCTGGCCGGTGCCGGAAATAACATAATGGAAAAGATAATGAAAACGGGAAGCAGGTCCGAAAGAATGTGCCGGCTCACATTGTTCCCATCCAAACTGATAGAGTCCCAGATCAACAAAGTTTTCACTGGGAAATACAGAGAAAATATAGTCGTGCATAGAAGACTCCTTTCTGTAGAAATGGATAATTCAGGTATGCTTTTTGTCATTATACTATCAAATATACCAAAATGCTAGGTGAGTTTCAAATATACTATAAAATATGGCAAAATGATATAAAAAGACTGAAATGCTGGTATTTTCTGGTAGCATTTTGCTATGTTATAATGCCAATGATCAAAAAAAGAGGCAAAAAAAAGAAAAAGGAGAAAACGGTTATGAAACAAAAAAAGAGGGCATCCGCAGCAATCTGCCTGCTGGGGACTGCGCTGACTGTCGGATTTCTATCCGGGTGCGGCGCTGAACAGAACAACGGAAAAACAAGAATTGAAATTGTCCAGTATAAGCCGGAGGCAGTAAAGGCTTTTGAGGCACTGGAGGAAAAATTCAATGCCACACATGATGACATTGAACTTGTCATCGATTCCCCCAATGATGCCATGACGATTCTGAAAACCAGATTTATCCGTGAAGATTATCCGGATATCATCGGAATTGGCGGCGATGTGAACTACTCCAATTTCCTGGATTCAGACATGTTGATGGACATATCGGATTATCCGGGTCTGGAAAATATCAAGGAATCGTACCTGAAAACGGCAAAGGAACTGGAATTTGTTCCAGAAGAAGGTGTGTATGCGGCACCTTACATGGCAAATGCGGCAGGTGTTCTGTATAATAAGGAAATATTTGATGAACACGGCTGGACGATTCCGACTACCCTGGATGAATTTTATCAGCTTTGTGAAGAGATTCAGGCGGCAGGAATTCAACCTCTGTATTTCGGATATAAAGATACATGGACTTGTCTGGCACCTTGGAATGCTATCTGTGTGGATCTGGCACCTTCCGATATCTGTTCACAGGTAAATGCAGGAAATGCCAAATTTTCAGATGCTTATCGTTCCGTTGCAGAGGTGACTAAATCACTTCTTCCGTATGCACAGCCGGATCCATATGCATACAGTTACAATGATGCATGTACTGCTTTCGCAAGAGGAGAATCCGCCATGTATGTAATCGGAAGTTATGCAGTGCCGCAGATTAAATCGGTAAATCCGGATATTCAGATTGATTCTTTTGTATTTCCGGCCAGTAACAATCCGGAGGAAAATATTCTGAACTCCGGAAACGACCTGCAGTGGTCTGTAATGGCAGAATGTGAAAATAAAGAAGCTGCATATGAAGTACTGGATTTCCTGTATGAAGATGAAAATATCCAGACCTATCTGGATGATCAGAATGCGGTTCCGTGTAAAAAAGGTGATTTTGAACTTCCTTCTATGCTGGATGGAATGAAATCCTATATTGAAGAAGGAAAGATCGCGGATTATCAGGATCACCACTATCCTTCGGAAATGTCTGTGGATGCTATGATTCAGACTTATCTGATGGATGACAGTGAAAATGCGCTGGATACGTTCTTGGACAAATTTGATACGGAATGGGTGCGTTATAATCGTGATCTGATTGAAAAGGTTCAGAAATATTATGAAGAACATCCGGAAAAACAGACAGAGGGAGGGGAAGAATCATGAAAACTTCCAGAGGTGCACAGGAAAGGAAACGTACATTTTTAATGATAACGATTCCGGTATTGGTATTATTTTTCTGTTTCAATACATTGCCGTTGATCAAAGGATTTATTTACAGTTTTACTAATTTTAAAGGATATGGGTCTTATGAATGGGTTGGACTAAGAAACTATGTGGATCTGTTTCAGGATTCCCGTGTGGGAAAATCTTATCTGTTTACTTTTAAGTATGCCCTGGTAGGAACGATCATTACCAATGTGATCAGTCTGGTACTGGCTTTAGGCTTAAACAGCAAGATCAAAGGAAAGAGCGTACTGAGAGGAATTTACTTTATTCCCAATGTGTTAGGCGGTCTGGTAATCGGTTATATTTTCAGTTTTATTTTTACTTATGTTCTCCCGGTTCTGGGACAGAAAATGGGAATTGAAGCACTGAGCAGCAGTATGCTTTCCAGTACCGGAAAAGCATGGATTGCAATCGTGATCGTCGGATGCTGGCAGGCAATTGCAATGAACACTATCATATATATTTCCGGTCTTCAGACGGTGCCGGAAGATGTATATGAAGCCGGATCCATAGACGGAGTTACCGGCTGGAAACAGTTCAAATATCTGACATTTCCACTTATTATTCCATTTTTCGGAATCAATATGGTACTTTGTATGAAGAACTTTCTGATGGTATTCGATCAGATCATGGCATTGACAAAAGGAGGCCCATCTCAGAGTACGGAATCCATTTCTTATCTGATTTATCAGAACGGTATGAGCGGCGGACAGTTTGGATTCCAGAGCGCCAATGCCTTTGTATTTTTCGTGGTAATTGTGGCGGTATCTGTTCTTCAGATGACAGCAACCAATAAGAAGGAGGAGCAGTTATAATGAATAAAGAAGATGTAAAAACAGGTAAAACAAACTGGCCGGTGACGATACTCCTGATCCTTGGCTGTGTCACCATATTCTTCCCTCTGTATATGGCTGTCATTATTGCATTTAAGCAGCCGTCAGAGATGACAAATGATATTGCAGGAGCTTTGTCTCTGCCTGAAAAATGGAGTCTATATAATTTTCAGGAAGCAATGCGTGTAACAGACTTCTGGAATTCCTTTGGAAACAGTTTGCTGATTACACTGGTTACAGTTGTATTGGCTATTATCATCCATGGTCTGGCAGGATATGCCATCGGACGCAGTATGAAAAATAGTAAATTTTATAATTTTACATATCTCTACATCGTGAGTGGTATGTTTGTTCCTTTTGCAATCCTTATGATGCCTCTGGTAAAACAGACAGCCCAGCTGGGAATTGCCAATCGCTTCGGTGTGATTGTTCTGTATACGGTCTTTTATATGCCGCTGAACCTGATGTTATATAAAGGATATCTTACGAATATTCCCATTGCACTGGAGGAAGCAGCCAGGGTGGATGGAGCCAGTACATGGAAGACCTACTGGTCTATCGTATTTCCAATCATGAAACCTATGCATGCTACTGTTGCAGTACTGACTGCCATGAGTACATGGAATGATGTGATGACACCTCTTGTTATCATGTCAGGAACCGGTAAAAATACACTGCCGCTGGCGCAGTTGAATTTCCAGACGCAGTTCGGAACCAACTACAATCTGGCTTTTGCCTCTTACTTGCTGGCACTGATCCCGATTCTCCTGTTCTACATTGTATGTCAGAAACAGATATTAAACGGAGTTGTAAACGGTGCAGTAAAATAACAGTGTAAAAAAACTCTCTCCAGATCCACGACTTTTAAGTTTGTGGTATCGGGGGAGAGTTTTTTTATGCCCAAAACACTGCGCAAATCAGAAGAAGTCACTAAAAAATAAAGATACAGGGGTTGCAATATTTTGATTTCGTGATAGAATGTAAATGTACTAGCACTCGATTTACGTGAGTGCTAACAAAATACCAGGGAGGAAACATGTATGAGAACTATACCTATTTATGATCTTCTGGTTTTGCCGGGAGTAACTTTCTTCTTTAAAAAAGATATGTTTCCCAATCAGGAGATCACTTCGGAGAACGAGGGGGAAGATGTATTATTTCTGTTATTGAAATCAGAAAAATCGCGTGAAGATCTGACGAAAGAAGATTTTTATTCACTCGGTGTCAGTGGTAAGATAGAAAATATTGATGGAGAAGGAAATGTAAGAATCCGTATAAAAGAAAGAGTTGAGGTCTCAGATATTGAAGTTTCTGCGGATTCTGTCATCGCTTCAGCAATTATTTGTTCGGACGTGGACGATATATCTGATGAGGAAGAAAGAGAACGATTTGAAAAACTGAAAAAGGATCTGATGAAATTTGCTCAGGGCTTTCAATGGGGTGTGTGGGCAAGAGGATTTATCCTGCATTGGAAAAATATCAATGAAGTTGCCTGTGCTTTGTCAGGATATTTTAATCTGACATGGGACGAGAAATATGCTATGATGAAAACTTCATCAAGAAAGCATAGATGTGATCTGATAGAAAAAGCAGTCTATGAACTGATGGAAGTTTTTAAAGTCAGTGAAGAGGCAGAAAATGCTCAGAAAGAGACGAATGATAAAGTATATCGGGAGGCGGCTCTGAAAAAACAGATAGATTTTCTACAGAATCAGTTGGATGAAATGCATCCGGAAAATGTTTCTGATATTCGAAGATTTGAAATGAAACTGGAAGAATCCGGCATGAATGAGGAGGCTAGAAAAGAGGCTGACAAGGTTTTGAACCGGATGAAGCAGGAAGGTAAAGACAGCCATGAATATGGACTTCTTTATGATTATCTTGATTTTGTGACCAGCTTATCCTGGAAAACGGGTGAGATGGAGTCCATTGATCTTAAAGAAGCAGAAGAGATTCTGGATGAAGATCATTATGGATTGAAAAAAGTGAAGGAGAGAATCATTCAGCAGTTGGCTGTTATGGCACTGAATAAAAAACAGTCGGGTTCTATTTTGTTGTTTGTAGGTGCCCCGGGTACAGGCAAAACCAGTATCGGACAGAGCATTGCAAAAGCTTTGAAACGTCCTTACGTTCGAATCAGTCTTGGCGGAATCAGAGATGAAGCCGAAATTCGCGGACATAGAAGAACTTATGTCGGAGCTATGCCGGGAAGGATTATGGAAGGAATGAAGCGCAGCGGTGCCCAGAATCCGGTTATGGTTCTGGATGAAGTAGATAAGCTGGCTAAAGATTACGGTGGGGATCCTGCAAGTGCACTTCTGGAGGTGCTGGATCCGGAACAGAATAATAACTTTACAGATCATTACATGAATGTGCCATATGATCTGTCCAATGTCTTGTTTGTATGTACGGCAAACAGTGTAGATACGATACCGGAACCACTTTTAAACCGTATGGAAGTGATTCAGTTTCCGGGATATACACCTGTGGAAAAATTTCATATTGCAAAGAAGCATCTTCTTCCGAAAGCCATGAAGAGTATGGGAATCAAAGCACAGAATCTGAAAGTGTCGGACGATGCCATAAGAAGGATTATTGAAGAATATACAGCAGAGTCAGGTGTCAGGGGATTGAAGAAACAGATGGATATTCTCTGTCGGACGGCAGCAGTAAAACTGGTAAAAGGGGAACAGAAAAGTATTACAGTCAGTGAACGCAGAGTTCCGGAGTTTCTGGGAAATCAGGGACGAAAGCATGAAAAAATCCTGGAGGAAGGTATTCCGGGCGTTGTCACCGGACTTGCATGGACCAGCGCCGGCGGTGAGATTTTGTTCATTGAAACGTCGCTTACAAAGGGCGAAGGAAAAGTTAAAATCACAGGTCAGCTTGGCGATGTGATGAAAGAATCGGCACAGATTGCGATAACCTTGGTGAAATCCATGTGTCCGGAGGAATCGGAAAAATTTGGTGAAAATGATCTTCATATCCATGTGCCGTCCGGGGCAGTGCCAAAAGACGGACCTTCTGCCGGAATCACTCTTGTGACTGCCCTTTCTTCTTTAGTGACTGGAAAAGCAGTAAGCCCGGAAGTGGCCATGACAGGAGAAGTGTCTTTGAGGGGCGGTGTGATGCCCATTGGCGGTCTGCCGGAAAAACTGATGGCTGCTGAAAGAGCAGGAGTAAAAAAAGTGTTTATACCATATGAAAATGTGGATGATCTGGAAGATGTGGCAGAAGAAGTAAAAGAAAAACTGGAAATCATACCGGTGAAAAAAGTCAGTGAAGTACTGCAGCAGGTGCTTCAATCATAATTTTTGTTTTAAGTTCCAAGTGGAATAAGGTTGTGAGGCTAATGAAAATGTGTCCCTCCTGCCAATGTCAGGCCGCTTCCCTTCAGCTAACTGCTAACTGCGACTAAAAACGCTCCGGAGATCCGTCGCGTTTAGTCTTAGTAAACAGTGGATCTTCAGGCGCGCTTACCCCAATGACATTGGCAGGAGGGACACATTTTCATTAGCCATTCAACTTTATCGGCCTGCCTGGAATTAAAACAGTGTAACCTCTGGGGATGTGTAGAACTATTTTTGTTTCGTTTTGCCAATAACGTAGATTGACTGATAACAGCATCTCCTACACTGCAATGTCATTGGGAAAAGCGCGCCTGAAGAGCTCCGCAACCTGCCACTGGCAGCTTGCTCCACACACTAAGGCGTCCATCACTTACGTAGACTTAGGCACGACGGATCTCCGGAGCGTCTTAGACGGAGTTAACGCTTAGCTTAAGGGAAGCGACCTGACATTGCAGTGTAGGAGATGCTGTTATCAGTCTCATATATTATAACCAAACGAACAAAAATCACTTCTCGTCTTTTGGATTCTGCAGTTCTATTAGTCCGTCTGCTTTATCCACATCGATAGAAAAGTTCGCATCTTCGTTTACATCCTCTTCTTCTCCAAGATATGGCTTGAACATTCGATATAACAGTTTGGAATTGATATAGGCTGTAAGACCAAAGCCAAAGAAAAACCAGCATGCTGCATAAAGAGGCATCAGTTCCAGATCCTGATAGGTCATATACATAGGAAGCAGAGATATTACGACAATCAGCAGGGTGGATGGAAAATGCATTACAGCAAAAAGCAGTGCATTTTTCATGTGGTTTTTTATGGATCCGGAAAATGCGGAAATTACCGGAAAAACATATAAAAATTCAATAGTCAGTAATACAGCAAATGCCAACGAAAAATAAAGGAATAATTTGCTCATGCTGTTTCCGGTATGAGAAAGAAAACGGATATTAAGCAACAGAATAAGCAGGACAAACAGAAAAAGAATCCAGATAAGTAATGACTGGATAAAGTTATCTTTAAAAGCCCTGAAAAAGGTTTTGACTGTTCCGTTATTATTTCCTTTAACTGTGCGGAGCATGCAGTGGTAGAGAGCTGTCAGGGAAGGCCCGATTGTGATAATCGGAATGGAGCAGAGAATAAACAGAAGGTTGGCAAGTACAATGTCACCAATGATGTTCATGCATATATGTACGACATTATCTTCGTTTAATAAGTTCATAAAAATAACCTCTTTTCATAAAGTATTTCTTCTTATTTTAGCATATTTTACAATAAACGAATATGGTTTTTTGTTTGAAACAGTCAGATAATAAGGTAAAAAATGAATAATATGGAAAAATGTGGGAATGCCATGGGAAAAAATCATAACTAAAATCATTGGAGATGATTTGATAATAATATTATTAACAAGATAAAACAGGGGGCGTTGGTGAAAGTAAGAGTAATAATGACAGCAATTTGACGAAAAAAATGCTGAAAAATATATAAATGGCACAAACAACAAACATTTTACCATATACTGAAAACATATATCCATTTAACATTAATCTATGTGAAATTATAATAAATACATCAGTCAGACGAACGGAAATATAGAGGATCTGACAAAAAATTTCATCAAAGGAGGAAATAATATGAAATTAAGAAAGGTATTAGCATTGGTTATGGCTGGCATGATGACATGCTCACTGGCTGCATGTGGCGGCGGAAGTGATGCAAGCAGTGACAACACTGAAAAAACGGAATCTACAGACAGTGAAGACGCAGGATCTGATGCTAAAGAAGAGAGTTCAGGAAGCGATGTTACACTTTCTGTAGCGTGCTGGGATAACAACCAGGCAGCAGGTCTTCAGGAAATCATCGGTGATTTCACAGCAAAAACAGGTATCCAGACAAAATTCTCCGTAGTTAAATGGGATGAGTATTGGACCATGCTGGAAGCTGGTGCACAGGGCGGTTCTCTTCCGGATGTATTCTGGATGCATTCAAATGAAAGCCAGAGATATATGTCCAATGACATGCTTCTGGATCTGACAGACAAAATTGCAGCCAGCGATGTGATTGATCCGGCTAACTATCCGGATGATATCTGGGGATTGTATACATATGAAGATAAATACTATGCAGTTCCGAAGGATATTGATACCATTGCTCTGTGGTACAACAAGACCATGTTTGATGAGGCTGGTCTTGCATACCCGACTGCTGACTGGACATGGGATGATGTTACAGAAGCAGCAAGAAAGCTGACAAAAGATGACGGAAGTCAGTATGGTATTGCTGTTAAATGTGATAACAACCAGGCTGGTTATTACAACATGATTTATGACAACAACGGCTATATCCTGAACGAAGACAAAACAAAATCCGGTTGGGATGATCCGAAAACAATCGAAGCTCTGAAACCACTGGAAACATGGATTAATGAAGGACTTATGCCATCCGCTGAAGTATTGGCAGAAAATGGTGAAGACGTTCTTCTGCAGTCCGGTAAAATTGCTATGACACCACAGGGTTCCTGGATGCTGGCAGCTTTCCGTGACAATGAGTACACTGCAGCAAACTGCGATGTTGTAGAACTTCCGAAGAATGCTACAACAGGAAGAAGAGCTTCTATCTATAATGGACTTGGATGGGCTGCATCTGCTAATGGTGAGCACACAGAAGAAGCATGGCAGCTGATCGAATATCTCGGATCGAAAGAAGCACAGCTGAAACAGGCTGAACTTGGAGTAACAATGTCCGCATACAAAAATACATCTGATGCATGGGCAAAATCCGCTAACTTCAATCTTGAGGCTTACCTGAACATGATGGATGACATGGTAATCAGACCATATTCCAGATCCACAGTTACATGGGAAAATGAAGACAATCAGATTATGCTGAAAGTTTACACAGGTGAACTGACTATGGAAGAAGCCTGCAAGCAGATGGCAGAACAGATGAATGAAAAATTGGCAGAAGAATAATATAACCCTTCAGCCACAGTAAATACAAAACTATATCAGGCAGATTCGTATGAATCTGCCTGTATTAAAAAGGAGTGAATGGATTTGGCAAAAAATGCAAAAACCAAAAGTGTTGCCAAAACAGGGCGTGAGCGCAGTGAGTTCCTCTGGGGCTGGTTCTTTATCCTTCCGACAACGATAGGATTGATTATTCTGAATATTATTCCGATTTTCCAGACAATTTACCAGAGTTTTTTTAAGACAGGTGATTTTGGAAAAGGAAATATTTTTGTTGGATTTACTAATTATGCCAAAGTGTTTGGTGACAGTGAAGTTTGGCAGTCTCTGCTTAACACGTTCAAATATGCGATAGTAGAAGTTCCGTTTTCCATCTGTATCGCACTTGTTCTGGCCGTTTTGTTGAATAGAAAGATGCGAGGACGTTCTGCATATAGAACTATTATCTTCCTTCCGATGGTTGCCGCTCCGGCAGCAGTAGCTATGGTATGGAGATGGCTGTTTAACTCTGAATTTGGTCTGATTAATAATGTATTCGGCACGAATACAAAATGGATTTCCGATCCGAAGATTGCGGTATTTGCTATTGCTGTCATAGGTGTCTGGTCTATTATCGGTTATAATATGGTACTGTTTCTGTCAGGTCTACAGGAGATTCCTCACGATTACTATGAAGCAGCACAGATTGATGGTGCAACAGGAATTAAGAGCTTTTTCCATATTACAATCCCTCTGTTGTCGCCGACAATTTTCTTTGTACTGGTTACTCGTGTAATTGGTGCTTTGCAGGTATTTGATTTGATTTACATGGTAATGGATGACTCTAATCCGGCTATGTCCAAGACACAGTCACTGGTATACCTGTTCTATCAGTATTCATTTGTTAACAAGAATTATGGATATGGCTCTACTATCGTTGTGCTGTTGCTTGTTCTGACTATGATTATCACGGTATTCCAGATGATTGGTCAGAAAAAATGGGTATTCTACAACTAGGAAGGGGGAAGCAGAATGGATAGTATGGAAAAAAATAAAAAAATTGTCACTGTGCTCATTCATGTGATTTTGATTCTGGTATCAATCACAATGCTTGTGCCGTTTCTTTGGATGATACTGACAGCTTTTAAATCTGTAACAGAGGCTACTTCTGTGAATCCTTTTGTTATTTTCCCGACAGTGTGGAGAACGGATTCTTTTACAGCTGTTATGAAGAATATGAACTTCCTGCTTCTGTATAAGAATACATTGCTGTTGATTTTCTTCCGCGTATTGTGTGCGGTTCTAACAGCAACAATGGCAGGATATGCTTTTGGACGTCTTCACTTCAAAGGAAGAGACTTATGCTTCTCACTGGTATTGTTCCAGATGATGGTTCCGGCACAGATTTTCATTATTCCACAGTATTTGATGGTAAGTAAGCTGGGAATGCTGAATACAATCTTTGCACTGGTTTTTCCTGGTATGGTTACCGCATTTGGTACTTTCCTTCTTCGTCAGGGATATATGGGTCTGCCCAATGATCTGGAGGAAGCAGCTCGTCTGGATGGATGTAACATCGGACAGACATTCCTTTACATAATGGCTCCGCTGACACGATCCAGTATGGTTGCTCTTGGTATCTTTACCGCAGTGTTTGCGTTTAAAGACCTGATGTGGCCCATGATTGTAAATACAGATAAAGATATGCTGGTATTATCATCTGCTCTTGCAAAGATGCAGGGACAGTATGCATCAAAGTTCCCAGAACTGATGGCGGCATCTCTGATTGCCTGTATTCCGATGATTGTTATCTATATAATTTTCCAGAAACAGTTTATCGAAGGTATTGCAACCAGTGGTGGAAAGCTTTAAAATAATTGCAGAGACCGACGTACGTGGGTGCGTCGGTCATTTTGCTTAATAATGGAGGCAGCATTGAAGAGAACAAGTGGTTTATGTAAGAATTCCAGGTATCGGTCTTTGGAAGATTTACAGAAAGATTCGGTAGAATTGTGTTTGACATATTGTGGATATGAGGAATGTGATCCGGGATATCGGTTTGGACCCAATCAGAGAAGCAGTTATGTATTGCACTTTGTGAAAAGTGGTAAAGGTATTCTGGAAATCGGAAAGAAAAAATATAATATTTCTGCCGGAGAAATGTTTTTTATTCCTGTGAATCAGGAGGCCTGGTATCAGGCAGATGAAAAAGATCCATGGACATATATGTGGATTGGGTTTGTGGGATACAAAGCGAATGAATGTATTATGAATGCAGGATTTTCCATAAAGAATCCGGTACGAAAGGTTGAGTGTGCAGACGAGATTTCTAAATATATTAATGAAATGTTGGATGCACATCAGTTGTCTTTTGCGGATGAATTAAAGAGAAATGGATTACTTATGTGCTTGTTTTCCAGTTTGGTCAGCGATTTTAAAAAACAGTCACCGGGAGCGTTACTTCCTCTTCCCTATCCGGGTTCTGTATATGTGAAACATGCAGTTGAATATATCAGTCAGAACTATGATAAGCGGATAAAGATCAACGAACTTGCTGATTATATCGGTGTGAATCGAAGCTATCTTACAAGCAGTTTCAAAAAGACTGTAGGATGTTCTCCTCAGGAATATCTGGTGAATTTGCGAATGGATAAGGCAAGATCGTTGCTGACAAAAACGGATCTGCCGATCAATGCGGTTGCATCGGCAGTGGGGTATTCAGATCAGCTTGCATTTTCAAAAATTTATAAGCAATACTATGGTTTAAGCCCAAAAGCGTACCGTGAACAGGGTGAAGAATTGATTGTTTTTGCGAAAAAGGGTGATTATGAGGGGAAAATTTAGAATTAAAAGCGTAAATAGAAAGAGTGGCTAACAGAAGATTTTGATAAGCAGAAACAGTCGGCGGAGAAAGGTTGGCTGTTTTTTTGTTCTTGAAAGGTCGTTACTGTTCCCTCCGTGACCAGTAACGAAAGGTTTTCTTAATGTGTTGGCATATAAAAAATTTATGGTATAAAAACGTACGATGTGATATGATGAAACAAGGAGATAAAACAAGGAGATTTCAAATGACAGATATTTTAATTATGGGCGAAATGCTGGTGGAGATTATGCGTGATAAAGAGAACGTGCCTTTGTTTGAACAGGGGGCATTTCTTGGACCATTTCCCAGCGGAGCACCGGCTATCTGTATCGATACGGCAGCTCGTCTTGGCTGCAAAACGGCGATCATAGGCGGAGTGGGTAAAGATGATTTTGGCAAATGTATTCTGGAACGATTGAGAAAAGACGGGGTGGATACAAGCCATGTGTTGGAAAGTCAGGAACGCTCTACAGGGTGCGCGTTTGTTACTTACTTTCCGGATGGCTCAAGAAAATTTATTTTTCATATGGGAAATACTCCGGCAGTTGAGGCAAAAGCACCGTTGAAAGGCGAATTTACTGATGTGAAATACATGCATATTATGGGATGTTCTCTTATGGCAGATAAAAGTTTTGCGCAGGAAATAGTAAAGACGATGGAAATGATATGTGCAGGAGGCACTAAAATTTCTTTTGATCCCAATATTCGAAAGGAGCTTTTTACAGATGAATCTATCCATCATGTAATTCGGAAAGTGATGGAAAATACAAGTATTTTTCTTCCGGGTGTAGAAGAACTGCTGATGATCACCCGGGAAAACACGGTGGAACAGGCAGTTGAAAAGTGTTTTGAATTTCCAAATATGGAAATTCTGGTATTAAAAAATGGCTCTAAAGGAAGCCGGCTTTATACGAAAAATGGCGTGGAAGAAATCGGAGTATACAAAGTCATCCAAAAGGATGCGACGGGAGCTGGTGATTGTTTTGACGGAGCTTTCCTCGCCGGTTTGGTGAAAGGGAAAAGACCTGTGGAAGCAGCAAAAATGGGAGCTGCGGCAGGAGCATTGAATGCGGCAGCGTTTGGGCCCATGGAAGGTATAATCAGTGAAAAAACAATTCAGGAAATGATAGATGGCAGCTATCTTATTCATAAACATACAAAGCAGGTGACAGAACATGGAGACGAGAGATATTCTTGAAAAGTTTAAAGAAGGTGAGATTTCCATTGATGAAGCGGAACAATATTTTCGCCGGGCACCTTTTGACGAGATGGGTTACGCAAAATTGGATATGCACCGACAGGTTCGGTCCGGTTTCCCGGAGGTGATTTTCTGCAGCAGAAAAGCGGATGAACATCTGATTCCTATTGTACAGCGATTGTATGAGGAAAACGGGGAAGTTTTTGGAACGAGAGCATCACAGCATCAGTACGAAATACTGAAAGAAAGATTTCCCGAGATTCAGTACGATTCCGTTTCTCATATTATTAAAATAGAAAAAGTGAAAAAAGAGGGAGAGGGGCTGATTGCTGTCTGTACGGCAGGAACAGCAGATATTTCTGTGGCAGAGGAAGCGGCTCAGACGGCGGAGTATTTCGGTGCTAGAGTTGAGAGAATCTATGATGTAGGAGTGGCTGGAATCCACAGACTGTTTTCCAGGCTGGATGTGATTCAGAAAGCCAATTGTGTGATTGCTGTGGCTGGAATGGAAGGTGCACTGGCCAGTGTATTGGGCGGTCTGGTGGACAAGCCGGTAATCGCAGTACCCACTTCTGTAGGTTATGGTGCAAGCTTTAATGGTCTGTCAGCGCTTCTTACAATGATCAATTCCTGTGCAAATGGAATTGCAACAGTAAATATAGATAATGGATATGGAGCAGGTTATATTGCTACGCAGATTAACCGTATGGGGAAGGTGTAAAGAATGAAGATTTCAACAAAAGGAAGATATGCATTGCGAATCATGACGGATTTGGCGATGCATGATAATGGAGAATATATCCGGTTGAAAGACATATCGGAACGACAGAATGTTACTCTGAAATATATGGAGCAGATTATGCCGCTGCTGACCCGGGCCGGATATGTGAAAAGTTACAGAGGCAATAATGGAGGGTATATGCTGGCCAGAAAGCCGGAAGAATATACAGCCGGAGAGATTTTGAGAACTACAGAGGGTAGTCTTGCACCCATTGCCTGTATCGAGGATACTCCCAATCGTTGTCCACGAAAAGACAAATGTACAACCCTTCCATTCTGGGAGGGCATGTGGAAAGTGATCAATGATTATGTAGACAGTGTAACGCTGGCAGATTTGATTCGTCCACGAATGGAGGAAAAGTGAGTTGTATGAGTTTGGATTTTACGAATCCTGCTATAAAAAAGCATATGCTGGAAGGAAAGTTCGGTCTTGAAAAAGAAAGTCTGCGAGTTAATGAAGAAGGATTTCTTTCCCACACACCGCATCCGTTTTCTGATGATTCCCATATGGAAAGGGACTTTTGTGAAAATCAGACGGAACTGATTACGGATGCGTGTGACAGTGTAGATGCTGCATGGGCACAGCTTGTGGTACTGCATGAAAAAGCAGTAAAAACCTTGCAGATGTTAGATACTGGCAAAGAGTTATTGTGGCCTTTTTCAAATCCGCCCTATGTGAAGGGGGAAGAAGACATTCCCATTGCATCTTTTAGCGGAATCCTGAAAAAGAAAGAGATATACCGAAAATATCTGGCAGAAAAATATGGAAAAAAGAAAATGCTTTTTTCGGGGATTCATTTTAATTTTTCGTTTTCTGATACCGTATTGCGGGAAGGATATAAAAGGAGCGGCATTACTGTATTTCAGGAGTATAAGAACCAGATCTACCTGGAGTTGGCAGCAAAAGTTACAAAGTACAGTTGGCTGATCGTTTATCTGACAGCTGCAAGTCCTGTGATGGATGGTTCCTTTTTCCAGGATAAGGATCTGGGACGGGATATACTGAAAAACTATGCGTCTGTCCGATGCAGTGAGATTGGTTATTGGAATCAGTTTGTGCCGATTCTTTCCTATGATAGTTTGAAAAACTATGTAGAAAGTATTGAAGAGTATGTGCAGAAAGGCTGTCTCAGAGAGGCTGCGGAATTGTATTATCCGGTAAGATTAAAACCCGCAGGAGACAATTCCCTGGAGAACCTTAAAAGAATGGGAGTGGATCATATTGAACTGCGTACTCTGGATTTGAATCCACTGGCTTTGGCAGGTGTGCAGAAAGAAGATTTGCAGTTTTTGCATGTATTAATTCTTTATCTGATGTCACTGGAACTCTTTGAATTTGATTCCTATGAACAGATTATGGCAATAAAAAACGAAAAGCGTGCAGCTCAATATGAGGAGAGAGATATCTGGATTGAAAATGGCTGGAATAGTGCTATTTCGGTAAGAGATGCGGCGTTGGATGTTCTGTTTGCCATGGAACGATTTTGTGAAAAATTGGAAAAGCCGGAACTGATGGAGGCCATTTATTTTCAGGAAAAGAAGGTTTTCTGTCAGGAAGAACGGTATGCAGTTAGAATAAAGCAGCAGTTTAAGAAAGATTATGTAAAAAATGGTCTGAAGCTGGCTGAAAAGTATGCGAAAGAAATTATGCAGGAAGAAAGGGGAGAGTGACAAAATGGATACAGTTGAAAAATTTTTGAAAGATCATAGTCTTTCCCTTGAAGAGTATAGAGAGCTTCTCGGCAGATGGCAGGAAGAGGATGTTAGACAAATCTTGATATCAGAGGCCGTGAAACTGAGAAAAAAGCATTATGAAGATAAAGTTTTTACAAGAGGCCTGATTGAATTTACGAATTATTGTAAAAATAATTGTTATTACTGTGGAATACGAAAAGGGAATCACAATGCTCAAAGATACCGTTTGACGAAAGAAGAGATTCTGGAATGCTGTAAGCAGGGATATGAACTGGGATTTCGTACTTTTGTGCTTCAAGGTGGAGAAGATCCGTACTATACAGACGAAAAGATGGCAGATATTATTCGTTCCATCAGGGAGAGTTATACAGACTGTGCAATCACTCTTTCTATCGGAGAGAAATCCTATGAAAGCTATCGGTTATTTCGGGAAGCAGGTGCTGACCGTTATCTGCTTCGCCATGAGACAGCCAATGAAGAACATTATAGAAAATTGCATCCCCCTCAGATGAGTCTTGCAAATCGTATGAAATGTCTGTATGAGCTGAAAGAACTGGGATATCAGGTGGGTGCCGGATTCATGGTAGGATCACCGGGACAGACACTGGATTGCATTGCCCGGGATTTGATATTTTTGCAGGAATTAAAACCTCAGATGGTAGGAATTGGACCTTTTATTCCTCATCACGATACAGAATTTGCCAATGAACCGGCGGGAAGCGTGGACTTAACTTTGTTTTTGCTTTCTGTGATCCGGATTATGCTGCCAAAAGTATTGCTTCCGGCAACCACGGCTCTGGGAACTATGGATCCAAGAGGACGGGAAAAGGGATTGTCTGTAGGTGCAAATGTAGTGATGCCAAATCTATCACCGGTGATGAACCGGAAAAAATATGATTTGTATGATAATAAAATCTGTACCGGTGAAGAAGCGGCAGAGTGCAGAGGATGTTTGGGAAGAAGAGTGGAAAGTGTTGGTTATCGCCTTGTAAATGAACGTGGAGATGCGATACAATAAAATGAGAGAGGTGTAACATGCTGAGTCAGTTTTCAAGGACGGAACTGTTGATTGGAAAAGAAGGAATGGAAAGACTGAGCAATTCCCGGGTTGCTGTGTTTGGTGTGGGCGGTGTCGGAGGCTATACGGTAGAGGCGCTGGCAAGAAGCGGAATCGGTGAACTGGATCTGATTGATAATGACCAGGTGGCACTGACGAATCTGAACCGTCAGATTATTGCCACTACAAAGACATTGGGTAGATATAAAGTGGATGTGGCAAAGGAACGGGTATTGGAGATTAATCCGGATGCGAAAGTGAATATCTATAAGAAGTTTTATCTGCCGGAGACGAAAGAAGAATTTGATTTTACAAAGTATGATTACGTGGTAGATGCTATTGACACTGTATCCGGTAAAATAGCCCTTGTGGAACAGGCAAAAGAGGCAGGTGTGCCAATCATCAGTTCCATGGGAGCAGGAAATAAACTGGATCCGACAGCTTTTCGTGTGGCGGATATCTATAAAACATCCGTTTGTCCATTGGCAAAAGTTATGCGTAGAGAGCTGAAAAAACGGGGAATTCGCAAACTTAAGGTTGTGTATTCAGAGGAAATACCCATTGCACCTGAGAAAAATGCAGAGATGGAGCAGGCAGAACCTACCCAAAAACGTCAGGTTCCGGGAAGTGTTGCATTTGTCCCGTCTGTGGTGGGACTTATCATTGCCGGTGAAGTGATAAAAGATCTGGCAGGGGTATAAGATCATGGTTTCCTGATAGAGAAAGGATGAAACGTATGAAACGGTTTACAGAGGCAGAAAAGGAAAGACAGAAGAAACTGGAAGATTTAAAAGGATATCTGAAAAATCTGGGAAGTGTGGCAATCGCTTTTTCCAGTGGAGTGGATTCCACATTTTTACTGAAAACAGCACATGAGGTGTTAGGCAATCAGGTGGTTGCCGTGACAGCCCGTTCCGTTTTTTTCCCGGATAGAGAAAATGAGGAAGCAAAAGGATTTTGTGAGAAAGAAGGTATCCGACAGATTGTTTTCGATGCAGATATACTAAGGACGGATGGAATAAAAGAAAATCCGGCAAACAGATGCTATCTATGTAAAAAACAAATATTTACGAAAATAAAAGAAATTGCATCAAAGTATCATATGGAATATGTGGCGGAAGGTTCCAATGTGGATGATCTGGGAGATTACCGCCCGGGAATGCAGGCGGTTTCAGAACTGGAGATTAAAAGCCCTTTGCGGGATTGCGGTCTGACAAAAGCAGAGATTCGCCTTTTGTCAAAAGAAATGAGTCTGCCTACCTGGGAAAAGCCGTCTTTTGCCTGTCTGGCTTCACGGTTTACCTATGGTGAGACAATTACAGAGGAAAAATTGTCCATGGTGGAACAGGCAGAAGAACTTGTAAGAAGTTTGGGATTTGGTCAGTTTCGGGTAAGAATCCACGGAATGCTTGCCCGGATTGAAGTCTTGCCGAATGATATTGATAAGTTTATAAATACTAACATTCGAGAAAAAATCTCGCAGGAACTGAAAGGGATTGGATTTACTTATGTAACATTGGATCTGAACGGGTATAGAACAGGCAGTATGAATGAAATGCTGAATAATTCAAGGAGGATATGAAAGTATGAGTCGTAAGGCATTGATTGCTATGAGTGGCGGAGTGGATTCCAGTGTTGCCGCTTTTTTGATGAAAGAGAAGGGATATGAGTGTATCGGCGCAACGATGAAGCTTTTCTATAATGAGGAAGTAGGTGTTTCCAAAGATCACAGTTGTTGCTCACTGGATGATGTGGAGGATGCAAGAAGTGTGGCCCAGTCACTGGATATGCCCTATTATGTATTGAATTTTTCTGACAGATTTAAAGAGGATGTCATTGATCATTTTGTAAAAGCCTATGAAAATGGTATGACACCCAATCCCTGTATTGACTGTAACCGGTATCTGAAGTTTGAAAAACTGTTTAGCCGGGCAAAAGAACTGGGATATGATTATGTGGTGACGGGACATTATGCACAGATTGTGTATGACAATGAGAAGGGCAGATATCTTTTGAAGAAAGCAGTGGATCCTACGAAAGATCAGAGTTACGTTCTCTATTCCATGACTCAGGAACAACTGGCACATACCATGTTTCCGCTGGGCGGCATGAAAAAGACGCAAGCCAGAGAAATCGCAGAGGCCCATGGATTTATCAATGCGAAAAAACATGACAGTCAGGATATCTGTTTTGTACAGAATGGAAAATATGCGGATTTTATTGAGCAGTATACCGGGAAAACCTATCCGGAAGGTTGTTTTGTAAATCGCGAAGGAAAAGTTTTGGGAAAACATAAAGGTATTATCCGGTACACGATAGGACAGAGAAAAGGTCTTGGTTTGTCATTTGCACAGCCTATGTATGTAACGGAAGTAAATCCGGCAGACAATACAGTGGTGCTGGGACTTCACGAGGATCTCTTTACCACATCATTTCTGGCAAAGGATATTAATCTGATTGCGATGGAAAAAATAGATGCACCTATGCGTCTGAAAGCAAAAGTTCGCTATCGGCAGCCGGAGCAGTGGGCAGTAGTGACACAGATAGATCAGGATACACTTCGTGTCGAATTTGAAGAACCACAGCGTGCGATCACAAAAGGACAGGCCGTGGTTCTGTATGATGGTGATGTGGTGGTAGGAGGCGGAACGATTCAATAAGGGGGTAATCAAAAAAAACCCTTACGAATCCGTTCTTTGTACTGCCTTGGCGTCATGCCAATTTGCTGACGAAAATGAGAACAGAAGGAAGCAGCATCGCGAAATCCGCAGGAATAGGCGGTTTCGGTGATGGTGTACTTCTGACTCTGCAGCAGTTTGACAGAAGCTCGGATACGAAACTGCAGCAGGTATTGCTTTGGGGAAATGTTTGCCTCTTTCATAAAAATTTTATACAGATAGGTGCGGTCAATCCCTACATAGTCGGCGATATCCTGAACCTTTAGATCATAAGTATAATTGTTTCGAATATATTCCAGAGCTGTCTGGTAATACCGTTCATCATAGGAATTGTTGTCTTTCATAACCGGTGCAGGCATTCTGGAAAACAGCAGAAACAAAAGTGACAAAAGCTCAAGCTGATTTCGTTCTGATTTCAAAAAAGAATTTACCAGAGTACAGATTGGTTCACAGCAGTCGGTAGATGAGGATAAATATACCGGTGAGGCAGCAAGGGCTGTACCGGACAAAAATTCATCTACTGCAGAACCGTCAAAACCTACCCAGGCGTATTCCCAGGGCTCATCCATATCGGCCTGATAGTGATGCGTCTGCATGGGCTCGATTAAAAAGGCATCTCCCGCTTTCAGATTCCAGGTCTGATTCTGATAATCAAATTTTCCCTTTCCGTTTAGAACTATATGAAGTAAATAATGTGGTCGGATGGCCGGCCCCCAGGAGTGTCCCGGATTGCACTGCTCCCGTCCACAGTAATAGATCCGAAGAGAATTGGAGTATTCTGTACTCATAAATCATTTCTCCTTTATGCAACATTTCCACTATTTTTTGAAACAAAACAGCATAGGATTTTTCTGACTATCATTATATAATAAAGTCATGAAAAATGAAAGAAAAGGGTAGAAAAAACAAAAGGTTTTTCGAAAATTTCTCAAAGAAAATGATTCAACAAAAAGGAGGATAAATCAATGAGTATTTTTTACCACGAATCATCCAGAGAATTCCATCTTACCAATGGGCAGGTAAGTTATATTATGGAAATCATGGAAAACGGACAGATGGAGCAGCTGTATTATGGAAAGGCAGTACATGACCGTGAATCTTTCCATCATCTGCATGAAGAAATGATGCGTTCCCTGATGTCTGTAGCTGTACCGGAGCCAAGTATTTTATCCATGCAGTATACAAAGCAGGAATATCCGGCTTATGGAACCGGTGATTATCGTATGCCTGCTGTGACCGTTCAGCAGAAAAACGGCAGCAGAATCAGCAATTTTGTATATCAGTCACATGAAATATTTGCAGGAAAGAAGAGCATTGCTCCGCTTCCATCTACATATGTGGAAAATGATGCAGAAGCAGATACTCTGGAGATTCTTATGCATGATGAGGTGACAGATACAGATCTGGTTCTTTCCTATACGATCTATGCAGATTATCCTGTTATTACAAGAAATGCAAGATTCCTTCATAAAGGAAAAGAAGCTATTGTACTGGACCGTGCTCTCAGTGCCTGTGTGGAATTCAATGATATGAACTTTGAGATGGTGCATCTGGCAGGTGCATGGTCAAGAGAGCGTTATGTAAAGAACAGAAAACTGGAGATGGGAATTCAGGCAATTCAGAGTCTGAGAGGTGCCAGCAGTTCCGAGCACAATCCCTTCCTTGCACTGAAACGTCCGGATACCAATGAGCAGCAGGGTGAAGTTTATGGATTCAGTTTCGTATACAGTGGTAATTTCCTGGCACAGGTTGAGGTAAATACCCATCAGATGACCAGAGTGACCATGGGAATTCATCCGGAAATGTTCTCCTGGCAGCTGAATGCAGGTGAAAGCTTCCAGACACCGGAAGTGGTCATGGTATACAGTGATCAGGGACTGAACAAGATGAGCCAGACTTTCCACCGTCTGTATAAAACCCGTCTGGTAAGAGGAGAGTGGAGAGACAAATCCCGCCCGATCCTTCTGAATAACTGGGAGGCTACGTATTTTGATTTTAATGAAGAGAAAATTCTGAATATTGCAAAGAAAGCAAAAGAAGCCGGGGTAGAATTATTTGTTCTGGATGACGGATGGTTTGGTGCCCGCAACGATGATTACCGTGGACTGGGTGACTGGTTTGTTAATTTGAATAAACTTCCTGCAGGCATCAAAGGTCTGTCTGAAAAAATCGAAGATATGGGTCTGAAGTTTGGTCTCTGGGTAGAACTGGAGATGGTGAATAAAGACAGTGATCTGTACCGTACACATCCGGACTGGGTAATCGGTGTACCGGAAAGATTTGAAAGTCATGCCCGCCACCAGCATATCCTGGATTTCTCCAGAAAAGAAGTGGTTGATGCAATTTACGAGATGATTTCCAAAGTAATCCGTGAATCAAAAATATCTTATATCAAATGGGATATGAACCGTTATATGACAGAGCCGTTCTCCAGAGGAGCGCTTCCGGAAGAACAGGGCAAGATGATGCACAAATATATTCTTGGTGTGTACGATCTGTATACCCGCCTGACTACAGAATTCCCCCATATCCTGTTTGAATCCTGTGCAAGTGGCGGAGCACGTTTTGATCCGGCTATGCTGGCATTTGCTCCTCAGACATGGACAAGTGATGACACAGATGCAAGTGAGAGAATGAAGATCCAGTACGGAACTTCTTACGTATACCCGATTGTATCCATGGGATCTCACGTATCAGCTGTTCCGAATCACCAGCTGTTTAGAAAAACTCCGCTGGCAACAAGAGCGAATGTGGCATATTTTGGAACCTTCGGTTATGAACTGGATCTGAACCTGCTCAGTGATGATGAAATGATTCAGGTGAAAAACCAGATTAAATTCATGAAGAAATATCGTGAACTGATTCAGATGGACGGAGATTTCTATCGTCTGGTGAATCCGTTTGAAGGCAATGACACCGCATGGATGGTAGTATCCCAGGATAAGAAAGAGGCAGTTGCAGCATATTATCAGAGACTGAACAAAGTCAATGCATCCTGGCTGCGGTTCAAACTGGATGGACTGAATCCGGAAGCGTTGTATGAGGTAGCTTACTATGCAGGACGCCCGGATACACAGCAGGAGGTTGTACTGAAAGCATACGGTGATGAACTTATGTATGCAGGAATTGTTATCGACAGAGAAGAACTGAACAGAAATGGCGGGGATTTTGCATCGGTACTGTATACACTGAAGGAAATTTAATATTTGATTTATATTATTGAGTTTGAATAGTAAAATGGAGCTCGGAAATCCAGCGTTTTTGCGGCTTTCCGGGCTCTTATTATGTGGAAAAATCTCGCCTTCTTTGATTTGCAATTTTTTTGTGTGAATAAGACTGCGAAAATTCAAGTATAAAATATAATGCGAAAGAATTGACGTTATGGTATAATCAAAAGCATGGAAAACTGAGTATGGAGGTAGGTACATGGACAATAATATTGTGTATCATGGAAGTAATGTCATTGTGCAAAAACCCAGGATTCTGATCAATGGTCATTATAAAGATTTTGGCTATGGATTTTATTGTACAAACCTTAAAAAACAGGCAAAACGATGGGCTTTGACGAAACGTGGAGAATCTATTGTAAACAGTTATGCTTATATACAAAACAGTGAATTAAAAATATGCTCTTTTGAAGAAATGACAGAGGAATGGCTGGAATTTGTGGTGAACTGTCGCAGTGGTAAGGAGCATGAATTTGATATCGTAGAGGGACCTATGGCAGATGATCAGATTTGGGATTATGTAGAAGATTATATGTCAGGTAATATTTCTAAAGCGGCTTTCTGGGAATTGGTGAAATTTAAATACCCGACACATCAGATTGTTTTCTGTACGGAAGAAGCACTGAAAACATTGCATTTTGAAAGGGGTGAAAAGCTATGACAAACATATATTTCCCGGATGAAGAAATCAAGAAGAATGATGTGTATTTTATTTGTTATATGATTGAACGGGTTGCAAGAAAACTCCATCAGCGTAACAAGTATGTGGTGAATAAGATTGGTAAGGAGAATCTGGAACATTTGATCAGTGTAGCAAATGTTCTTCATGCGGAAAATCCTTTGGCAGTTGAAGATGACTGGATCGAAGAATATTGTCTTAGAGAGGGGAACGTTGATGTTACAGCAGTAGATCCCGAATTGGTAACAACGATTCCAAGTTCAATTCAGATGGGGAAGGTATATCAGAGATTAATCTACGATACGATGCAACCGGGAGAATCCGAAGTGGAAGGGATTATACGGATATATAATGACGAAATCTGTGATGTGATTGATAACTATAATTGTAGTGCTTATTATGAGCCATCCTATGTGATTGCCAGAGCATATCAGAATGGTGGATTTTAAAAGTAGTAAATTGATAAAAAATTGAAAAGGAGATTCTATAAATGGATGTAAGAGAGAAAATGCACAGCGGTGATGTTTATCTCCCAAATGGAGAGGATTTGGTTAATGAGCAGTTGCAGTGGCTGGAGAAACTCTATGATTTTAACAATACCCGTCCGACGGAGCAGGAAAAGCGTACAAAGCTATTAAAGGATATGTTTGCGGATATTGGTGAGGGATGTTATATAGAACCGCCGCTGCATGCCAACTGGGCTGGAAAACATGTGCATTTTGGAAAAGGAGTTTATGTGAATTTTAATCTGACCATGGTGGACGATACCCATATTTATGTGGGAAATCATACCATGTTTGGCCCAAATGTGACGATAGCAACAGCAGGTCACCCAGTTCTGCCGGATCTTCGTATCTATGGGTATCAGTATAATATGCCGGTACATATTGGAAGAAACTGTTGGCTTGGTGCAGGAGTTGTGGTACTTCCGGGAGTGACGATCGGAGATAATACTGTGATCGGAGCGGGAAGTATTGTGACAAAAGATATTCCTGCCAATGTGGTTGCTGTGGGAAATCCATGCAAAGTATTGAGAGAAATCAATGAGAAAGACAGGGAATATTATTTCAGAGACAGAAAAATGGATACCGAAGCACTGTTGGAAAGTGTGAAGTAATAAATATAATTCTTCTACGACTCATAAAGTCAAAGAAAAAAGTGCTTCCGCACCTATGATTTTTCAATCATAAAAGCGATAGCACTTTTTTCTGAATATTAAGACACGTATCTTATTTATTCCGATGTCCTCTGTATTTTTCTTCACAATACTTGCATCGATAGATTTCTTTTTCCTTATCTGTAAGAATAAACACCTGATCCAGTTCCTGCTCGATGGATGTGATACATCTTGGGTTTTTGCAGCGAATCACGTTCACCACCTGTTTTGGCAGGTGAAGTTCTTTTTTCTCAGTAATTTCACCGTTTTTGATCACATTGACAGTGATATTATGGTCGATGAATCCCAGGATATCCAGATCCAGCATGTCGACGGAGCATTCTACTTTAATAATGTCCTTTTTTCCCATTTTGTTGCTTCGGGCATTTTTGATGATAGCTACACAGCAGTCCAGCTTGTCCAGCTTCAGATCATGGTAAATTGTCATTGATTTACCGGCTTTGATATGGTCAAGTACAAAGCCTTCTTCGATACGTCCTACATTTAACATACATTCACCTCCAGTAAGGTAAGGATCAGGGCCATACGCACATAAACACCGTACTGTACCTGCTTGAAGTAAGCAGCTCTCGGGTCGCTGTCCACTTCAGTGGAAATTTCGTTGACACGGGGCAGCGGATGAAGAACCAGCATATCCGGTCCTGCCAGTTTCATTTTTTCCTTATCCAGAATATAAAAATCTTTCATACGAACGTAATCATCTTCATTGAAGAAACGTTCTTTCTGTACTCGTGTCATATAGAGAATGTCCAACTCAGGAAGAGCATCTTCCAGACGGATCACTTCTTCGAATTCATGACTGCTGGCTTTCAGCACATCCTCGCGGATATAATCCGGAATTCTCAGTTCTTCCGGGGAAATTAACACAAATTTGACACCTTCATACCGTACCAGAGCTTCAATCAGAGAATGAACAGTACGACCAAATTTCAGATCACCGCAGAGACCGATCGTAATATGATCAAGATGACCTTTTAAGGAACGAATTGTAAGCAAATCTGTCAAAGTCTGAGTGGGATGTTGATGACCACCGTCACCGGCATTGATGACCGGGATGGTAGAGGCCATAGAAGCGACCAGCGGAGCACCCTCTTTTGGATGACGCATAGCACAGATATCAGCGAAACAGGAGACAACACGGATCGTGTCTGCAACACTTTCTCCTTTTGCTGCAGAACTGGAATCGGCAGATGAAAAACCAAGGGCTTTCCCTCCAAGGTTCATCATAGCAGCTTCAAAACTGAGACGGGTACGGGTACTCGGCTCGTAAAACAGAGTAGCAATTTTCTTTCCGTCACATGCATGTGCATATTTTTCCGGATTCTTCTCAATATCATTGGCCAGATTTAAAAGCTGATCCAGCTCTTCCACAGAGAAATCCAGGGGACTCATAAGATGTCTCATGTCATACCTCCTTGTATATAGATCTTAGTTCACCTTATCATATAATAAAACTTTTCCGATTTCAAGAATAATTAGGAATTTTGTAGTAAAGACAAGAAAGAAACTGATAAGATTTTGACAAGGTTATTTATTGTAAATCAGATATTCTTGTACTATAATAAATACAATTATGGAAGGAAAAGGATAAGAGGACTATATTTTATGGATTATCAGAAAGCGAGAAGCTATATCGATGAGGCACATCGTTTTGGCGGTGAGATGAGTTTGGGGACGATCACACGTTTCCTTGATCGTCTGGGCAATCCCCAGGACGACCTGCAGTTTATTCATATAGCGGGAACAAACGGGAAGGGAAGCGTGGGTGCTTATCTGGCATCGGTTCTTCAGGAGGCCGGATACCGGATCGGAAGATTTATCTCCCCCACGTTATATGCGTATCGAGAGAGGATACAGATTAATGGCAATTACATATCAAAAGAAGATTTTGGACGATTGATGGATCCTGTTGCTGCGGCAATAGAACAAATGAAACAGGCAAATGAAACACTTCCATCTCCATTTGAGATTGAAACCGCATTGTCCTTTCTTTATTACAGAGAGAAAAAATGTGACATGGTGCTTTTGGAATGCGGATTGGGTGGTCTGAATGACGCAACAAACGTAGTCCGCAATACACGTCTGGCTGTAATCACATCTATCAGTATGGATCATATGGAATATCTTGGAAATTCTCTGGGTGAAATCGCTAAGCAGAAAGCAGGTATTATAAAACCGGGTGCTGTTGTGGTGACCTGTCTTCAGCAGCCGGAGGCGGCAGCTGTGATTTCTGCTGAGTGCAGAAAAGGAAAGAATCTACTGGCAGTTGGTAAAGCTTATGACGCAAAAGTACTGGAATTTGATCTGCAGCATCTGACTTTTACTTATAGAGGAAGGACGGTAACGATTCACCTGGCCGGTGCACATCAGTTGGAAAATGCGGTTCTGGCTCTGACAGGAATTCAGGCACTGATTGATCAAGGATATGAGATCACAGAAGAACAAATTCGAATTGGATTTGAGAAAACCAGATGGAATGGACGTTTTACGATTTTGAAAAAAGAGCCTTATTTTATTGTAGACGGAGCTCACAATCCGGATGCTGCAAAGAAACTGAAACAGTCAATCCAGATGTATTTTGAAGACAAACGGCTGATATTTCTCATGGGAGTTTTCAGGGATAAGCAGTATGATCAAATTGCGTCCATATTGACACCTATGGCGGATACAGTGATCGTTATGGAGACACCGGATAATCCCAGAGCACTTCCGGCTGATGAGCTGGCAAAGACTGTGAAGCATTATAATCAGAATGTGATTACGGCAGCAAGTCTGGAAGATGCAGTTCAAAAGGGGTTTGAACTGGCAGGAGAAAATGATGTGATAGTAGCATTCGGTTCATTATCATTTACAGGTGATCTTACTCGTATTGTCTGTGGAAAAACAGCGGATTGACCGGAATTGATGTTGAATAAAAATGAAAGAAACGGGAGAATGGAATGTTGGATTTACTTGAGATCAGAAAGCAGATTGATGCAATTGACAGCAAAATGGTAAAATTGTTTGAGCAGAGAATGCAGCTTTGTTCAGATGTGGCAGAATATAAGATTGAAAATGGAAAAGAAGTTCTGGATCGCAAGAGGGAAGAGGAAAAACTGGAAAAGCTGGAACATATGACTTCTACCCAGTTTAATCAGGCCGGAGTGCAGGAACTTTTCCGTCAGATTATGGCGATGAGTCGGAAACTGCAGTACCGTTTACTCACAGAGCATGGATTGGAGGAGAAGATACCTTTCATACGGGTGAGCTCTCTTCCCATGCAAAAAGCCAAAGTGGTCTTTCAGGGAGTGGAAGGTGCATATAGTTTTACTGCCATGCACAGCTTTTTTGGTGAATCAATTGAGAATTATAATGTAGAGACCTGGCGGGATGCTATGGAAGCGATCAAGAGTGGAGACGCGGATTATGCGGTACTTCCCATCGAGAATTCTACAGCGGGTATCGTAGCAGATATCTATGATTTGCTGGTAGAATATCACCACAGCATCGTGGGGGAACAGATCATTCAGGTGGATCATGCACTGATGGGATTGAAAAACAGCCGACTTTCCGATATCAAGACGGTTTATTCCCATCCACAGGCGTTGGCACAATGCCGTAAATTTCTGGAACGTCACCCGGAATGGAAAACAGAAGAATATATCAATACAGCAATGGCGGCTAAAAAGGTAAAAGATGACAACGATATGACACAGGCTGCGATCGCCAGTCCTTATGCGGCACAGCGTTTCGGACTGCAGATTTTGAAGCCTCACGTATTTTCCAGCGAGCATAATTCCACCCGGTTTATCATTGTCTCTAAAGAGGAAATTTATACGGAAGATGCGGGGAAAATCAGTATTTGTTTCGAAATCCCTCATGAGAGTGGAAGCCTTTATAATATTTTGTCACATTTTATATACAATAATTTGAACATGACTAAGATTGAATCCCGCCCCATCGTAGACAGAAACTGGGAATATCGTTTCTTTGTGGACTTCGAGGGCAACCTTGCAGACAGCGGAGTGAAAAATGCATTGCGGGGTATCCGTGAGGAAGCCAGCAATATGCGGATTCTGGGAAACTATTAAAGATTGAAGTCCCGGGTTTTAGAATTAAAATAGTACAAAGGACAGGTGAAGATAATGACAGGAATAAAAGAGTGTATCCTGTATCGAGATTTTGAGCAGGGAGAAATTCTTGAAAAGATGACAGAGCTGATGGAGGATGTGGATCATCCAAAGGTGTTATACGGAAAAGCAGGAACTTATTTTGCGTGTATCCATGAGCTGGTGGAGATGGCGGGAAGTTATGGATTTTCAGGAAACCTGTGGCACAATTATCTAACATATCTGCTTGTGAATAATGAAAATGCATTCAGTACAGCCTGTGAGATCGTAGGACCGGTGGAAGGCAGTATCAATGAACTTGCGAAACATGATTTTTCTATTTTCAAAGAATTGTTTGATTTTGATCTGAAGAGACTGGAGGCATTATATCCGTCTCTGGACAGTACATTAATTACAGATTATAAAAATATCAATGAAAGCAGTAAACTGTTTAATAAAAGAATCAGAGACAGAATCTGTCATCTGTCTGTCCGTCTGAAAGAAGCAGCAGATGTGGATGCGTTTACTGCGGAGATGATACAGTTTTATAAAGAATTTGGAGTGGGAAAACTGGGTCTTCACAAAGCATTTCGTGTGGATGGAAGTGTATCACCGGCACGAATCGTTCCGATTACCAACATTGCGCATGTTTATCTTGATGATCTGGTGGGATATGAAATTGCAAAGAAAAAGCTGATTGATAACACAGAAGCTTTTGTGGAAGGAAGACGGGCGAATAACTGTCTGCTGTTTGGCGACGCCGGAACCGGAAAATCCTCAAGTATTAAAGGAATTTTGAATAAATATTATGATCAGGGGCTTCGTATTATAGAGGTATATAAACATCAGTTTAAAGATCTGAACGATGTGATCGCGCAGATTAAAAACAGAAATTATAAGTTTATCATTTATATGGATGATTTATCTTTTGAAGAATTTGAGATAGAATATAAATATCTGAAAGCTGTGATTGAAGGCGGTCTGGAAAAGAAACCGGATAATATTCTGATTTATGCTACTTCTAATCGAAGACATCTGGTGAGAGAAAAATTTTCCGACAAGGAAGAGAGAAGGGACGATCTGCATGCGTCCGATACAGTACAGGAGAAGCTGTCACTGGTATCTCGGTTTGGTGTAACTATTTTCTTCTGCGCACCGGATAAAAAACAGTTCCAGAATATTGTGAAGGTTCTTGCAGAAAGATATCATGTACAGATGCCGGAAGAAGAATTGCTTCTGGAAGCCAATAAGTGGGAGCTGCAGCATGGCGGTCTGTCAGGAAGAACGGCACAGCAGTTTATTGACTATCTCTGTGGACAGATGAAAGAATAGAGAAACAGAAAGGCGGGGAAGTTATGGCGGTGTTGACATTTGCGGCTATAGACATCGGGTCTTATAATGTCGCAATGGAAATTTTCGAAATTTCCAAAAAACAGGGGCTGAAATCGCTGGATTATGTGGATCAGCGAATGAATCTGGGCAGGGAGACCTATGCCCAGGGAAGAATCAGCAACAATATGGTAAAAAAACTATGTGAAGTATTGAATGATTTTAAAAGAATCATGAAGGAGTATCAGGTGACAGATTATCGGGTCTGCGCAACCAGTCCCCTTAGGGAAGCGGGGAATGCAGAGATCGTACTGGGAAAGATTCTTCAGTATACGGGAATGAAAGTAGAAGTGCTGAGCAATTCGGAACAGCGTTTTTTGGGATACAAATCGATTGCATGTACGGAAGCTGATTTTCCCAAGATTATTGCAAAAGGTACGGCCGTTTTGGATATAGGGGGAGGCAGTATTCAGATTTCTCTTTTTGATAAAGATATGCTTATCACCACTCAGAATATCAAACTGGGCAGTTTGAGAATCAAAGAAAGACTTATGAACCTTGAAAATTCTACGCTGCATTATGAGACTATGGTGGAAGAATTTATTCAGAATGAGATCGTCAGTTTTAAAAAGATTCATCTGAAAGACAGGAAAATTGAAAATGTAATTTTGATGGGTGATTATATTCCGGATATTCTTGTAAACTATGTGGGTGAGCAGAGGGTAATCAAAAAGGAACAGTTTATGGAGCTTTATCAGAATATTATCAACAAATCACCGATTGAACTGGCTATGTATCTGAATATTCCACTGGAAAATGTGTATCTGTTGCTTCCGACGGCAATTATTTACAGACGTTTCATGGATGAATTTGGTGCAGATACTATATGGGCACCGGGAACACAGCTTACTGATGGTATGGCCTACGATTATGCGGAAAAGATGAAACTGATCAAATCCACACACAATTTTGATAATGATATTGTCATGGCGGCGCGGCATATTGGTAAAAGATACGGAGTAAGCAAACCACATGTACAAAGCGTGGAGAAGATAGCTCTTGCAATCTTTGACGGAATGAAAAAATTTCCGGGGCTTGGACAGAGAGAAAGGCTGCTTTTGCAGTGTGCAGTATATCTGCATGACTGCGGCAAGTATGTGAGTCTGGCAGATGCTGCGGACTGTAATTATCAGATTGTCATAGCTACAGAGATTATCGGAATTTCACATATGGAGAGGGAAATGATTGCCCAGATTGTCAGGTTCAACACATTGCCGATGGAATCTTACGATACTTTGAGTGAAACATCAGATCTTGGAATCGTAGAGTATATGACGGTAAATAAGCTCACAGCGATTCTGCGTCTGGCAAATGCCATGGACAGAAGCCATCTGCAGAAAGTAGAACAGATTCGGGCGGCTGTCCGGGATGATAGGCTTGTACTGAATCTCGTAACAAATAAAGATTTTACCCTGGAACGGGGGCTTCTGGGGGAAAAGTTGGATTTCTTTGAAGATGTATTTGGAATCAGACCTGTACTGAAAGAAAAACGGTCGTGACAGGGGAGGTGCTTTACGTGAATAATACACAATATGCGAAACCGGAATATTTCTGGAACAGAGAATTGAGCTGGCTGGGATTCGATGAAAGAATCCTGGATGAAGCGAGGGATAAACAGATTCCGCTTTTTGAGCGGTTAAAGTTTATGAGTATCACATCATCAAATCTGGATGAATTCTATATGGTAAGGGTAGCGTCTCTGAAAGATATGGTACATGCAGGATATGAGAAACCGGATATTGCCGGTATGTCTCCGAAAGTGCAGCTGCGTCATATCAGTGTACGTACACATAATCTGGTGGAGGATCAGTATCAGGTGTACAGTAAATCACTTCTGCCGGCATTAAAAAAGATTGGACTTCATATCATCAACAATCATGAAGATTTGACGGATGAACAGGCAGTTTTTGTAGACCGGTATTTTGAGGATAATATTTACCCTGTTCTGACCCCTATGGCAATGGATTCGTCCAGACCGTTTCCGTTGATTCGGAATAAAACATTGAATCTTGGTGCACTGATTCGGAAAAAGGAAAGTAAAAAAAATAAAGAAGCACTGGAATTTGCGACTGTACAGGTTCCGTCTGTACTTCCACGTTTTGTGGAATTGCCGATGGATGAAAATGGTGAAAGATATGTGATCCTTCTTGAAGAAATCATCGAACGAAATATCGGTAAGCTCTTTTTAAGCTATGATGTGGTATGTACACATCCTTACCGTATCATGCGTAATGCTGACTTGACAATTGATGAAGATGAGGCTGCGGACCTTTTGAAAGAGATTCAGAAGCAGTTGAAGAGACGTCAGTGGGGTGAAGTCATCCGACTGGAAGCGGAGGCGGGTATGGATTCGCGTCTCTTAGATATTCTTCGGACTGAGTTTCATATAAAGGATGAAGATATTTTTTCCATCAATGGTCCACTGGATCTTACTTTCCTTATGAAAATGTATGGACTGGATGGTTTTGACAGCTATAAGACACCGAAATATACACCTCAGCAGGTACCGGCACTCAGAAATGAGGATGATATTTTTACTAATGTCAGGAAAGGTGATATTCTTCTGCATCATCCGTACTATACCTTTGATCCGGTGGTAGACTTTGTGAAACAGGCCGCCAAAGATCCGGATGTTCTTGCTATCAAGCAGACACTGTACCGTGTAAGCGGTAATTCTCCGATCATAGCAGCGCTTGCACAGGCGGCAGAAAACGGAAAGCAGGTATCGGTACTTGTGGAACTGAAAGCTCGTTTTGATGAAGAGCATAATATCGTGTGGGCAAAGATGCTGGAAAAAGCAGGCTGCCATGTAATCTATGGACTTTTGGGATTGAAAACTCACAGTAAGATCACGTTGGTGGTACGTCGTGAGGAAGAAGGAATTCGCAGATATGTTCATCTTGGTACCGGTAATTATAATGATTCTACTGCAAAACTGTATACAGACTGTGGTATTCTCACCTGTAATGAAAAGATTGGACAGGATGCAACGGCAGTGTTTAATATGCTGTCCGGATATTCGGAACCGAGTACATGGAACAAGCTGGTTGTGGCACCTTTGTGGATGAGAAACAGGTTTCTGCATCTGATCGAAATGGAAGCAGAACATGCACGCAAAGGACAGAAGGCTCACATCATAGCGAAAATGAATTCTCTTTGTGATCAAGAAATCATTGCAGCATTATATGCGGCTTCTGCGGCTGGCGTGAAGATCGAACTGATTGTAAGAGGAATCTGCTGTCTGAAGACGGGTATTCCCGGAATCAGTGAGAATATTACTGTGCGTTCTATCGTGGGAAATTTCCTTGAGCATGCCCGTATCTTCTATTTTTACAGCAACGGTCAGGAAGAAATCTATATGGGAAGTGCGGACTGGATGCCGAGAAATCTGGACAAACGAGTGGAGATTATATTCCCTGTGGAGGATGAAAACATCAAGAAAGAACTGATGCATATTTTGGATGTACAGCTTTCAGATAATACGAAAGCACACCTGCTTCAGCCGGACGGATCCTATATGAAACCAGACAGAAGAGGAAAAGCACCAATCTGTGCACAGGATTTCTTCTGTAAAGAAGCAATAGAAAGAAATAAAAAATCAGACGATACAAAAGAGTATAGAGTATTTATACCCGCAGAACCGATGGAACAGCAATAATTATAAAGCAGTGAAGCCGACAAAAATGTTTTCTTTCCTGTCGATGTCAGACGCACTTACCCCGATGACATTGCCAGGAAAGAAAACATTGTGTCGGCTCTTCTGCTTTACAAGGACAGGGAAGGACAGGGGACAGACCCCTTGTCCGGTTTATCTGATGATGCCATTTGGTATCGTGAAAAACTAAGCAGATATTCGAGTAGTGTGTTTTTGAAGCATTGGGTAAAGTGAGCCTGAAGATCCAGCGCTTACGCAGACTTAGGCGCGACGGCTCTCCGGAGCGTCTTATGTCGGAGTTAGCGCTTAGCTGAAGGGGAACGACCTGCTTCAAAAACACACTACTCGAATATCTGCACGTTTTTGTAAGCTTTTTTTAAAGACTTTTGTAGATGACCGTGCTACAATCTTTGTAGCTACAGCAAATGAATAAAGGGGAATGCTAATAGGGAGGTTACATATGAACGAGACGAATATTTTGGTTGTAGATGACGAAAAAGAGATTGCGGATCTTTTGGAATTATATTTAATCAGTGATGGATTTTGTGTAAAAAAAGCATATGATGCGGAAGACGGACTTCGGATTATGAAGAATGAACCGATTGATTTGGTTCTTCTTGATATTATGATGCCGAAGATAGATGGAATTGAGATGTGCCGCCGAATCAGGGAGACAAATAATGTTCCGATAATTATGGTGAGTGCGAAGACGCAGGAACTGGATAAAATTGTGGGACTGACTACAGGTGCAGATGATTATGTGACAAAACCGTTTAATCCTTTGGAGCTGATGGCAAGAGTAAAATCACAGCTTCGCAGATATCGGGAATTGAATCCTGCCCAGGAAAAGAAAGAAGAGTCCAGTATGATTGTGCTTCGCAATATGCGGATCAATAAAGAGACCCATCAGGTTTTTGTGGATGAGGAAAGTATTAAGCTGACACCGATTGAGTTTGATATTCTGTATTTACTGGCTTCACATCCGGGAAGGGTGTTCAGTACAGATGAAATATTTGAACAGGTCTGGCATGAACGAGTATATGAGGCGAATAATACAGTGATGGTACATATCAGACGTCTGAGAGGCAAACTGAAAGATGATACCAGAGAGGATAAGATTATAACAACGGTCTGGGGGGTAGGATATAAAATTGAAAACTAAATTCATAAAAAGTTTTGAAGAAAGACTTGCATTTTATATCTTTATCAGTGTGATTATCACAGTGGTGGTGGAGACACTGACTTCTCTGTTGATTTATCGTATTTCCAGTGAACTGCGGTTTATGGGTTACCGCAGTTCCATGATAGGACCGGATGGATTAAATCCGGCCGTTCGTGGCTGGATTCTTTTATTAATGGGAATCCTTGTGTTCGTATTGTGTTTTTATTATCTGATCCATGATTATATGAAATATATTCGGATCATTGCAAATGGAATAAAAGATATTGCACAGGGTAATTTTGATACGGAGATTCCGGTCAGATCTCTGGATGAATTCGGTGAGATGGCATCTTACCTGAATCAGATGCAGGAAAATATTAAGGAAATCATGGAAAGGGAGAGAGTGGCAGAGCATACCAAGAATGACCTGATCTCCAGTGTGGCACATGATCTGCGTACTCCACTTACATCGATCATAGGATATCTGGGTTGGGTGAGAGAACAGCCTGATCTGGATGAAAGAACACGGCAGAAGTACCTGGATATTGCTTATCGGAAAGCACAGCATCTGGAACAGCTGACGAATGAACTTTTTGGTTTTGTAAAGCTGGAACACAGGGAAATGAGCATACATGTGGGTATTCTGGATATCCGACAGCTTTTGGAACAGCTTCTGGATGAATGTTATCCGAGTTTTGAAAAATACGGTTTGGAAAATGAGTTTATTTGCCAGGAAGAAAGAATTATGATGGAAGGAGATGGGAATCTTCTTGCACGTCTTTTTGAGAATCTTCTGAATAATGCTGTAAAATACGGAAAAGATGGGAAATTAATTCGTGTGGAACTGGAAAAGAAAATAGAATCTGCTGTGATAAAAGTTATCAATTATGGATATGTGATTCCGGAACAGGAGATTGGGAAGCTGTTTCGAAAGTTCTATCGTATTGAGCATTCCCGATCTCAGGATACCGGAGGTACCGGTTTGGGACTTGCCATAGTGGAACAGATTGTCCAGCTTCATCACGGGACCATATCTGTAAAAAGTGATTTACAGGGAACTGTATTTGAAGTGATTCTTCCGCTTACGTTTATACATGAAGAATCTGTGTCCACAGATGCATCTGAATAGAAGGAGGAGTTATGCGATGAATATAAAAAAAATCGTAAGCATACATGGGATTTTGCTATGTATACTTTTATTGCTTCTTCCTGTATCTGTCAGAGCAGAGGGTACGGTGAATATGAATCTGGATTATGGCTTTCAGAATAATGCAAAATCCGGTTCCTGTTTTCCTTTAAATATATATTTAGAGAATACCGGAGATGCTTTCCAAGGGAGTCTGGAGATTTCAGTGCCGATTATGGGTGATAACATGGGAATCACCAACAGTTTGTGGATGGGAGTCAGTGAATGGGGGAATTATAACGACCGTGTATATAGCTATCAAAAAGAAATCGTTCTGGAAAAAGGGGAAAAGAAGAAAGAAACATTTTATCTGGAACTTCCGGCATTCGAAGGATATCTGGAAGTAAGAGTAAAATCTGGTAATGCTGTTCTATGTGAAGACAGTCTTACCTGTGGATTCTCAGAAAACAGTTCACGGATTCTGGTAGGAATCGTATCACCGGATCTGAGCGGTATGGAGTCACTGGATGGAATGCAGATTCAGACAGATAATGGATATGGTCTTGAGTCATTTGTGAAAACAATCCCGTTACAGTCAGAGGATATTTATCCCAATCCTGATGCATTCAGTCAATTGGATGTATTGATCGTAGATCAGGGAACAGAATTTACCACAGAACAACAGATTGCTTTGAATAGATGGAAAGAAAACGGTGGATTTTATATTGAGAGGAACGGAGAAAATCTGTTTGAATTGTTTTGTGGTTTTCTGAACGGCGAAAGAAGTTCTGATTTTCAGAAACATCTGGATCAGATGATATCATATTCATTTGGTGATGACGGAGGGGTAAGCCAGGTTCCTGTCAGAGTAAAGCCTTCTATGGGAAAATATCTGGTCATTCTCTGTATTTATGCTGTGGCAGCCGGCCCGGGCATTTATCTTCTGCTGCGAAAAAGAAATAA
>SFGF01000098.1 GCA_004556655.1 Lachnospiraceae bacterium | reverse complement strand
AAGGAACAGGATTCCTTATATTTGGGGCATTTTTTGAAAGTTGTGTATATTCAATGCAACAGATTTAGTGCCTTGTGGATAAGACTGCGGAAACTCAAGATTTGTTGTACTTATCTACAATAGTATTTTCAGGTATCACTATGCTTTATCAGACCGCTTACAGCCGATGCTTAATTCTGTTTGTGACGTACTTCCAATTCTTCTTTAATCTGTTGTTCATACTTATCAATATTTAAGAAAATACTTACAATAAGTAATAATACTGCAAGAATAACACCATACCATACATATGCGAATACAATTGATGCTTTTGCGGCTTCTGTCTGAGTTGCTGCAGTTCCTACATAACCGCCTGCCGCAATAATCCAGCTTGCAATTGCGGCTCCAAGTCCAAGACCGATTTTCTGCCCGAAGCTTACACAGCTATTTACAAGACCTTCTGAACGCACATTAAATTTCCAGTCGCCATAATCAACAACCTGAGCAGACAGCGCAAATCCACATGCAAAAATAGCACCATTTCCAAATCCTCGTACTGTAGTACCGATCACTGCAAATGTTCCGCTGTAAGGATTGATCGCTACGATCAGGAATCCGGCAACCATCAGAACAGAACTGATAATTAATGTTTTCCTGTGTCCAAGTTTCTGTACAATTGAAGGTACAAAAATATTACCTACAATAACCGGAATTGTCAGTGCCATGGACAACGGTGTCATCATATCCATATTTTCCAGAATATTACCACAATAATATACCGTCATGGAACCATTTCCTGAAGCAATACTGAGTGCCAGGATAAAAAGTGCCGCAAGAAGATAGAAATATTTATTCTTTACAAGTGCAGGTATCGCTTTCGCCAAGGGTACCACTTCTGCTTTTTTGATTTCTTCTCCGCCTTCGCTCATGCTGATATGTTCTCTGGTTCCAAAGAAGCAAATCAGAATCATAACTGCCGTGATGATTCCATAAACGATAGAAACCGTTCTCCATCCCCAGTTTCCTACGAAAACCATAGTAAATCCGGTAACAATCAACTGTACAACATTATTGATAATCTGATTCAGAGAAGTCATTGTCTGACGGTCATGTACATCCAATGTCATACGTGCCAGAAGAGAGGTATGCGAAATCATGTATGCTGTATAGCTGATACAGTTCAAGAATATATATGTAAGATAGGCATATATCAGTTTTGCCCCTGAACTCATACTTTCAGGTACATTAAATGTCAGAATCAGACCTATACAGATGAACGGTGCACTGATTAACAGCCATGGTCTTGCCTTACCCCATTTTGTATTGGTTCTGTCAATAACACCACCCATGATAATATCACTGACACCATCCAAAAGTCTTGTCAGGAGCATCATGGTTCCAATCGCTGCTGCCGCAATACCTACAGTATCTGTATAATATGCTGCCAAAAAAGTTCCCAGAATCTGTGTAATAATATTGCCACCACCGGAACCTATTCCATAACACAATTTTTCTTTTACACTAACTTTGTTATTCATATTCTTTTCCTTTCTTTAACTGATTTTTTCTTTATTGTAGACAATATTTCCACTTCCTCCATCAACACGCAATCCATTTTCTCCCATCTTTTTGGCAATCAATCCACTATTGCCGCGAAACGTCATGGGAATATCATCCGTATTGCCGGATTGAATATCGTCACATAATTCGATCATTCCATCAATAATATCTATTGGCAGAGATCCATCTCCATGCGAAGCCAGAACCTTATTGTATTTTCCTTCCACCTCCTTTTTCAGACGGATAAGACTATTTTTATATTGTGCAATCGAAATTGAATAATCTTCAAACAGAAATGTAAAGTTATTACAGGCATCTCCAAGAAGAAGCAGTTTTTCTTCGGCCTCCTTTATTAACATTACAACAGACCCTTTTGTATGCCCCGGGCAATCATATATGTCAATAGTGACGCCTCCCAGATCAAAGCTGTCGCCTCCGTTCAAGTCCAGAAAAGATGATACATCTGCCGTCTCAATATAGTAGTCCTCTACCACGTCTCCACGCTGTTCCGACATCTCAAGTCCTTCTAACTGAAACTTTCTGTCACCATGCGGTCCAAAGATATAATCATCTTTATGATTCATGTACACTGTTTCAAATTCTCCTGCCCCCATCGCATGATCTGTATGCCCATGGGTCAGTAATACAATCAGCGGTTTATCTGTAAGACTATCCACTTTTGCTTTCAGTGAACCGAATCCACTGCCTGTATCAATCAACACCGCTTTTTCATCGCTTTCCACGAGATACATAAGCTCCGTGCAGATTGCATAAATCCGGGTTACTCTTTCAGTTACTTTTTCTGTTCGAAATTTTACCATCTTCTTATCTCCTTTCATTTTTTTACGTAACCTGTAAATCAATTATAATTTTATTAAGATTTTCTAAAAATTCCATTTTCCCTACAATTAAGTCATTTTTGGAATTAATTGTATAAGAATATCCAAAAAATCCCTCTGTATCGGTATTTTTTCGTAATACCAACACAGAGGGATCCATACTTTACTGATTTTCTAACCATTTATAAATGCATTTTCTATTGCACACCATACAAACTCTGCTGTGCCTTCACCACCGTATGCATCGATGTTTTTCTTAAACCGCTCATCGTCCACATACATCTTTCCCAGGTCTCTGAATATTTCATCCGTGCAGTTATAATAATGTTCCGTAATAAAATTCTGCAGTTCACGAATTTTTTCCTGCACTTTTTCATGATCCGGCGACAGGTCACATAGTTTCCCTATCTCCGCAAACAATGACATCATCTGATCGGCAGCTTCCTGATAATCCATACCGCCCTTTGCTTTTTCTTCATACTCCTGATAGGCCTTTGTCTGCCCCCATTTTTCTCTGACTTCTTCTTTGTATTGATTCATTTCCGTGTTATCGAAAACATGTAAACTCATAGTAATGAAGCGTCCGGACACTTACTCCTGTAAGTTTGCTCACTTCATTTACTGTCCGCATCTTCATCCCTCCCTTCCTTTACCACTGTACACTATGACGCTGCGTAGGAGTCAAGAGCTTTTTTACCGATAACTGATGACTAACGTTCTGTTCTGAATCTTCTATCTGATATAACTTTATCACACACAATACTACTTAATCCACCATCATTTGTACATTTATTTCATAAAAACAAAATGAAATTTGCGGGGTGACTGCTGCCAGGCAACCATGATATGATTAGATATGATTAATGAAAAGAAGGAGGGAAAACTATATGTACAACGTTATCAGTAATTATCGAGACAATGACAGCTTACGACATAGTTTTAACGAACTGGCTGCTAAAACGTTTGGTCTGGATTTTGAAGATTGGTATCAAAATGGTTTCTGGGGTGACAATTATAACCCCTATTCCATCATTATAAATGGTAAAGTTGTTGCCAATGTATCTGTAAATAAAACAGATATGATATTTCACGGTACCGTCAGACATTTTCTTCAGCTTGGAACTGTTATGACCGATGAAGCTTATAGAAATCAGGGACTGATCCGTAAAATCATGGAACGGATTGACAGAGATTACAGTCAGAAAACTGATGGAATCTATCTATTTGCCAACGACAATGTCCTTGAATTTTATCCACGATTCGGATTTCAAAAGTCAGTGGAATATCTTTACTCCAAAAATGTTTCCTGCACGGAAGAATCCTGTTTGGGAAAACTCATTATGGATCAACCCAAAAATTGGGAACTGTTGATAACTGCCATAGAGAGAAATATCTTTTACGGAAGACTTGATATGGTAAATAACTTGGAACTTATCATGTTTTATGTAACAAAATACATGCAAGAAAATGTATATTACCATAAAGATACAGATACATATATAATCGCTGAAGTTGAAAATGAAAATCTTTTTATCCACAATGTGTTTTCTTCCAAAATTACAGATCTGGATACTGTAATCAATTTCTTTGGAAAAGAAATCAAATATGTCACCCTCGGGTTTACACCTGTGGAAACAAAAGATTTTCATGTGACAGAATATCATGAAGATGACTGTACTTTCTTCATAAAAGGCAAAAACCTTGAAATTATTGAGAAAGAACATCTGAGAATTCCATCCCTGGCACACGCATGATGCTATATTTTTGACTTTTGGGGACTGAATAAATATTTCAGGAACCAGACTCCAGTATTTCTTTCCGAACGGTACCATCTTCTTCAATCACATGCTGCGCATTCCCTGTGGAAGGTGACAGTGATGTACGGTGCAGCTGCCGGTAAGCCCTGGGGCTGCATCCGTAAAACTTTTCAAAAGTATGACCAAAATGCTGTCTGCTGTTATATCCACAGGAAAAACCAATATCTGTGATACTTGCTGAACTATTGGTCAACAAAAATGCCGCCTGTTCCAATCGTTTTTTATTGATATAGTCAGTTACGGTAGTATCCAATCTATTTCGAAACAGTGACTGCAGATAAGATTTATTCACGCCCGCATACACTGCAATATCCGGCACTCGAAGATCTTCCGTCAGATGATCACTGATATACGTACAAGCCCGCCTCAGATAAGAAAGCCCTGCGGATGAACCATCTGTTCGAATACATTTTGAAAGTTCTATCAGAAAGCGAAAAAACAGCAAACGGCGCAGATAGGGATCATCCTCTCCTTTATTTTCCATCTGGCTGATCAAATCTTTTAAAGCATATCCCAGATTCCGTGTATCTGTTCCTGTATGATAAGCTTTACTGCTTCGGCATAAGTCCACAAATTCCGGACAATTGGCAGCAAGCTCTCTCAAATCCTGACCATTTTCTTTTTCCTGACAGAAAAATTCAAGATTCAGAAGCGAACAAGGCTGATCAGGTGTCACAAAAAGCCGATGACTGACCTGCGAATCCACAAAAATAAATTCTCGCTGTGACAGTTGAACAGAACTGTCTTCCAGAAAAACCGTACAACTTCCCTTTGTTACATACATAATCTCCAATCCTTTATGCTTGTGGAAATCCATATGAAACTCAGACAGTCGAAGAGCATAAAAAGCAGACACAAACGGATAATGACAATTTGAAGACATCAGATGCATGGCAAACTCCTTTCCGGACAAAACTTTAGGCTGTGAATCGTACCTTTTATATATCATATCACTCAAAAAATAATACGGCAATATCTTGCATTTTTTATTATATCTGAGAATACTTGTCACACAATTTTTTAAAGTATTCTACAATAAGAAAAAATATAACGGAGGTATATAGATAATGAGTTTTAAAATTGCATTTATCGGTGCGGGCAGTCTTGTCTTTGCCCGGACACTTTTTACAGATATTTTGTCTGTACCGGAATTTCATGATATCGAGATTGCTTTCACAGATATCAATCCGGAAAATCTGGAACGCACCCGTCAGCTGTGCCAGCGGGATCTGGATGCCAACGGAATCAACATTACAATTCAGGCCACAACCGACAGACGAGAAGCTTTCCGCAATGCCAGATATATCATCAATTGTGTACGCATCGGCGGACTGGAAGGTTTTGAGACAGATATCGAAATCCCTTTAAAATACGGCGTGGATCAATGTGTTGGTGATACTTTGTGTACCGGAGGTATCATGTACGGTCAAAGAGTCATCGCTGCATTACTGGATTTTTGCAAAGATATCCGGGAAGTGGCGGAACCGGGTGCTATTATGTTAAATTATTCTAATCCGAATGCCATGGCTACCTGGGCCTGCAACAAATATGGCGGTGTCAAAACGATCGGTCTATGCCATGGAGAGATCCACGGAGAAATGCAGATTGCCGAGGTTCTGGGGATTCCCAGAGAGGAACTGGATATTACTTGTGCCGGGATCAATCATCAGACATGGTATATTTCCGTAAAACATCGTGGAAAAGAAATGCTGGATCAGATTCTGCCCGGATTTGAAACTCATGAAAAGTTCAGAGAAGAAGAAAAAGTCCGGATCGATATTTTAAAGCGTTTTGGTTATTATTCTACAGAATCCAATGGTCATCTTTCCGAATATGTGGCATGGTATCGTAAACGTCCGGAGGAGATCAAGGATTGGATCAATCTTGACAGCTGGATCAACGGAGAGACAGGCGGTTATCTTCGCGTAACCAGAGAATCCAGGAACTGGTTCGATACCGACTTCCCGCAAATTCTCGCAGAACCTCCTAAGAAACTGGACGGTTCCGAGAGAGGCAAAGAACATTGTTCTTACATTATAGAATCTCTGGAGACCGGAAGAAAATATCGAGGACATTTTAACGTAATGAACGAAGGCTGCATTACCAACCTTCCGTCTGAATCTGTTGTCGAAGTTCCCTGTTACGTGGACGGCAACGGTATCAGTGTTCCCAAAGTAGGTGATCTTCCTCTGGGATGTGCTGCCGTATGCTCTCAGTCCATCTGGGTACAGAAACTGTCTGTGGAAGCTGCAGTAGCCGGAGATGTCAATCTCTTAAAACAGGCAGCACTGATGGATCCGCTGACAGGAGCAGTATGCAATCCACCGGAAATCTGGCAGATGATTGATGAAATGCTGGTAGCCCAGGAGCAATGGCTGCCTCAATACAAAGAAGCCATCGCCCAGGCCAAAGAAAACCTGAAACGCCCGGATTTGATTCCGGTAAAAGAAGGATATCGGGGAGCAGTCAGACTGCAGGAAAAGACTGTGGAAGAAGTTGCTGCTGAAAAAGAACAGAGAAAAATTACTGTATAATAACAAAAGGATTTCAGTACATTAGAAAATCTCCTTGATCTTCTAATATTCTGAAATCCTTTTTATTGACTTATTTTCTTCTATACAAACATAAATCCAACAACCAGATAAGCCACCAGTGCCAGAGCCCCACATACCAGTGCGTATGGCAGCTGCGTCTTTACATGGTCAATATGGTCAGCTGCGGCTCCTGTGGAGGACAATACTGTCGTATCAGAAAGTGGAGAACAATGATCTCCAAATACACCACCTCCTGCTACAGCGGCAAAACTTGCAACGATCAGAATTGACATCTGATTATTCGTAAAACTGAATGCCAGCGGCAGTGCAATCGGCATACAGATTGCAAATGTTCCCCAGGAGGAACCGGTGGCAAATGCCATGATCGCGGATACCAGGAAAATGATCGCCGGCAACATATGAGGAGTCAGAAAATTTTCTGTCAGAGAAATAATATAATTTGCTGTTCCCATCTGTGAACTCAGACCATTTACGGAATATGCAAGTGCCAGAAGCATAACTGCCGGGATTGCACCTTTTACACCGTCAGTCAGTGTATTCATAACCTCTTTAAAAGGAATTCCCTGAATCATCATACTGATACTCATAAAGATCAGAACAAAAAGAAATGCTTCCATAGTCTTTGCAGATTTCATGGAAATATAAGTTGTGATAGCAATACTTACGATCATAAGAACCGGCAGAATAAAGTTCAAAAATACACGAATCTTGATTCCCGGATACGGCTGCATCTCTGTCAATTCTTTACCAATCAGAGGAGTAGCACCGTCACGAAGTACTTTTCCCTCTTCCATGGCCCGCTTCTCTGCCTTTTTCATCGGTCCGAAATCCGGCACAATTCCGATTGCGATCAATCCTACAAAAAGAACCGCAAACAACGCGTAGAAGTTAAATGGAATCGCTTTTAAAAACAGAACAGACGCATCTTCTTCCGTAGCGATACATCCAACTCCCACAGCCAGTCCCATCAGGTAAGCTGCCCATCCTGTGATCGGCATCAGTACACTGACCGGAGCAGACGTAGAATCCGCAATATAAGCCAGTTTCTCACGGGAAATTTTTGCTTTATCCGTGATACTTCTCATAGTTGAACCTACGAACAGTGGACTAAAAGAATCACTAAAGTAAATAAAAATACCAAGAATCCATGCCATCAGCTGTGCACCTCTCCGGCTCAGATTTTTGTCATGTACTTTCTGGGAAAATCCTTGAATCGCACCTGTTTTCTGGAAATATGCAACCAGAATTCCGATAAACGTATTCAGGAGCATAACCCAGGAAAAACTTGTGGTTCCCAGACTTTCTTTCAGCAGCGTCGGAAATCCCATAATTCCCTGTCCTGCCAGCAACGTTCCTGCGATACAGGCAATTACCAGTGATACAATCGTATTCTTGGTAGCAAATGACAAAACAATTGCCAGAACTGCAGGAATAATTGAAATAAATCCCATTGTTTCCATAATCTTCCTCCCTCCTTGAGAAGCCTTTTTCCGGGATTGTGAGGAAAAGGCAAAATTTTATATTGCATCCTTACGGAGCATATAGCAGGCTGGGTTTACTCTCCCAGTCTGATATAATTCTCAGAACGTGTCACAGTAGCAGGTGGTGCCGGGTCCAGTTTCTGGTCAGCGATTCCCAGGATATCCTCCGGACGGATCCATGGACGATTCTGGAGAGCGCTTGTCTCTTCATGTGTCAGATATCCCTTATATGTAGTCAGACTTCTGCGCAGGAAACCATCCTTCGCACAGGCTGCAGCAACACCGTTATTCAAGATACTGCGAAAATGCGGTAATACAGAAGCTGCATAAGCCACAGATGTGGAATTTGCAATGGTGCCCGGAATATTGCTTACACAGTAATGTACGATTCCCTCTTCAATATATCTTGGATTTTCATGTGTTGTTTCGTGGAAAGATTCAATGGCACCATTTTCATCATTGCTGATATCTACAATAACAGAACCTTTTTCCATAAGCTTCAGCATTTCCCGGTCAATCAGGAAATCATTGCAGCCTTTTGGCCATTTCACACAGTTTAAAACCATATCTGTCTGGGGCAGTATCTTTTTAATGTTGTATTTTGTAGAAATCATAGTGTTGATGCTTTCCTTATACTGATTCTGCAGAGAGCGCAGTGTACCGATGTTAATATCGGCAACTGTTACCCAGGCTCCCAGCGCATGAAGTACAGATAAAGCGGCTCTTCCCACAGTTCCGCCACCCAGAATCAATACATTCATTCCGGGAGCAGCCCCAAGACCACTGACAAACTTTCCTTTTCCTCCGTTGATCGTAAGCATGGACTCCAAACCCATCAGTGCACCCTGTTTTCCGGCAGCTTCACAATTAGGTGATCCGTAACGGTGAGAATCCTCTGCGGTAAAAGCAATAACCTTGTGATCCAGCAGCGCCTGTACCTCTTCTTCATGGGCAGCAGGATGGATACAGGTAAATACAATCTGATTTTCTCTGAGCATATCATATTCAGACGGCTCGAACTCCTTCACCTTTGCGACAAATTCACAGGTATCATAAATTTCTTTCGCAGAATCTACAAGAATAGCCCCCTCTGCCGCATAAGCCTCATCTTCAAATCCTGCTCGCTCTCCGGCTCCCTTTTGTACTTTTACATCATGACCGTCAGACACCAGGACTGCAACTTCAGCGGGTGTGGCGATTACACGATATTCTCCTACTTTAATGTCTTTTAGTATTCCTACTTTCATATATAATCCTTCTTTTCTGATCTCAAAATTTTGTCTGGCACGGTTAAAAACCTGTGCCAGACACCTGTTTTAGTATACACAACTTTTCACTTTAGCGCAAGAGCAAATTACACTTGAGTTTCCGCAGTCTTATCCACAAAACGCTAAATCTGTTGTATTGAATATACACAACTTTCAAAAAACACCCAAAATATAAGGAATCCTGTTCCT
>SFGF01000020.1 GCA_004556655.1 Lachnospiraceae bacterium | reverse complement strand
AAATGTCAGGGAGGTCACCCAGACCGGATTTCGGACGGACTGACTACAGGTTCAAGATAAATGATAATTTTGGGATGCTTCATGAAACAACCCTGAAATCCCCGGGATGTTTTATTGTAAAAGTGCGGGTTATGAATTATAATGAGTACAGTATTGTAGGAGCTGCATGCACCGAAGTAATCCGTAATCATTTTGGCACCCACATTATTATATGGTAACAACAGTGTAAAACAGGGGGAGTATCCGATGAAAAGAAAAATAGTGACAGGCAGTAAAGTACTTTTGCTTATTATACTTCTTGCCGGCAGCTCTTATCTGCTGGGGGAAGACACAGCAGTTTTTCTTAAATGGTGGGCGGCACTTTTAGTGCTTGGGATTGGTTTCCTTCCGCTGACTGGTCGTTTTTTTCCTTCTTTCAAGGATGGCGGTTGGCTTGTCTCAAAAGTGTTGGCAATTGCAGGGAGTGGTTTTATTATCTGGTTTCTGGTCTGCTGCAGGCTGGCAGTGTTTACGGCTCCTGTATGTATAGCTATAACGACAGTACTGATTTTTATAATCTGGCTTATTTCGCCAGGAATCAACCATATCCGGAAAAAAAATCCGAGCAGGCCGTTTTTTAAGGGCAGCTTAGGTACGGTTCTTGATGATGAGCTTGTGTTCACTTTTTTCTTTTTGATCTGGACTTACTTTGCAGGTTTCCATCCGGCTGCTTACGGTACAGAAAAGTTCATGGATTATGGATTTATGATGGCAATGATGCGGAGTGAGACATTACCGGCAAAGGATCTCTGGTATGCCGGCGGTGTTTTGAATTATTATTATGGCGGACAGTATTTTGCAGTGTTTCTTACAAAACTTACAGGGACACAGGTGGCACAGACCTATAATCTGATGCGTACTATGGTAGCCGGATTTGCCTATGCATTGCCATTTGTACTTGTGCGTCAGATGATTCTTGATATTCGAGACAGAGAACATAAGTTTCGGGAAGGTTTGGCAGTGCTGGGAGGTCTTCTTGCCGGTGCAGGGGTATCACTGGCAGGAAATATGCATTACGTGGTAGTAGGAAAATTGCTTCCCTGGATTCGGAAAATCTTTCATCTTCCGGAAGGAGACTATACCTACTGGTTCCCGAATTCCACAAGATATATTGGTTATTATCCGGCGGAGAACGATAAGACCATACATGAGTTTCCGTCCTATTCTTTTGTATTGGGCGATCTTCATGCACATGTTGTCAATATTATGTTTGTTCTGACGGTAATCTGTCTGATATATGCCATGGTGCAGAAGTGTAAAAAAAATCCATATTCCTATTATAAAATGAGGTCTGACAGTCCTGCAGGAGATAATAAAAAGTTTTATCAAAATATAGTAAAAGAAGCACTTCTGGAACCGTATGTCTGGATATTTTCATTCTTTATCGGTCTGTTTCACTGGACAAATTACTGGGATTTTGTGATTTATTTCGTGATGGGCGGATTTGGCATTATTTATTGTAATTATCTAAAATTTTGTCAGATGCCGGACAGGAAATGGAGGATGAAAGTGACAGGTGCTGTCAGCATCCTTCATGCTGTTTGGGTGTGGATCTGGGGAGGACTGTTTGCACTTCCGTTTACTTTACAGTTTGAGACCATTGTAAACGGTGTGGCATTGGCTCAGAATCATTCTCGTCCATATCAGTGGTGGTTGATCTGGGGACTTCCTTTTTCGGTTACAGTTTTCTATATGATATGTGTGGTACGTGACAGAAAAAAAGATGATATCCTTCCGGAAGCTTCGGATTTTTTTGGGATAATCTTAGGATTTTCAGCAATCGGACTGATTCTGATTCCGGAACTGGTATATGTAAGAGATATTTACGAAAAAGAATATGCCCGCTCCAACACCATGTTTAAGCTGACTTATCAGGCTTTTATCATGTTTGGCATATTGATGGGATACGCATTTGTGAGACACTGGATGAAGAAAAAACATCGAATACGAAAAACGATTACCACATTCGGATTTGTCTGTTTTATCGGATGCTGCTTCTATATTGCAACAGCCGTTCATGCATGGTTTGGTCAGATTTGGGACAGGGACCAGTATCAGGGACTGGATGCCACAGCTTTTCTGGAAAAGAATTTTGCCGAGGATGCTTCGGCAATACGTTGGCTGAATGAAAATGTTGAGGGAAATCCCGTAGTATTGGAAGCAAATGGGGACAGTTACAGTGATTATGAGAGAGTTTCGGCCATGACAGGTCTTCCGACCATTTTGGGATGGTATGTTCATGAATGGTTGTGGAGAGGTGGTACAGAAGAACTGAATCAGAGGATCGGAATCGTAGAAGCAGTTTACACATCGAGTAACCGGGAACTGGTCAAAAGCTTTTTGGAAGAATACCAGGTGGGATATATCTTTGTTGGACGGATGGAACGGGAAAAATACGAGAATTTGAACGAAAATATGCTGAAATCATTGGGAAATGTTGTATTTCAGGATGATAATTCAGAAACTTATATACTTCAGGTCGACTTCGGAGCTTCTGTTGAATGAACAGAAAAGAATTACGAGGAGGTATAGGGGAGGAATGGATAGCATGATCACACAGCAGTGTATATTTTTAGCTGAGAAATATGGAATGGAATATAAAGATTCTTCTATCTGGGGAACATTTGAAAATTTTCCTGTGTTCATACGGATACAGAACGATACGATTCTTATGAATATTGGAATGACTTTTCGCGTGGAGGCAGGAAGAAGAGGAATGGAGGAATTGCTGGCTGACAGATCATTTATGGATAAATTCGGTGCCTCTTATGGGCGGCTGACAGATCAAACGATTCAGGTGGATTTTCCGGTGACTGATAATACAATGGCAAAAATGGAATCCATGATGCTGTGGATTACAGGAACCTTGGGAAAAATCTGTGGTGTACCCAATGAATGTCTGTATGAAATGACCTGCCGACCAAAGCTCAAAGAAAAGGATCAACAGATATTTACACCAAAAAAAGGCGAAATGACAGCGAAGGAAATGATGGAAAAGGATATGAAAATTGAGATGCCTTTTTCAGAATTTTCTTTGTATAACCATGTAATGGATCGTTTCAAAATGATTAAATTAAAAGATCGGAAGGAAACATATCTCAAGGGAACGATAGGAGCATTTCTTGGTGCTCTTCTGGGAACAATCCCCTGGATTCTTTTAGGCGGATTCGGGTGGATTGCCGGATGGCTTGGGTTTGTGATCACTCTGGCAGCGACCAAAGGATACGATTTGTTTTGGGGAAAACAGGAAAAAGGGCGTCTGCTGATCATTATAGCCATGTCTGTTGCTGCAGAGTTTTTTGCCGTGGCAGGGGCAGAGGTATTCTCTGTAGGAAGATATATCCTGAATGGAACTCTCAGCGGAACATTCGCCAATATCCCCAAGTATATCTTTTATACGTTTGTTAATAATGTAAACTATCGTTGGTCTGTCCGGATCAATCTGATTCTGGGATTTGTATTTGTACTGATTGGGAGTGTTAAAGCGATCATAGATATGATTGATGAAAAGTGAACGATATATGATTTGCGGGCAATAAAAGCAACCGGGTCGATGAAAAGTTTCTTTCATACCGATGCAGGTCATTTTACCAGATGGCAATGGTATGAAAGAAACTTTTACGTGCCCAAATATGTCTTATGCAAAATGAAACTGCACAGCGCGTTCTTCTACCAGTCTGACAGTTTCTTCTGATGGATTGGAGATCACGGCTGCCATAGTCACATCACATGGAGGGTTATTCTGTATACTGTCGATTGCGGAAGTTACAGCAGAGACATCTCCGCTTACAAAAATGCATACATGTCCTCCGCACTTATAATCCCAGGTCCGGAAAGATACCTGTGCTGTTTTAAGCATCTGGTCGGCTGCCAGAATAGCATTGGCACTGCCCAGAACTTCAACGATTCCAAAAGCTCCGTATTTCATCTGATTTCCTCCCTTTCCCGGTTTATTTGAAAATTGTTGCATTGATGGCTGCTTCTGTGTCAGGGGACGGAGAAGCAATTACAGTGTGGTATACAATTTTAGAAATAGGTTTGGCTGTTTCTAGAGCTACTTCCATGGCGGCATTGACATCTGATACACTACCGCGCATTTTTACGCAGGCACCGCTTTTTAAACGGTTACGTTCCACACCCTGAATTTTCACGTCCGCAGCTTTTGTGGCTGCATCCAGAGCTACAAAACAGGCACAGAGGCTGTCAAGTTCAAATATTCCAATTGCCTGTCCTTCATAATTTTTATCCATAAAAACCTCCTGAAACCGTATCATACGGTTATCACTGTCCGAAACAGTGAACTCATGATTTGCTATAGTTAAAATTATTTTATCATAGATGAGAGAATTATTCCATCAGTTTTGAATAAAATTTTATTTTGTATTGCCCTTTAAACACTCCTATACTTGCTTTTTGTCTTACCAGCTACTATAATATCTATGGATTTCCTAAGTGATCATAATAAAACCAGGAAGGATATTGGTAAGATGTTAAAGGGAAAAACGGTAGTTTTGGCTGTGACAGGAAGTATAGCAGCATATAAGATTGCATCATTGGCAAGCAGTCTTGTTAAGCTGCAGGCGGATGTACAGGTGTTGATGACGAAAAATGCTACGAATTTTATTAACCCGATCACCTTTGAGACGTTGACAGGCAATAAATGCCTTGTGGATACTTTTGATCGTAATTTTGAATTCAGCGTGGAGCATGTATCTCTGGCAAAGAAGGCTGATGTAGTAATGATCGCTCCGGCTTCTGCAAATGTGATCGGAAAACTGGCTCATGGGATTGCGGATGACATGCTGACTACAACCATATTAGCATGCAAATGTAAAAGAATTATTTCGCCTGCCATGAATACGAATATGTATGAAAATCCTATTGTACAGGACAATCTTAAAATCCTTGCAAAATACGGATTTGAGGTGCTACAGCCTGCAGTAGGATTGTTGGCCTGCAAAGATATCGGAGCAGGCAAGATGCCGGAACCGGAAGTGCTTCTGGAATATATATTGAAAGAGATTGCATATGAAAAAGACCTGATCGGAAAAAAAATATTGGTGACAGCCGGACCGACTCAGGAGCCGGTGGATCCGGTGAGATATCTGACCAATCATTCTACAGGAAAGATGGGGTATGCAATTGCAAGGGTGTGCAGTTTCCGGGGAGCTGATGTGACTCTGGTGACCGGAAAAACGAGTCTTCCGAGACCACTCTTTATGAATATTGTAGAAATAACGACAGCCAGGGAGATGTTTGAGGCGGTTACAGAAAGATTTGCAGAGCAGGATATTGTGATTAAAGCGGCTGCTGTGGCGGATTATCGTCCCAGACAGGTAAGTGAGGAAAAAGTTAAAAAGTCGGATGATGCTCTTTTTATGGAACTGGAGCGTACGGATGATATCCTGAAATATCTGGGAGAGCATAAGAGGTCAGATCAGTTTTTATGCGGATTCTCCATGGAGACAGAAAATATGTTGGGTAATTCCAGAGCGAAATTGGCGAAAAAGAACCTGGATATGATCGTGGCGAATAACCTGAAAGTACCGGGTGCCGGATTTGCCGGTGACACCAATGTGGTAACTCTGATTACAAGAGATGACGAAACAGAACTTCCATTGCTGAGCAAGGAAGAGACTGCAGTACAGATTCTCGATAAAATTTGCTGTTTGCTTGATAAACGGTAACTGTTACATGTAAACCGGGCAATATGCCCATCTATGTATTGTATCCCGGAGGGAAAAGATTCCGGCGGGAATAATAACAAGGAGAAAAAATATGACAACACAATCTAAAACAACGCAGCTTGCAATCCTCGGGCTTATGACAGGAGTTTTGCTTCTCATGGCCTATACGCCATTAGGATATCTGAATATCGGTCCGTTGGCAATTACTTTTAATATGATTCCTGTAGCAATCTGTGCCATTACCCTGGGACCGGCAGGCGGAGCAATTGCCGGAGCTGTGTTTGGACTTACCAGTTTCCTGCAGTGTATCGGCGTAGGCGGAACCAGTGCAATGGGAGCCATATTATTTGAAATCAATCCGATTCTGGCATTTATTCAGAGATTTGTACCACGTGTTCTGGACGGCTTTTTGCTGGGATATATTTTCCAGGCAGTGAGAAGATGGAAAAATTCCTATCTGGCCTGTACAGTTACCGGATTTTTCTCGGCATTTTTGAATACTGTATTTTTTATGACTGCACTGATTTTGCTCTATGGAAACACGGAATATGTGCAGGGGCTGATGGGCGGAAAAAATGTAATTGTTTTTGTATGTACCTTTGTCGGGATTAATGCGGTATTTGAGATGATTTCTTCTACAGTTATCACAGGTGCGGTAGGAGCAGCTTTGGTAAAGGCACGTCTTGTTCCGTCGATACAGATGAATCTGCAGGCTGACAAAGTAAAATAAAGACACAGAAAGAGAGTTTGGGTATGATTTTAGCAATCGATATCGGAAATACAAATATTGTGGTCGGGTGTATAGATCACGAAAAAACATATTTTATAGAGCGTCTGTCTACGGACAGAAGCAAGACAGAGCTGGAATATGCGATTATGATAAAAAATGTTCTGGATATCTATCAGATTGGGGCTGAAAAGCTGAGCGGCGGAATCGTATGCTCCGTTGTACCTCAGATTACACAGATCGTTCGTATTGCAGCGGAAAAGATTCTTCACCGTTCAGTGATGGTATTGGGACCGGGAATTAAAACAGGAATGAATATTCTCATGGATAACCCGGCACAGGTAGGAAGTGACCTGATCGCGGATGCAGTAGGTGCGATCGCAGAATATCCGGCTCCCTTGATTATTTTTGATATGGGAACCGCGACTACGGTTTGTGTGGTGGATGAAAAGAAAAACTATATCGGTGGAATGATTCTACCGGGCGTACGTACTGCATTGGATGCGCTGACAACAAGGGCTGCGCAGCTCTCAGGGATTGATCTTGTACCACCAAAGCGTACGATTGGTAAAAATACCATCGAGTGTATGAAAAGCGGTGTGATCAACAGTAACGCGGCAAGTGTGGATGGACTGATTGTCAGAATAGAAGAAGAATTAGGCTGTAAGGCAACAGTGGTGGCAACAGGTGGTCTGGCAAAGAGTATCATTCCTCATTGCAGAGAAAAAGTAATCCTTGATGATGATCTTCTTCTGAAAGGTCTTCAGATTATTTATGAAAAAAACAGATAAGTTTGTACGTGACTAAAAACGTATAATAATAAATGAAAAGGGGATACATTATGGCATTGAAAAGAGATTCTATCTGTGTACAGGGCGGCTGGGAACCAAAGAACGGAGAGCCCCGGGTGCTGCCGATCTATCAAAGTACTACATTTCGTTATGAAACCAGCGAGGAAATGGGTAAATTATTTGATCTGGAGGCTGACGGATATTTTTATTCCAGACTGCAGAATCCCACCTGTGATCTGGTAGCAAAAAAGATCTGTGATCTGGAGGGCGGTGTTGCTGCAATGCTTACTTCTTCCGGACAGGCAGCTACCATGCTGGCAGTTACGAATATCTGTGAGGCAGGAGAGCATGTAATCTGTGCGTCAAAAGTATATGGAGGAACTTCCAATCTTCTTTCTGTTACATTAAAACGGTTCGGAATCGAGACGTCTCTGGTGGATCAGGAGCTTCCGGCAGAAGAACTGGAAAAATATTTTAAACCAAATACAAAGGCTGTCTTTGCTGAGACGGTATCCAACCCGGCAGGCGTTGTGCTGGATATTGATAAGTTTGTCAATCTGGCCCACAGCCATGGGGTCCCAATGATCTGTGACAATACATTTGCCACACCGATCAACTGTCGTCCTTTTGAATTCGGTGTGGACATCGTAACCCATTCCACCACGAAATATATGGATGGACATGCCACTTCTGTGGGCGGATGTATTGTAGACAGTGGGAATTTCGACTGGGATGCACATGCAGATAAGTATCCGGGTCTGACTACACCAGATGAATCCTACCATGGAATCATCTATACACAGCGCTTTGGTAAAGGTGCTTACATTACGAAAGCAACTGTTCAGCTTATGAGAGATATGGGAGCATGCCAGTCTCCGCAGAATGCATTTCTTACCAATCTGGGTCTGGAAACTCTCCATCTGAGAATCCCGCGCCACTGTGAAAATGCGCTGAAAGTTGCAAAATTCCTGGAAAACCACGAAAAGGTTGCATGGGTTGAATATGCAGGACTGGAAAGCAGCAAGTATTATCCTCTGGCACAGAAATATATGCCAAACGGAGTCTGTGGAGTTCTCTGCTTCGGACCGAAAGGTGGAAAAGAAGGTGCAATGCGATTTACCAATGCTCTGAAGTTAGTAGAAATTGTTACTCATGTAGCAGATGCCCGTTCCTGTGTTCTTCATCCTGCCAGCCATACACATCGTCAGCTGAATGAACAGCAACTTTTGGAAGCCGGAGTACTGCCGGATCTGATCCGTCTGTCTGTGGGAATTGAAGACGTGGATGACATTATTGCTGATCTGGATCAGGCTCTGGCAGCAGTATAAACGATTATTTTGGAGGTTTGAAGGATGAAGTCGATTATGGATGAATTACATCTGGATGCCATGGTGATCACCGACCCCTATAATATGCGGCATATCAGTGGTTTCCGGGGTGGAGAGGGAATTTTGTATATTTCAGAAAGTCAGAAAGTGTTGATTACCGATTCCCGTTATACGGAACAGGCCGGAAAAGAGAGTGATTTTACTGTCATTGAGGAAAATGCAAACCATAAAAGAGAAGTGATTCTCAATGAATGTATCGCTGCAGAAAGTAAAAATGGTGAATTTTCCATGGGATATGAAGATGAATCGCTGCTTTGTGCACAGTTTGATAAAATGAATGCGGCGCTGAAGGTGGATCAGTGGGTTCCCATGGGAGGACGTGTAGATGCATTGCGTCGAATCAAGACAGAAGAAGAGCTGAGCTATCTGCAAAAAGCAGAAGAAATTGGAGATAAAGCATTTGATAAAATTCTTACCCTGTTAAAACCTGGAATGACAGAGCTGGAAGTTGCGGCTGAACTGGAATATCTGATGAAAAAAGAAGGAGCGGAAAATACTAGTTTTGATACGATTATTGCTTCCGGATTGAACTCATCTATGCCACATGCGATTCCGGGTGAGAAAAAGCTGGAAGAGGGCGATTTTATCACGATGGACTTCGGATGCAAATATAAAGGATATTGTTCTGACATGACAAGAACAGTCGTTTTGGGAAAAGCCAGTGAAAAGCAGAAAGAAATCTATGATACAGTACTGAAAGCACAGCTGGCAGCACTGGAGGCATTGAAAGCCGGTGTGACAGGGAAGAGTGTGGACAAGGTGGCGAGAGATATTATTGCTCAGGCAGGGTATGGAGAGTGTTTCGGACATGGACTGGGTCATAGTGTAGGATTATTTATCCACGAAAATCCTCGTCTTTCACCATCAGATGAAACCGTCCTGCAGGCCGGAATGGTAGAAACTGTCGAACCGGGAATCTATGTTCCGGGATTTGGCGGAGTTCGGATCGAGGATATGGTAGTGGTGACAGAGGATGGATATCGTAATCTGGCACACTCACCGAAGGAATTGATTGAAGTTCCGGTAAAATAAATGTAATTAATATAATCAGTTTGTAAAAACTATCTGTTGGTTTTTGGTTAATAATACAAAAATTTTCAGATAGTTTTTTTATGTCAAAATACAACTTGTAAAGATGTGCATACAAGTTGTAAAATAGTTATCAGAAAGGAATGATGCTGCTATTTTTGCAGGAAGGGGGAATGTTTTTGCAGGACGGCGGAAAAACAAAGTATGCGGCATTGATGGAAGAGTTAAAAGGAAAGATTCTGTCCGGAGAGATCAGGCCGGGAGATCGCCTGCCTTCGGAGAATGAACTGTCAGTCGGATACGGTCTCAGCAGACATACGGTGAGAAAAGCTCTGGCAATATTGGAGAATGAAGGGTATGTGACTGCTGAGCATGGCCGTGGAACCTTTTGTTCAGAAAGGATGCGCCACAGGAAGGATTCTAAAAATATTGCGGTGATTACTACCTACATTTCTGATTACATATTTCCCAGACTGATCCAGGGAATGGATAGAGTACTGACAGAGCAGGGATATAGTATTATTCTGAAAAATACGGGAAACAGCAGACAAAAAGAGGCGCAGTGCCTGGAAGATGTTCTGACAAAAGATGTGGATGGGCTGATTATCGAACCAAGTAAGAGTCAGATCCTCTGCCGAAATATGCATCTGTATCAAAAATTGGATGAATACCGGATTCCTTACGTTTTTATTCAGGGCTGTTATCCGCAGATGAAAGAAAAACCGTCTATTTTGATGGATGATGCCAAAGGAGGCTATCTGATTACAAAGTATCTGATTGATATAGGGCATAAAAGTATTTTGGGCATTTTCAAGGCAGATGACAGCCAGGGAGCGGAGCGTCATAAAGGATATGTGAGAGCACTTCAAGAGGCAGGGATGCCATATCTGCCGGAACGGGTGATATGGTTTCACACGGAAGACAGGAAAGTAAAGCCGGCTGTGATGGTAAAAATGATGCTTGAGCAGGGTGTTTCTGTTGATTCAGTGGTGTGTTACAATGATCAGATTGCTATGGAAGTGATAGAAACGCTGAAAAAAATGGGCAAGAAAGTTCCGGAGGATATTTCTATTACAGGATATGACAATTCGTTTTATGCACGGTCAGGTCCGATTGGTCTCACTACGATTGCTCATCCACAGGAAAAATTGGGAGAGATGGCTGCTGAACTTTTGCTGGAACAAATTCGTGGAGTTTCGGAGGAAGAAAGTAAGGTACAAAGACTGATGGAACCGGAACTGATTGTACGGGATTCATGCAAAAAACGTAGAGATAACAATTAACGGGAGGATTTAATCATGAAAACATTGAAAAATTACAAATTCTGGTTTGCTACAGGTTCTCAGGATTTATATGGAGATGAGTGCCTGAGAAAGGTGGCAGAGCATTCACGCATTATTGTAGAAGAGCTGAATAAATCAGGGATTCTGCCCTATGAGGTAATACTGAAACCTACTTTGATCACGAATGAAGTGATCCGGAAAACATTTAATGAAGCCAATGCGGATGCGGAATGCGCAGGTGTGATCACATGGATGCATACTTTTTCACCGGCCAAGTCCTGGATTCTGGGATTACAGGAATACAGAAAACCATTATTACATCTTCATACACAGTTTAATCAGGAAATACCTTATGATACGATCGACATGGATTTTATGAATGAGAATCAGTCTGCACATGGAGACAGAGAATACGGACATATTGTTTCCAGAATGGGAATTGAACGCAAAGTAATCGTAGGACACTGGGCGGACAGAAAAGTACAGGAAAAGATCGCATCCTGGATGCGGACGGCAGTTGGAATTATGGAAAGCAGTCATATTCGTGTGATGAGGATTGCGGACAACATGAGAAACGTTGCTGTTACTGAAGGAGATAAAGTGGAAGCACAGATTAAATTTGGCTGGGAAGTGGATGCGTATCCGGTCAATGAGATTGCGGAAGCGGTTCAGGCGGTAGGCAAAGGCGATGTGGCTGCTCTGGTGGAGGAATATTACAGCAAATATGATATTCTTCTCGAAGGAAGAGATCCGGAGGAATTTAAACGCCACGTTGCAGTGCAGGCGCAGATTGAGATTGGATTTGAGCGTTTTCTGGAAGAGAAAAACTATCAGGCAATTGTAACACATTTTGGTGATCTTGGAGCTTTGGAACAGCTGCCTGGTCTGGCAATTCAGAGACTGATGGAAAAGGGGTATGGATTTGGTGCGGAAGGTGACTGGAAAACGGCTGCCATGGTGCGTCTCATGAAGATTATGACTGCAGGAATGCCTGATGCAAAGGGAACTTCTTTTATGGAAGATTACACGTATAATCTTGTTCCTGGAAAAGAAGGAATCCTTCAGGCACATATGCTGGAAGTTTGTCCGACTATTTCCGAGGGTCCGATTTCCATAAAAGTAAATCCTTTGACCATGGGTAACAGAGAGGATCCGGCAAGACTTGTATTTACATCGAAAACAGGACCGGCAATTGCCACATCTCTGATTGATCTTGGCAATCGCTTCCGTCTGATTATCAATGAGGTAGAATGTAAGAAAGTTGAAAAACCGATGCCCAAGCTTCCCGTAGCAACGGCATTCTGGACTCCAAAACCGGATCTTGCAACAGGAGCAGAGGCTTGGATCCTGGCAGGTGGGGCACATCATACAGCATTTTCTTATGATCTTACGGCAGAACAGATGGGCGACTGGGCAGACGCTATGGGTATTGAAGCGGTATATATCGATGGTGATACGAAGATACGTGAGTTTAAAAATGAATTGAAGTGGAATTCCATGTATTATAGATAGAAAGCGAATAAAAAACAGAATTGGGGGATTTTATATGAGCAGAGTAAAAGAACAGATTGTTTCTGCAATTCAGGCAGGAAAAACCAGTCTTGGAATTGAGTTTGGATCAACAAGAATTAAAGCGGTATTGATCGGAGATGACCACGAGACCATAGCATCAGGAAGCCATGAATGGGAGAACCAATATATAGACGGAATTTGGACATACAGTCTGGAAGCTATATGGAAAGGACTGCAGGACAGCTACAAGGATCTGACGGAAAATGTGAAAAAGCAATATGGAGTTGTGTTGGAAACAGTGGGAGCTATGGGATTTAGCGCCATGATGCATGGGTATATGGCGTTTGATAAAGAAAATGAACTTCTGGTGCCGTTTCGTACCTGGAGAAATAATATTACAGAGCCTGCAACAAAGATTTTGACCCCACTTTTCGGACAGCAGATTCCACAGAGATGGACCATCGCCCATCTGTATCAGGCAATCCTGAATGGAGAGAGTCACGTGGAGAAGCTGGATTTTGTGACGACCCTTGCCGGTTATATTCATTGGCAGCTTACGGGTGAAAAAATCCTGGGTGTAGGTGATGCTTCCGGTGTATTTCCTATTGATTCGGATGCGATGGATTATAATGAAGCAATGGTGAAAAAATTTGATGCATTGATTGTAGAAAAAAAGTATCCATGGAAGCTGAGAGATGTACTTCCCATTGTGAAAAGTGCAGGAGATTCAGCCGGGAAACTGACAGAAAAGGGTGCGAAACTGTTAGATCCCACAGGAACTTTGCGGGCTGGTATTCCTGTGTGTCCACCGGAAGGAGACGCAGGTACCGGTATGGTTGCTACTAACAGTGTTGCAAAAAGAACAGGCAATGTATCAGCGGGAACTTCTATTTTCGCAATGATTGTTCTGGAAAAGCCTCTTTCAAAAGTTTATGAAGAGATTGATCCGGTCACTACTCCGGATGGAAGTCCGGTAGCAATGGTGCATTCCCAGAATTGTACTTCCGATCTGAATGCATGGGTTGGTCTTATGAAGGAAACGTTGGAAAGTTTTGGTATGAAAGTGGATTCTAATGAACTATATGGTACCCTGTATAGAAAAGCATTGGAAGGAGATGCGGACTGTGGCGGCTTGTTATCCTACTGTTATTATTCAGGGGAACATATTACTCACTTTGAAGAAGGAAGACCGCTCTTTGTCCGAAACCCGGAGAGCAGATTTAATCTTGCCAATTTTATGCGGACTCATCTGTATACATGTATGGGCGCATTGAAAATTGGTATGGATATTCTGCTGAAAGAAGAAGGGGTAGTTGTGGATAAACTTCTGGGTCATGGTGGATTATTTAAGACTAAAGGAGTGGGACAGAAGTTTATGGCAGGAGCCATGAATGCACCGGTGGCGGTAATGGAAACAGCCGGAGAGGGTGGTGCATGGGGGATTGCACTACTGGCAGCTTATATGAAAAACAGAGAAGAAAGAGAATCTTTGTCTGATTATCTGGAAAACAGAGTGTTTTCAAAAGAGGAAAGCGAACAGATGTCTCCGGATCCGGAAGATGTAGAAGGATTCGAGAAATTCATGGAACGATATAAAAAAGGGATTGCCATTGAGCGTGCAGCAGTGGATAATCTCTGATAGAGAGAAGATGGAGGCAAAAATAAATGTTGGAAGAACTGAAGCAGCAAGTTTATGAGGCAAATATGCTTTTGCCCAAACATGGTCTTGTCACCTTTACCTGGGGAAATGTAAGTCAGATTGATCGTGAGACAGGATATTTTGCAATCAAACCCAGCGGAGTGGATTATGATAAACTCACACCGGAAGATATGGTGATCATGGATCTGAATGGCAATAAAATAGAAGGGAAATATAACCCTTCTTCAGATACGCCAACGCATCTGGAACTGTACCGGGCATTTCCAAAAATCGGCGGAATTGTTCATACCCATTCTTCCTGGGCAACAAGCTGGGCACAGGCAGGAAGGGGAATTCCCTGTTATGGAACGACCCATGCGGACTATATTTACGGAGAAGTTCCATGTCTTCGATGTCTGACAAAAGAAGAAATTGATACGGCTTACGAGAAAAATACTGGTCTTCTGATCGTTGACTATTTTAAAGAGAGAGATTATGAGGCGGTTCCGGCAGTATTATGCAAAAATCACGGACCATTTACCTGGGGAAAAGATGGTCATGAAGCGGTACACAATGCGGTTGTTCTGGAAGAAGTGGCGAAGATGGCGGCCAGATGTGAAATGATCAATCCACAGGTTCGGCCGGCACCTCAGGAACTTCAGGATAAGCATTATTACCGCAAACATGGTGCAAACGCATATTACGGTCAGAAATAAAGAGGGTAGAAGATATGATTCATGATGTGATTGCTATTAAAGTTGATTATGAAAAGGCAGGAGCTATGCAGGACGGATATCAGCCAAAGCTGTATACGTATGTTATGAAAGAGTCGGAGGAACTGGCAACTTCTCACAAGCGTTCGGCTGTTGTGATTTGTCCGGGAGGTGCATACAGATTTAAATCTGACCGGGAAGCGGAAGTTGTGGCTATGCGTTATCTGGCGGCAGGCGTTCAGGCGTTTGTCCTACAGTACAGTGTGGCACCTTCCAGATATCCCAGTGCGCTTCTGGAACTGGCTGCTTCCGTGGCATATGTAAGAAGTCATGCAAAAGAGTATTTTGTTGATCCGGAAAAAATTGTGATTGCCGGATTTTCTGCAGGAGGACATCTCTGTGCCTGCCTCGGTAATCTGTGGGATGAACCGCTCCTGGAAACGGTATTGGGAAAAGAGTATCCCACAGAAGGAGTGGAAAAAATGTGGAAGCCGGCTGGTATGATCCTCAGCTATCCTGTTATAACTATGGGGGAATTTACTCATGAAGAATCCAGAGAACTGCTTCTCGGAAAAGATTTTACCGAAAAGCAGGCTGAAGAAACTTCTATGGAAAAAAGAGTATCCGAAAAAACAGTTCCGGCATTTTTGTGGCATACACAGGAGGATCCTTCCGTCCCGGTAGAAAACTCTCTGCAGTTTGCGGTGGCATTGAGAAAATATAGAGTTCCTTTTGAACTTCATATTTTTGAAAAAGGAGATCATGGCTTGTCTCTTTGCGATGATACAGTAACAAACGGTATGATGGAATTTCCGGATGGCAACTCTCTCTGGGTGGATTTGGCTTTGAAATGGCTGAAACGCCTGTAATGAAAAGGTAAGAAAAATGTAAAATAATCGACGACAGAATTTGACAAAAGCTGGTACAGGTGTTATCATTTTTTCGAGTATGGTTGAAGTGAATGGAGGCTTGGCCCATGTCGAAAAAGAAAAAGGCCGGAATTGTCGTGCTGGTTGTTCTTGCAATCGTAGCCGTACTGGTTGGTACGGTATATTTCCTGGGACACAGATATTATGCAAAAACTAATTTTGTGTCAGATGAAGAAGCAGTGCAGCAGATTGAACAACAGAAAGCACAAAAAGAAGCAGCGGAAGCAGAGAAAAAAGTAGAGGAAGAAGAAGTGGAGGAAGAAGAGCCGGAGGAGGAAGAATTGGATCCTGAACTTCTGGAAGCACAGGAGAATATGGCGCGTTATGCATCTACGGAACCGATTACAACCGATGGCAATGTCTACAATGTTGTCCTTGTAGGTTTGGATACCACACAAGAAAATTGGGTGGGCAATTCGGATTCCATGATTTTAATATCAATCAATTACCGACTTCATAAAATATCCATGATTTCCTTGATGAGAGATACCCGTGCTTTGATACCTGGAGTGGGATATCGGAAGCTGAATGCAGCTTATCCCAATGGCGGCGGTCCTTTGCTGACACAGACGATAGAGGAAAATTCTAAAATAGATGTCGATCGATACGTTACGGTGGATTTTGGTAATATGATTGACATTGTAGATGAGATTGGTACGATCGAGATCACATTTACGGAAAAAGAGGCGGAGAATGCCAATAAGAGTATCAAGCAGCAATGTCGGATTCTCGGACTGAAATCTAAAAAATATCTGATTCCCGGAGAGGGAACTTACGAATGTAACGGTATGCAGGCGGTAGCTTATGCACGAATCCGTAAAGTAGGCAATTCCGATTATCAGCGAACAGAGCGGCAGAGAGAGGTTTTGATGAAGCTTCTTGATAAAGTGAAGGCTATGGATCTGGAGGATATCGACAGATTGGCTACCAGGCTTTTGCCTATGTTGACACATAATATACCGGAAAGTGAATTCTGGGGTCTTCTGGCTAAGGCACCAACTCTGCTGAATTATAATATTGTACAGGATAGAATCCCGTATGATGGAATGTTCCAGAGCATTAACGGTAATCTGGTACCTAATTCGGAGCCTACAATACGCAGATTGAAAGAAACCATTTATGGTGAGGATGCATTGGATGAAGAGGGAAATGTTGTGACACCGACGCCTGAGCCGGAAGAGACGGAAACAGACGCAGCACAGTCGCAGGATATCGATGAAGAAGTACAGGAGATCGAGGCAGAGATTGGCAATGATGATATCTCTTCTCAAATGGTACAGGGTGTTGACCGAGACCAGAGCGTTATCCTGTCACTTCAGCCGGGAAAAAAAGCAGCAGTTGTAGCTGATAATGTAGAAGGTGTAACAGAGGATACAAACGACACTGTCAATACAGGCTCAGGGGACGATGCAAAAGAACCGATTACGAATCCCTATATGAGTAAAGTCTTTGTCCTGAAAGTTCCGGATGCTCCGATTGAAAAAAATGTCAGTCTGGTTGATGGGGATTATCAGTGGAAAAAGCATATAATAAGTCAGGGAATATCAAAATAAATTGAGATAGAAAAAGGTCAGTTGCGGCATGTTTACATGCCTGGAACTGACCTTTTTCTTTGTACCTTTTATAGCAAGTACACCGAGGCGTACTTGAAATTAGAAACGGATTGTGAAGGCAAAACGCATATCTTCATCAAACCACTGTTTGAAATTGGTTCCCCACCGATTGTTGTAAAGAAGGAAATAGAATCCCTGATTCAGATCGGGAAGCGTATTGTCTGTGTTGTAGAGGTTACGTCCTCCCGGGGACACCAGGGGAGCATCCAGAGATACAATCTCGAACTGTTCTGTTGGAGAATCATAATGAAGACTCTGAACTGCATGCAGCTTTCTGTTTCCATTATAAACAACGTTCAGAGGACTCACTTGCGCGCCGGATTTGTTCATCATCCATTTTTCCGGTGAGGTTACCTGCGGATTGATATGGAACCAGATGGCTTCCGGGCTTCGTATGGCATCTTTGTTTTTCCAGAATACCTCTACCTGAACGGCGTTATTTTCCGGCTTATAAACCAGTGTAAATTCTCTGGGGCAGCCGTAAAAACAGCAGGCTTCCTGTAAAAATGAGAGAGTTACATAGATTTCTTTGCCGGAGGAATAAATGTCTGTTACTGCCGGCTCAAAGTAATTATGGGTTATTTCCGTTGAATAACGAAGTCCTGGTTTTCCAAAATCCGGTTCTGCCCAGAAAAAGTTTTCTTTCAGATCACGTCCATAATCGAAGTAACAGTCATCAACTTCTTTTCCGCCAAAGGTTTCATATGCGATTGTTCCCAGCCCCAGTTCTTTTTCAACATGATTATTTTCATCTGTATATCGCAGAATCTCACCGTGGCATCCGATAGTCAATGTGCAGCCTCCGATTGTGATTGGTTCATAAACAGAATGACGGACAGCGTTTTCAGGAATAGACGGATAAGCAAAGGCGAAGACATCCAGAGCTTCTGTTCTTAGATCTTCAGGAAGTTGGGATAAAGCAGCGGTTATGTAATCCCGCTGTTCCTGGTGGGAACTTTCAAATATGGAGTAAGAAGAATGAATCGTGTCCCCATGATAATGATGCAGTTCGGGCAGCATACCGTTTAGAAGTCCCATATTGAAAACTCCATAGGAAGTTTCGTCTGTGATATCTTTTTGTCGTGCTGTAGTAAAAGATTTTTTGTCCCAGTTTGAAAAATCAAGAAGATATTTTTTTACATCCATGCCCCAGGTATGCTCGACGATCAGGAGAAGATTTTCCATCATATTCTGGTATTCCTGACTGTCTTCTGTGAGTCTGCCTTCAGCGATCCATTTATCCTTTAAAGACAGGAGACGGCGAAACCAGGAGACTTTTAACGGATCGGTACCGGCACCGTGGATCCATGTGTCTCCCAATTCTTCTGTAATGACAGGAAAAGAATCCTGAATGGATAGGGCACTTTTGGCAAAATCATCCAGAGTACCTGCTTCGATGTGGGCATTCGGATATTTTTCGGATAATTTACGGAAAAGTTCATCAAGCTCTTCCGGGGTCGGTGGTGCGGCGTTATCGTGAGCATGATAAAATTCAAGTGCGGTTCCGTTTTCCAGTATGGCTGCATCCCCATAATCACCTGCATAGTTGACGATGATTTCTTTAGATTCGTATTTCCATACAAAAATAGAAGGAACGGAAGGAACACGGGAAGATGCATTGACTCCAAGGTGCAGGTAACGGATACCGGCATCCGCCATTGCCGGAACAAGACCAATCGTATGTCCCGGAACATCGGTCATTTTTGCAGCAATCGTTTTCAGACCAAATTCTTCATCCAGAGACTGAGAAATAGACAGATTATAATCCAAAAGTTTCCGATCCATCAATTCTGTGTGGGTGGTACAGGCAAGTCCATGCCAGCGGACATAACCGAGACGGATAGCCTGAGCCAGACGTTCGCAATCTTTATCAGCGGCGTGGTTAAAATAATAGTGAATCAGATAAGAACCAACTGTCCATACAAATTTCTTATGGGCCTGTGTATTCACGCGGAAAGCAAGATCAACGGCAGCCGGAATGAAAGTGGTGCAATATTGATCAAGTACATCTTTGGCATAACCTGTAAAACCGATATCCAGATGAGTTTTGAAGACCACAATAACATTTGTTACATTTTCGTGATTCATGAAAATCTCCTTTCAAGTATAGTGTTTCTGTTATTCTATGCATACACTAACATATAAAATATGTTTTGTAAATTAACGAAATTAAATTTTACTATTAGCACAAAGTATATGATATTAAAAGGAATATTGTACAAAATATGGAATAAAAAAATATGTTTAATAAAATCCGAAAATACTTGATTGTTTAGAAAAACATATTTTATAATGACATAAGAAAAGATTGAAGAAGGTGTATGGATGGGAAAGGTTTTTTTGTATCAAAAGGTTCATGATTCTATTTTGAATGGAATACGTGATGGAGATTTTGAGGAAGGGAAGAAGATACCGGATGATAAAGAACTGTGTGAACAATACGGGGTAAGTATGATCACATTGAATAAAGCTTTGTGTCTTCTGGCTGAGGAAGGATATGTGAAACGCATTCCGGGAAATGGTACTTTTGTGAATAAATGGATAAAAGCAGAGAAGAAAGTGGCTAAAAACGAAAAAATGATCGGTGTGGTCCTGGAACACATTTCTTCTCCTTTCGGACTTGAAATGATGTACCAGATGGATCTGTTTGCTATGCGTGCAGGGTATCGTATGCTTGTGCGTTTCTCTTATGGGGAAAGAGAACAGGAGACAAAAGAAATAAATTTTCTGCTGTCATTGGGAGTGGAAGGGCTGATAATCATGCCGAGTCACGGAAAGCATTATAATCAGGCGATCCTCAGACTTTGTCTGAATGGTTTTCCTGTTGTGCTTGTTGATAAGAAAATGAAAGGAATACCGGTACCGTCTGTAAGAACGGATAACAGAGCGGCAGCTGCGACTTTAGTAAGAGCTTTGGCAGAAGAAAGAAACAGAAGAATTGCTTTTATATCTACAGATGACCAGAAAGCAGATTCGGTGAAGGAAAGGAGAAATGGATTTATCGGAGAAATGGAAAAACTGAGGCTTGAAGAAGCTGGGATTTGTGCCGTTTCATCGGGAATCACCAGGGAAGAATATATGAATCATAATCCGAACTCCAAGGTGGTATATGAAATCAGAAAATTTCTGGAACAAAACAAAGGGGAAATGGATGCAGTGATCGTAAGTGAATATGGAATCGTTCCTGAAGTTGTACAGGCGATGAAACTGGAAGAAATAAAACCGGAAGAAGAAATAAGGATTGCCTGTGTAGATGAAGATTATATGGCTCCGGAAGGAACCAGGTTTATGCATGTAAAACAGGATGAAAAAGAAATCGCGAAAAAAGCACTGGATATACTCTTTTCGCAGATAAGCGGAAATGGTGCAGAAGAAGATGATATCCTGATACCGGGAATATTCTGCAGATCCTGCTCTTTTTATTCCTGAAGAAAAGCCATCAGCTTAGCCAGCCGATAGTTCAGAACAAGTTCCTGTGGAAAACCTACTTCTTCCAGTAATGCCAATCCATATGGAAATTGTCCGACACGGTCAGGACCGTGGCTGTCACTGGAAAGGATCACGGGATGGCTGTAGCGACGGCACCAAGTAAGCATTTCTATATTATTTGCACGAGTATCTCCCCGATACCCACCGGGTGTTAGGGAAGCTTCATTAAGCTCCAGAAGTACATGATGCTCCTTTGCTCCGGCAACAAGTGTGCGGTAGTCAACCGGAAATTTCACATCGTCAGAATGCCCGATTACTTTTACTTTCGGATGTTTCATAGCAGCAAGATATGCCTGCGTATTTTCTTCGCAGGTACCTGGTTTCATATTTTGAATGTGCATGCTGGCAATGGCGTAATCCAGATGGGATAAAATGCTATCTTCAAGGTCGATTGTGCCTTTAGAGTCCAGAATATTCACTTCAACTCCATACAATAGACGGATACCACAACGGTAATGGGGAGCCATGAGCAGACTTCGGAAATAAGAAGGAGTTCCTGCAGCCATGGTAGCAGGACCATGATCACTGATGCCAACCAAAGACAAACCGTTGGCAGCGGCAGATTTTGCCATATCAGCAATGGTACAGCTGGTACCATGTCCGGATGCGATTGTATGTGTATGAATATCAAACTGCATAGTATTACCTCGTAAAATGTTGAGTTGCCCGACAATCATGTTTAGCGGGATCCATAGACATAAAAATGCATGCAAGCATGCATTTTATGTCCATTTGTCCCTTGGCTCATATTTATGATTTAAGTATGATGGAAAAGATCTGCTTTGTCAATAGGAAATCTTGAAAACCACAAAAAACCAAGGTATAATCCCACAAAAAACCAACATGAAACCACATAAATTGTGTTGGATTCGTTGACTTTTGAAAAAAAAGAGAGTATAATAAGATTTAAATTAAAATTGTCCGAAAAGGAAGGACAATAGAACCGGAATTGTGAGAGGTCATTCCGGAAAAGAACAATAAATAAAATAACAGGTTGCGGTGAAAGGAGTGTTATGAAACAATTTAACACCAGTGAAATTCCCAAATCGCCTCGAATCCCCCGGTTGATTGATCATCTGTTTGAAAAGATGCCGGTGATCGAGTCAGCCCGTGCGGTTTTACTTACGGAATCTTATATGCAGACAGAAGGTGAGCCGATTATATCCAGAAGGGCAAAAGCATTTGCACATATACTGGATCATATTCCGATCATTATCAGAGATGAGGAACTGATTGTGGGCAGTACAACCATAGCACCACGGGGCTGTCAGACATACCCGGAGTTTTCATTTGAATGGCTGGAAGCGGAATTTGATACGGTAGCTGTACGTGAAGCGGATCCTTTTTATATTTCTGAAGAGACAAAGCAACAGCTTCGTCAGGTACATAAGTATTGGAAAGGGAAAACAACAAGTGAGCTTGCCACATCCTATATGGCTCCGGAAGCCATACAGGCGATCGAGCACAATATTTTTACACCGGGAAATTATTTTTACAATGGTGTAGGACATGTGACAGTCCAATATGAAAAAGTGTTGGAGATCGGGTATCTGGGAATTATTGCGCAGGCAAAAGCAGAACTGGCAAAATGCAGTGTAGCAGATGCTGATTATGCCGGAAGAACACATTTTTTGAATGCGGTGATTACAAGCTGTGAGGCTGTGATACGTTATGCAGAAAGATACAGTGAACTTGCAGAAAAGATGGCAAAGGAATGTGCGGATGATGTGAGAAAGAAAGAACTTATGGTCATAGCATCCAATTGCAGAAAAGTACCGGCTCATGGAGCAAACGGATTCTGGGAGGCATGTCAATCTTTCTGGTTTGTTCAACAGCTTTTGCAGATTGAGTCCAGCGGACATTCTATTTCTCCGGGAAGATTTGATCAGTACATGTATCCATATTATAAAAAAGATATGGACGAGGGAAAGATCACCCGGGAATTTGCCCAGGAGTTGATGGATTGTGTCTGGGTAAAACTAAATGATCTGAATAAGTGCAGAGATGCAGAATCAGCAAAAGGATTTGCAGGATACAGTCTGTTTCAAAATCTGATTGCAGGAGGACAGAACGGTGACGGAGAAGACGTGACCAATGATTTGTCTTTTATGTGTATTCAGGCATCCATGCATGTACATCTTCCACAGCCTTCTTTTTGTGTAAGAGTGTGGAACGGATCACCTCATGAATTCTTGATTCGTGCGGCGGAACTTACGAGAACTGGTTTGGGACAACCGGCCTATTATAATGATGAAGTGATTATTCCGTCACTGGTGAGCAGAGGGCTTACTCTTCAGGATGCAAGAGAATATAATATCATCGGTTGTGTGGAACCTCAGAAAGCCGGAAAAACAGAAGGTTGGCACGATGCAGCTTTTTATAATATGTGCAGACCTCTGGAACTGGTATTTTCCAATGGTGTTGATCAGGGTGTTCAGGTTGGGATCCAGACCGGTGATGTGGAAGAAATGGACACATTTGAAGAATTTTATGATGCTTATAAAAAGCAGACTACCTATTGCATTGAACTTCTGGTCAATGCAGATAATGCCATTGATGTGGCACATGCAGAAAGATGCCCGCTTCCTTTCCTTTCCTGTATGGTAGATGATTGCATTAAGAGAGGAAAAACGGTTCAGGAGGGTGGTGCGGTATACAATTTTACCGGACCACAGGGCTTTGGCGTTGCCAATATGGCGGATTCCTTATATGCCATTCGACAGCTGGTATATGAAGAAAATAAAGTCAGTATGAGAGAATATAAAGAAGCACTGGAATGGAATTATGGACAGGGCTTTGACGAAATCACTGCCGGTCAGGTGGCTGCACAGGCTGTGAAAAAGCTGCAGAAAGCGGGACAGACTGTTTCAGAAGAACAGATTAAATCGATGATCGAGAATGTCCTGAAGATGGAGCCGTCACCGGAAAAGAAAGCCAGATTTCAGGAAATCAGAAATATGATTGACGAGATTCCAAAGTTTGGCAATGATATTCCTGAAGTTGACTCTTTTGCCAGAGATGTGGCATATACTTATACCAGAACCATGGAGAAATACAAAAATCCGAGGGGCGGACAATTTCAGGCCGGCTTGTATCCGGTATCTGCCAATGTTCCACTGGGAGCTCAGACCGGAGCGACACCGGATGGACGCCTTGCACACACACCGGTGGCTGATGGTGTTTCGCCGTCTGCCGGAAAAGATGTAAACGGTCCGACAGCAGCAGCAAACTCTGTAGCGCGTCTGGATCACTTTATTGCATCGAATGGTACGTTGTTTAATCAGAAGTTCCATCCGTCAGCGCTTAGCGGCAGAGAAGGTCTGGAGAAATTTGTTGCTTTGATTCGATCTTATTTTGATCAGAAGGGAAGCCACATGCAGTTCAATGTGGTAAGTCGTGAAACCTTGCTGGATGCACAGAAACATCCGGAGAAGTATAAACATCTTGTTGTAAGAGTGGCTGGATATAGTGCACTATTTACGACGTTGTCCAGATCTTTACAAGATGACATAATCAACAGAACAGAACAAGGGTTCTGATATGGAGAAAGCAGACATGAGTTATTTGGATACGAAAGGCAGAATATTTGATATTCAGCGCTTTTCCATACATGACGGTCCGGGGATCCGTACAATTGTTTTTCTGAAAGGATGTGTTCTGCGGTGCAAGTGGTGCTGTAATCCGGAATCTCAGGAATACAGAATCCAGACCATGATGGTTCAGGGAGAGCCCAGAACGATAGGACGGGATGTGACGGTTCGTGAAGTCATGGAAACGGTAGAAAAAGACAGAGCGTATTACTATCGATCCGGCGGAGGGCTTACCTTGTCTGGGGGAGAAAGTCTGTGTCAGCCGGAATTTGCCAGGGATCTTTTACATGCAGCAAAAGAAGCAGGAATTAATACAGCAATGGAGAGTATGGGATGTGCCCCTTTTGCTGCAATAGAACAGATTCTTCCGTATCTGGATACCTATCTGATGGACATCAAGCATATGGATGGAGAAAAACATCGTATGTTCACCGGAAGATCCAATGAACTGATGCTTGAAAATGCGAGAAAGATCGCGGTAACACAAATGACAAATCTTGTCATAAGAGTGCCGGTGATTCCCACGTTTAACTGCAGTAAAAAAGAAATTCAGGATATTGCCGTATTTGCGGATCAGCTCAATGGCGTGAAAAAAATCCATCTCCTGCCATATCATAGATTGGGGCAGGATAAATATGAGGGGTTGGGCAGAAAGTATGAACTTGAAAATATAATCCCGCCATCTAATGAGCAGATGCAGGAATTACAGGAAGCAGTCCGAATGGTTTGTGATCTGGACTGTCAGATAGGAGGTTGACATGGGGTATACGGATAACATGTCAGAAGAGACTAAACAGAGGATTGTTCAGGAATTGGTACCGGGCAAACAGATTACCCTGGCTCATATTATTGCCAATCCGGATAAAGTGCTGTATGAAAAGCTTGGTCTGGATCCTGCGGTGGATTATTCGAAATCAGCGATTGGAATCCTGACAGTAAGCCCGTCAGAGACGGCGATTATTATGGGAGATATCGCAGTGAAATCTTCCGGCATCGAGTTGGGATTTGTAGACCGCTTTTCCGGCAGCCTTATTATAACGGGTACGGTATCGGAGGTAGAAGCAGCGGTCGATGCCATACTGGAATATGTGGAAAATAAATTAAGATTTACGATTTGTCCTGTGACCCGAACCTGATTCGGGATTCTGATAGTTATGATGCTTTACAGGAGGCCAGCCCATGAAGAAAATTGTTTTGGTCGGCAGAAGCGAAGCTGGGAAAACCACGCTGACCCAGGCGATGAAAGGGGAAAAAATTGAATATCATAAGACCCAGTACGTGAATAATTTTGATGTGATTATAGACACACCGGGAGAATATGCACAGACAAAAGGATTGGGGCATGCGTTGGCACTGTATACATATGAGGCAGATGTGGTAGGGCTTCTGGCTTCGGCTACGGAACCTTACTGTCTGTTTCCACCCTGCTGTGCGGCTATGGCTAACCGGGAGGTGATCGGGATTGTCACAAAGATTGATCATCCGAAGGCGAATCCTGCCAGAGCCGAGCGTTGGCTGAAACTTGCAGGGTGTAAAAAAATCTTTTTCGTGAACTCTAAAGACCAGGAAGGAGTGGGAGATATTCTGGAATATCTCAGGGAGGATGGAGATGTGATGCCCTGGGAGGAGAAAGAAAAAGAAAAGATCGGTAGCGAAAATATCGATATTATGAAATCACAATAAAAACCACACAAAAACCCACAAAAAAACAACACAAAACCACAAAAATAGGTTGACTATTCCCATGCATGGCGGTATAATGTCAACAGAAACCAACAATCTGCAGACTGGTGTTGGTCTGCCAAATCAAATTGTTTCAGGGAGGAAGAAAACAATGATGAACGAATTTGAAATCAAAAAACTGATGTGCGATATCGGACGCAGAGTTTACAACCGTAACATGGTTGCTGCAAATGATGGTAACTTCTCCGTTAAGCTGAATGACGACGAGTTCCTGTGCACACCTACAGGTGTTTCCAAAGGATTTATGACACCGGAATACATCTGTAAAGTAAACCGCAAAGGTGAAGTAATCCAGGCAAATGCAGGATTCCGTCCTTCATCTGAGATCAAGATGCACATGCGTGTATACGAGAAGAGACCGGATGTTGGAGCTGTTGTACATGCACATCCTACTTTTGCAACAAGCTTTGCAATTGCAGGTATTCCGCTGAATCAGCCGATCATGCCGGAAGCAGTTATTGCTCTGGGATGCGTACCGATTGCTGAGTATGGTACACCATCTACAACAGAAATTCCAGATAATCTGGAAAAATATCTTCCGTATTTTGACGCAGTTCTTCTTGAGAACCACGGTGCTCTGACTTGGTCATCCGATCTGCTGTCTGCATACCTGAAGATGGAATCTCTGGAATTCTATGCAGAACTTCTGTACAAATCCAGAATGCTGGGCGGACCGAAGGAATTCGATCAGGAACAGATCAAGAAACTGTATGAAATTAGAAAGAAAATGGGTCTTCCGGGAAAACATCCTCTGTCAATCTGCCAGAACAGAGAAGGTTTGAACTGCCATAACTGCAGAGGTTCAAATATCTGTGATGCTCCGGCTGACAACAAAGATGTAGTAGCTGAAATTACAAAGAAAGTTATGGAACAGTTGGGACTGAAATAATCTGATTTAAAAAGGGAGGTAATTCTCGTGCCAATTAATGAAAGTATGGTACAGGATATCGTTCAGGAAGTGCTGGCTAAAATGCAGATTCAGGAAGCACCCACAGGAAAACATGGTGTGTTCAAGGATATGAACGAAGCTATCGAAGCTGCTAAAAAAGCACAGCAGATCGTGAAAAGAATGTCCATGGATCAGAGAGAAAAAATCATTACCATTATCCGTAAAAAAATCTGTGAAAATGCAGAGACTCTGGCACGTATGGGCGTGGAAGAGACCGGTATGGGAAATGTAGGAGATAAGATTCTGAAACATCGTCTGGTGGCTGAGAAGACACCGGGTACTGAAGATATTACAACAACTGCATGGTCAGGAGACAGAGGTCTTACCCTGATAGAGATGGGACCATTTGGTGTTATTGGTGCAATCACACCGTGCACAAATCCAAGTGAAACTGTTCTGTGTAACACTATGGGTATGTTTGCGGGTGGTAACACGGTAGTATTTAACCCACATCCGGCTGCAATCAAAACATCTATTTTTGCAGTGAATCTGGTGAATGAAGCTTCACTGGAAGGCGGCGGCCCGGACAATATTGCATGTACCGTTGAAAAACCAACACTGGAAACAAGTAATATCATGATGAAACACAAAGATATTCCGCTGATTGCTGCAACAGGTGGTCCTGGCGTAGTAACAGCAGTTCTGTCATCCGGAAAGAGAGGAATCGGTGCAGGTGCCGGCAATCCTCCTGCTCTGGTTGATGAAACAGCGGATATCAGAAAAGCAGCACAGGATATTGTAAATGGATGCACATTCGATAACAATCTTCCTTGTATTGCAGAGAAAGAAATTGTAGCAGTTTCTTCTGTAGTGGATGAGCTGATGCACTATATGGTAACGGAACAGGGATGTTATCTGGCATCCAAAGAAGAACAGGACGCACTGACAGCAGTAGTTCTGGCAGGAGGACGTCTGAATCGTAAGTGCGTAGGCCGTGATGCCAAGACACTTCTTTCTATGATCGGTGTAGAGGTTCCGAATAATATCCGTTGTATTACTTTTGAAGGACCAAAGGAGCATCCGCTGATTGCAGAAGAATTGATGATGCCGATTCTGGGTGTGGTAAGAGCAAAAGATTTCAACGATGCTGTGGAACAGGCCGTATGGCTTGAACATGGCAACCGTCATTCTGCTCACATCCATTCCAAGAATATCGATAATATTACTACATATGCAAAAGCAATCGATACCGCAATTCTGGTTAAGAACGCCCCGTCTTATGCAGCATTGGGATTTGGTGGTGAAGGTTACTGTACATTTACGATTGCCAGCCGTACCGGTGAGGGACTGACAAGCGCAAGCACATTTACCAAGAGAAGAAGATGTGTTATGTCAGACAGCTTATGCATTCGTTGATCGGGAGGAAAGAAAATGGACGCAAATAATATCAATATTGAAGAGATCGTGAAACAGGTACTGGCAGGAATGACCGGACAGGCTCCTGCAGCACCGGCAGCAGCTTCTGCTCCTGCAGCATGCGGAAGTATTCCGAAAACAGCACATGTGGCTATGCTGACAGGACTGGAACACTTTGATGTAAAAGAATATCCAATGCCGGAAGTTGGCGATGATGATATTCTGGTAAGAGTAGAAGGCTGTGGTGTATGCGGTACAGATGCTCATGAATTTAAAAGAGACCCGTTTGGACTGATTCCGGTGGCACTGGGACATGAAGGTACCGGTGAGATCGTTAAAATGGGTAAAAATGTGAAGAAAGATTCTGCAGGAAAAGATCTGAAGATCGGTGATAAGGTAGTTACCTGTATGATCTTTAAAGATAACCCGGACATCACTATGTATGATCTGAATAAACAAAACGTAGGTGGTGCTGATGTATATGGACTTCTTCCGGATGATGATATTCATCTGAATGGATGGTTCTCTGATTATATCCTGGTACGCGGCGGATCCACAGTATTTAATGTAAGTGATCTGGATCTGGATTCCCGTATTCTGATTGAGCCTTGCGCAGTACTTATCCATGCTGTAGAAAGAGCAAAATCCACAGGCATTCTTCGTTTTAACAGCCGTGTAGTTGTACAGGGATGCGGACCGATTGGTCTGATCTGTATCGCAGTTCTGAGAACCATGGGTATTGAAAACATCACTGCAGTTGACGGAAATGCACAGCGTCTTGAATTTGCGAAAGAGATGGGTGCATCTAAGAGCGTAAGTTTCCAGGATCACAAAGGAATTGAAGCTCTGACAGCAGCAGTAGAAGCAAGCTTTGACGGACATCCGGCAGATTTCGGATTCCAGTGTACAGGAAATCCGATGGCTCATGCTAATATCTACAAATTCATCCGCAACGGCGGTGGACTTTGTGAATTGGGATTCTTTATCAATGGCGGTGATGCAACTATCAATCCGCACTTTGATATCTGTTCCAAAGAGCTGACAATGGTTGGTTCCTGGGTATACACCCTGAGAGATTACGCAACAACATTTGATTTCCTGAAGAGAGCAAAAGGTATCGGACTTCCGTTGGAGAAACTGATTACACACAAATTTGCTCTGGAAGATATCAATGAAGCACTGAAGACAAACCTGGCTATGAAGGGTCTTAAGATTGCTATTGTAAATGATGCGAAAAACAGGTAAGAATCCTGTGGTTAAAGGAGAAGAGAACAGATGGCAGAAGCTGTAGGTATTCTTGAAGTATTCGGACTGACAACTGCATTTGTCGCAGGTGATGCGGGATGCAAGGCAGCCAATGTACGAATGGAAGTATTTGACAAAAATAAACCTGCAAATGCTGACAGCCTGCCGGTTCCGCTGCTGGTAACAGTCAAGTACCGCGGCAGCGTGGCAGATGTGACCGCGGCAGTTGAAGCAGGAGAAGCATCAGCGAAGACACTGGGAGGGGTTGTTACCAAACATGTGATCCCGAATCCCGAAGAGGGAACCCGAAAGATGCTGAAAATCAGTGCTTTGGATAAAGACTGATTCATATATGATCAATTAATAGTGTTTAGAATCTAGGAGGATATAAAAATGGCTAAAGAAGCATTAGGAATGGTAGAAACCAGAGGACTTACCGCTGCAATCGAAGCAGCAGATGCAATGACAAAAGCAGCAGAGGTTACACTGGTAGGAACTGAAAAAATCGGATCCGGACTGGTAACAGTTATGGTTCGCGGTGATGTAGGAGCTGTTAAAGCAGCAGTTGAAAGCGGAAGCGCAGCAGCATCCAGACTTGGTGAGCTGGTAGCTACTCATGTAATCCCGAGACCTCATGAAGATGTAGAGAAGATTCTTCCGACTGTATAATCAATAATCCCGACCGTTGTTGGAAAGGAGAACATCCATGGGTAAATCGTATGGCTTTGTAGAAATAACAGGTGTTGTCGCAGCGATTGATGCATTGGATATCATGCTGAAAGCAGCAGATGTAAGTCTGGCGACATGGGAAAGGAAGCTGGGCGGCCGGCTGGTTACAATGGTAATCGAAGGTGATGTTGCAGCTGTGACAGCAGCCGTGGATGCGGCAGTTGCCGGTGCGATAAAAAAACCTGTACTGCACGCAGTCATCGCTCGTCCCCATGAAGAAACAGTACGAATGGTAGAGTTGAGTGCTAGTCGCTGGAAAAAATAGGGGGACTTACGATGGCAGAAATCAAAAAAACAACATCCAAGGCTCCGGCACCAAAGAAAGCAGCTGCCAAGACTGCAGCAGCTAAAAAAACTACCGGAACGAGGAAAACTGCCGAGGTAAAAGCTGCCCCGGCGGAAAGTAAGATAGAAACTGTTGAAGTAAATCGCGAAATGACAGGTACAACAAATAATACAATCCATAAGGAGGAAAAAAGAATGACACAGGAAGCATTGGGAATGGTTGAAACCAGAGGTTTAGTAGCAGCTGTAGAAGCAGCAGATGCTATGTGTAAAGCAGCTAATGTAACATTGGTAGGAACAGAGAAAATCGGATCCGGACTGGTAACAGTTATGGTTCGTGGTGATGTAGGAGCAGTTAAATCTGCAGTTGAAAGCGGAGCAAGCAGTGCATCCAGACTTGGTGAGCTGGTAGCTACCCATGTAATTCCAAGACCACATACAGACGTAGAAATGATTCTGCCACACGTAAAATAATTGTGTTGAATGCATATGATTTATAGTCATATGAATTCCGGCGGAAAGAAAGTAGGTGTTGTGCTTGGATACACAGAATATTGAATTGATTACCAGATTGGTGATGGAGAGTCTGAATAAACAGGAGCAGAAGCAAGGTGCGGGTTATATGGTTCCTATCGGAGTTTCTGCGCGTCATATTCATCTGACACAGGCAGATCTGGAAGTTTTATTCGGACCTGGATATCAGCTGACAAAGAAAAAAGAGCTGATGGGTGGGCAGTTTGCATCCAATGAACTGGTTACAATCGTAGGTCTGAAGCTTAGAGCGATTGAGAATGTTCGAATTCTTGGGCCATGCAGAAGTAAATCTCAGGTTGAGATTTCTGCAACGGATGCGATTAAGCTGGGAGTAAATGCCCCGGTTCGGGAATCCGGTGATATTGCCGGATCTGCCCCGATTGCACTGGTTGGACCGAAAGGCGCTCTGTACTTGAAAGAGGGATGTATCATTGCTGCAAGACACATCCATATGTCTCCTGCTGATGCAAAGGCTGCAGGTGTACATGACGGTGATTATGTATCTGTAAAAGCAGACAATGAGCGTGGTACCGTATTTAACAATGTAAAAATCCGTGTAGACGACAGTTTTACACTGGAGATGCATATTGATACCGATGAAGCGAATGCTTCCAGAATTGCTACCGGTAATACAGTGACAATCGTAAAATAATGCGCAGTGATGGAGGTTAACGATGATTGTAGGTAAGGTTGTAGGAAGCATTGTTTCTACAAGAAAAAACGATAAGCTGATCGGCAATAAATTCATGATTGTAGAACCGGTGCATCATATGAAAGCCGAGGTCAATCAGATTGTTGCCATTGATAATGTAGGAGCAGGTATTGGTGAATACGTGCTAGTTGCGCAGGGAAGTGCAGCCAGAATCGGCTGTGGTTTAGAAACAGCGCCAGTTGATGCAGCGATAGTAGGTATCATTGATGATGGTGCAGGATTGGAGTAATCGCATGGATATCAAAGAGTTACAAAAAATCATACAGGAAAATGGTGTGGTTGGTGCAGGCGGTGCCGGATTTCCGACATACGTGAAAATTGATGAACGCGCGAACACCATATTGATGAACTGTGCAGAATGTGAACCTTTGTTAAAATTACATAGACAGTTATTGAAACAACATGCATATGAGATCATGAAAACATTCCATATGATTGCTGAGACTGTTGGTGCAAAGGAAGCCATTATTGGTGTGAAAAAGTCCTATAAAGATACGGTGAATGCTCTGAATCAGCATCTGGGAGAGTTCCCGGGCATGCGTCTGGCTCTTCTGGATGAAGTTTATCCGATGGGTGATGAAATCGTATTGATTTACGAGGCAACCGGGCGTGTTGTAAGACCGGGTGGTCTTCCCATCGAAGAGGGCGTTGCGGTATTCAATGTTGAGACAGTATATAACATTTATCGTGCAGTTGAAATGAATCATCCGGTTACGGATAAACTGGTTTCCGTAGTGGCGGAAGTAGAACATCCGGTAACTGTGAGAGTTCCGCTGGGAACGCCTCTGTCAGAAGTGGTTGCTATGGCGGGACAGACAACGACAAAAGATGCGGTTTATTTTGTGGGCGGCCCTATGATGGGAAATATCGGAACAGGAAGCCAGCCGGTCACAAAAACAACAAACGCAGTTTTGGTTCTTCCGGGCGATCATACGATCGTTCAGAAGAAATTGAGAAAATCTTCTATTGACATGAAACGTGCAGCATCCATTTGCTGCCAGTGCCGTACCTGTACGGATCTTTGTCCGAGAAATAATCTGGGACATCCGATTGATCCGGCTCTGTTCATGAGAGCTGCATCCAATAAGGATTTCCAGGATATGAATCCGTATCTGAACGCTAATTTCTGTAGTTCCTGCGGAGTATGTGAAATGTATTCCTGTCCGCAGAGTCTTGCACCGCGGTCACTTCTGGCTGATATGAAATTTGGTCTGAAGAAAGCAGGTGTCCGTCCTCCTCAGGGAGTTCAGGCTGCTCCTGTGAAAGAGTCCAGAGAGTATAGAAAAGTACCGGAAGAGCGACTGATGGCAAGATTGAACCTGACCAGATACGATAAAGATGCACCGCTGGATGACAATGTAGTTGCGGTTAAGAAAGTAAGTATCAATCTTAGCCAGCACATCGGAGCACCGGCACAGGCAATCGTTAAAATCGGTGACAAAGTTACCGAGGGACAGATGATCGCAAAACCGGCACAGGGGCTGAGTGTGGCCATCCATGCATCCATAAGCGGTGTAGTTCTGGATGTGACAGACAGGGCAATTGTGATCGAAGCAAAGTAGAAAGGACGTGCACTGTATGAGTAAAGCAATCGGAATGGTTGAATTTAAGACCACGGCAACTGGTATCACAGCAGCAGATGCCATGGTAAAAACTTCAGAAGTAGAGCTGATCGAGGCGCAGACAGTATGTCCTGGAAAATATATTGCTATTATTTCTGGAGATTTGAGTGCTGTAAAAGCAGCAGTAGATGCTGCCTCTACACAGTATGAGGAACAGTTGATCGACAATTTTGTGCTGGGTAATCCACATGATTCTATTTTCCCAGCTCTCTATGGAGCGGCTCAGGTGGAAAAAGTCAGTGCGCTGGGGATTCTGGAAACCTATGATGCGGCTTCCATTATTGTGGCAGCTGATATTGCAGCAAAAACTGCAATTGTCGATCTGATTGAAGTACGTGTTGCAAAAGGCATGTGCGGAAAATCCTATATGCTGATCACCGGTGAGGTATCAGCGGTCGAGGCATCCATTGAGAAGGCAAAAAAAGTGGTAGCAGAGAGAGGTATGTATCTCGATTCTTCTGTTATTGCACATCCGGATGCAAAGGTAATCGAATCTATTTTATAAGTTAAGCAAAAGGGGGCGGAGGAAGGTAGCTTTCTCCGTCTCTGTTTAACTGAAAGGTATTAGATTTCTTAAAAGGGGGACAAGTTGTATGCTAGCATTGGAGAGAAGAAATCTGATTTTAGAAAAGCTGCAGGAAGAAAAACGTGTGGTGGTCAGTGAGTTAAGTCAGTTATACAACGTGTCAGAAGAAACAATCAGGAGAGATCTTGATAAGCTGGAGCATGAGGGCTATGCTATTAAAAGCTATGGCGGGGCGGTTATTAATGAAAACATGAGTATTGACATGCCCTTTAATGTAAGAAAGAACCGAAATGTATTAGGAAAACAAAAAATTGCGGAACTGGTAGCAGGGATGATTCATGATGGAGATCAGATTATGCTGGATGCCAGTACAACAGCAGTTTTTATTGCAAAAGCAATAAAAGATAAGGAACGTCTGACTGTAATCACCAATTCTATTGAGATCATGATAGAATTGGCCGATGTTTCCGGGTGGACGATCATATCTACCGGCGGTACAATGAAGGAAGGGTATCTGGCACTTTTGGGAACAAAAGCGGAGGATACCATGAGATCTTATTATGTTGATAAAGCTTTTATCTCATGCAAAGCATTTGACCGGGAAAGAGGAATCATGGATTCCAATGAACTGTTTGCTCATGCGAAACAGGTAATGATGAATTCAGCCAGAATGAGCATTCTGGCAGTGGACCACAGTAAATTTGACAATACAGCATTTTCAAGGGTTCTTGATGTACAAAATCTGTCTGCGGTTGTCACTGATATAAAACCGTCAGAGGAATGGATGGCGTATTTTGAGGACCGCAATATAAAATGTTATTATCCGGAATAGAAAAACAAACGTATAGAAAGGCATAAATCATGGACAGTTTTGGAATAAAAACACAGATTTATTTTGGAAACGGGTCGCTTTCCCGTTTGAAAGAGATTCCATACCGGAAAGTTCTGGTGATTACCGATCCGTTTGTGGCTCAGAGCAAGATGATCGATTTGATCACAAAACCTTTGCAAGAGGGAAAAATTGAATATGACATATTCCATGATGTGGTACCGGATGCGCCGGTAGAAAAAATTTCCAATGGAGTAAAAAAATTTCTGGAATATAAACCAGAAGCTATTGTAGCAGTAGGTGGCGGTTCAGCAATAGATTCATCAAAAGCTATTCGTGAATTCGCTTTGAAAATTAATAATTATGGAAATGTAGGATTGATTGCAATACCTACTACCAGTGGTACCGGCTCGGAGGTTACATCTTTTGCCGTAGTAAATGACACAGACGCAAAAGTAAAATATCCACTGGTATCTGAAAGCTTAACAGCGGATGAGGCGATTCTGGATGCGGAACTGGTGAAAAGTGTTCCTCCGTCCATTACTGCGGATACAGGAATGGATGTATTTACGCATGCACTGGAAGCGTATGTAAGTACAAAACACAATGAGTTTTCGTCAGCATTATCCGAAAAAGCAATCGAAATCTGCGGAGTATTTCTTCTGAGAGCTTATCTGGATGGAAACGATATGCATGCAAGACAGAAAATGCATGTAGCCTCTTGTCTTGCCGGACTGGCATTTAATTCCGCATCTTTGGGTATTACACATAGTATGGCACATCAGCTGGGGGCGTTGTTCCATATTCCACATGGAAGAGCAAATGCGATGTTGCTTCCACATATTGTAGAATTTAATGCTAACATTAATAAACACTCCAGAAGTCAAAAAGAGTATTTACCATCTGTAAAAAGATATGCAAATATCGCACATATCCTGGGGTTGAGCAATTATAATGAAGTGATGAGTGTTCGTTCTCTGGTGAACTGGATACAGTTTATGCAGAAGGAAATGAACATACCGCTGACTATTCAGGAAATCGGAACCATCACGCCGGACGCATATTTTGCGGCAGTGGATAAGATGGCAGATGCGGCTCTGGCAGATGCATGTACTGTTACGAATCCGAGAGTACCGACCAAAGAAGATATTATAAAAATCTACACAAAACTGTGGTCTTTCTAGACTGTGGTTTTCAATGGAAGGATGACTGACGCAGTTAGAGGAAAGATTGTGTCAGATTAAAAAGAGGTTGCGGATTATGAAATCAAAAAGAATAGAGATACTGGATAATCGTCCGGTAAATAAAGATGGTTTCATTGATGAATGGCCGGAGATGGGATTTGTAGCGATGAAAAGTCCCTTTGATCCAAAGCCATCTATCAAAATAGAGAATGGAATAATTACTGAGCTTGACGGAAAAGAGCGAAAAGACTTTGATTTCATCGATCAGTTTATTGCAGACTATTCCATTCGTGTTGATCGGGCAGAGACTTCTATGGGAATTTCTTCCCTGGAGATTGCCAGAAAAATTGTAGATATCAATGTTTCCAGAAAAGAAATTCTGGAGATTGTATCAGGAATCACACCAGCTAAGATGGCTGAAGTCATCAACGAACTGAATGTGGTGGAAATGATGATGGGTATGCAGAAAATGCGTGCCCGTAAAGTACCGGGTAATCAGGCTCATATTACAAATCTGAAGGATGATCCGGTTCAGATTGCAGCAGATGCGGCAGAAGGTGCTCTGCGAGGTTTCAGTGAGGAAGAGACCACAACCGGTGTGGCAAGATACGCCCCGTTTAATGCTATCGCATTGTTGATCGGTTCTCAGGTTGGACGTCGTGGTGTTCTTACGCAGTGCGCAGTGGAAGAAGCTATTGAACTGGAACTGGGTATCAGAGGTCTGACTACGTATGCAGAAACGCTTTCCGTATATGGAACGGAAAAAGTATTTATTGATGGTGATGATACACCGTATTCCAAAGCATTTTTGAATTCTGCTTATGGTTCCAGGGGATTAAAAGTAAGATTTACTTCCGGATCCGGATCTGAGGTACTGATGGGAAGCAGTGAGAAAAAATCCATGCTGTATCTGGAATGCCGTTGTCTCTATGTGACAAAAGGAGCAGGAAGTCAGGGAATTCAGAATGGTTCTGTCAGCTGTATCGGTGTAACTGCAGGTGTACCTGCAGGAATCAGGGAAGTAATCGGAGAAAATCTGGTTGCCGCTCTTCTGGGATTGGAATGTGCGTCATCCAATGATCAGAGTTTCTCACATTCCGATATGAGAAGAACAGCCCGTACTATGCTGCAGTTTATGCCGGGGACTGATTTTATTTTCTCAGGTTATGCCGGAGAACCGAATTATGACAATATGTTTGCAGGGTCCAATTTTGATGCAGAAGACTTTGATGATTACAATGTACTACAGAGAGATATGCAGGTGGATGGCGGTCTTCGACCGGTAACGGAAGAAGAAGTGATCCGTGTACGTCGGGAAGCAGGAAAAGCGGTTCAGGCAGTGTTTAAATATCTGGGACTTACTGAAGTAACAGACGAGCAGGTTGAAGCAGTTACTTATGCTCATGGCAGCAAGGACACGCTGAACAGAGACGTAGCTTCCGATCTTATGGCGGCAGATGATCTTATGAAGCGTAAAATCACAGGTATTGATGTAGTAAAAGCTCTTGCAGAGAGTGGGTTTGAGGAACTGGCAGAAAGTATTCTGAATATGCTCAAACAGCGTGTGATCGGTGACTATATGCATACAGCAGCAATACTTGATGAAAACTTTCAGGTTATGTCGGGGGTCAATACTCCCAATGATTATATGGGGCCGGGCACAGGATATCGTGTTGCCGGGAAACGATGGGAAGAAATCAAAGCAATTCCTCATCGGATCAACGTAAATGAATTTTAAAGGAGGGCTGCCAGGATGCAAGTAAATGAACAATTAGTCCAGGCGATTACCAGAGAAGTACTGAAACAGCTACAAAGCCAGCAGCCCGGACAATATGGTAAGGAAAATCAGGCAAATAGTCCGAAAAAAACAAATCTGAACGGTAAGACCAGAATGCGTCCGAAGCATTCTTATGAAGGGTACCCACAGGCCAAACAGGGAACCAATCCTAAAGAAGTTGTGATTGGCGTAGGCGCTGCGTTTCAGACAGAGATTACACAGACAATCTCAGGTATTCCTCTGGATGAAGTGCTGAAAAATGTTCGTGCCGGCATCGAAGAGGAAGGTATGGTTTCCCGTGTAGTGAAAGTGCTGGATACATCTGATGTGGCTTTTATGGCACTGGAATCGGCAAAGCTTTCCGGCTCCGGTATCGGAATTGGAATTCAGTCTAAGGGTACAACAGTGATTCATCAGAAAGATCTGTATCCTTTGACGAATCTGGAACTTTTTCCACAGGCTCCACTGATTACACTGGATATGTACAGAAAAATCGGCCGTAATGCTGCAAAATATGTTAAAGGTGAGAAAGTAACTCCGATTGAGTGTATCAATGATCCGACCGTTCGCGCGAAATTTCAGGTGAAGGCAGCACTGATGCATATCATTGAGACGGAACAGCTTGACCCACCGAAAAAGATGATTGAATGGGAGGGAAGGAAATGAGTAAATATCCATTAGGACAGAATGAAGCGGATTCCATTACCTCCAAAACAGGAAAAAAACTTTCACAGATAACGTTGGAGGAAGTTAAGAAGGGGAATGTCCAGGCGGATGATATCAAGATCTCAAAAGAGATGCTTCACCGTCAGGGACAGGTTGCCAGAGAAGCAGATAATCCGGCGATGGAAGCAAACTTCCAGAGAGCAGCGGAATTGGTGGATGTTCCTGATGATGTGATTTTGTCTATGTATAACAAACTTCGTCCGAACCGTTCCACAAAATTGGAACTGGCTCAGATGGCGAAAGAACTTCTGGAAGTTTATCATGCACCTCATTGTGCAAAGCTTGTACTGGAAGCAGCAGAGGTATATGAAAAACGCGGAATATTGCTGAAATAAAAAGAGGTAGCGAAAGTTGAAATTAGTTGCGGGTGTTGATATTGGGAATTCTACAACTGAAGTGTGTATCGGAAGTGTGGAAGAGAATGGAGAATTTCATTTTCTTTCCTCTGCGTCCCGAATGACAACAGGAACGAAAGGAACCGTTCCCAATGTGATGGGTGTGAAGGCAGCGCTTCTTGAGGCTATGGAAAAAATTGGCCGGTCAATAACAGAACTGAATTATATCAGACTGAATGAGGCAGCACCTGTAATCGGCGATACTGCAATGGAAACCATTACGGAGACTGTCATTACGGAATCTTCTATGATCGGACATAATCCGTCCACTCCGGCGGGAGCCGGACAGGCTGCAGGAGAATTGATTTTTATCGAACATCTGGCAGTGGCTGAGCTAAGAAAAGAGTACATCGTAGTGGCATCCGGAAAATATCCGTATGAGGAAGTGGCCGCGAAACTAAATGAATATATGCCCCGACTGCAGATCAAAGGATTGATTCTTCAGGCTGATGAGGCAGTACTGGTGGAAAACCGTCTGCATCAAAAGATTCCTGTTGTGGATGAAGTTCGGCATATTGATAAAGTACCGGAAGGAAAACAGGCAGCGATTGAAGTGGCACTTCCGGGAACTACGGTGAGAATGCTTTCTAATCCCTATGGCATAGCTACACTTTTGAAGCTGACTCCGGAAGAGACAAGGATGGTTACTCCCATAGCAAAGAGTCTTATTGGAAAAAGAAGTGCGGTGGTGATAAAAACACCTCATGGTAATATTCATGAGCAGATACTTCCGGCCGGTGAGATTTATATTCATGGAGAAGTAATTAAAAACATCAGCATTGATGCAGGTGCAGAAAAAATCATGCAGGCTTTGCAGGAAGCCGGTGCGATAACTGATATTCAGGGACAGCCGGATACGAATGTGGGAAATATGCTTTCTTCCATACGTGAGGATATGTCTGAAGTATCAAAAGAAAACGAGAAAAATATTCGTATCACAGATATTCTGGCTGTTGATACGCTTGCGCCTGTGGTAATATCAGGTTCTCTGGCAGGAGAAACCTGTATGGAGAAAGCGGTAGGGATTGCCGCAATGGTGAAAACTCATCATCTGCCGATGCTGCAGATTGCCGAAAAGCTGGAGGATGAACTGCATGTACAGGCGAAAGTAGCCGGAGTGGAGGCGGTAATGGCATCGCTGGGAGCACTGACGACGCCGGGAACGCAGCTGCCTATCGCAATCCTTGATATGGGAGGTGGCTCTACTGATGCAGCGATTCTGAACGCAGATGGAACAGTGAAAACGACTCATCAGGCTGGAGCCGGCGAGTTGGTATCTATGCTGATACAGACAGAACTGGGACTGAAAAGTCGGGTGACTGCGGAACAGATAAAGAAATACCCTATGGCAAAAGTAGAAAGTCTCTTTCACATGAGGCTGGAAAACGGTGCGATGGAATTTTTTGAAGACTCCATTGATCCAAGGTATTACGGACATGTGGTGCTTCTGGCACCAGGTGAACTTTTGAAAGTTGAAGAGGATATTCCGATGGAAAAGATTCTGGAAGTCCGAAGAGAAGCGAAAAGGAAAGTATTTGTCACCAATGCTGTACGGGCACTGAAAACAGTTGCACCGGAACATGACCTGAAAAAAATACCGAATGTTGTTTTGGTAGGTGGATCGGCAGAAGATTTTGAGATTCCTGAGATGCTTACGGAAGCCTTTGCAGAATATCGGATTGTTTGTGGACGCGGTAATATCCGAGGTACGGAAGGACCGAGAAATGCAGTTGCTACAGGACTCTTGCTATCGTATCTTGGCACAGAAAGAAGAGGATAATTATGGTAATAAATAAACCAGCCATATTCATTTATGTGAATCATCCGGATGCGGATTATCTGAGAGAAATCTGTGCAGGAATTGAAGAAGAGGGAGTTCTTTATCAGATTCGGGAAATAGAGGATGAGTTGGATCAGCTGGCATATTCTGCAGCCAATGAATCGATGCTGGGATCCGGTGTCGGTGTAGCAGGAAGAAGAGTGGCTATGCAGATGCGTCGATTATCCTTGGGGCATAATGTTTTTGAACTGAATGCACCGCGTTTCTGGCAGTGCCGGAATCTTGGAGCAAACAGTGCCAGAGCAATCAAGAAAATGCCATTTAAAAAAGTGTTCGGAGATGAACAGGTATGAAGATTTATACAAAGACCGGTGATGCAGGTACAACCAACCTGGTTCACACAAAAAATATAGCGAAATCCGATGACAGGGTGGAAGTTATGGGTACGATCGATGAACTGACCAGCCATATTGGATTGATAAAAACAAAAATTCAGGATGAGCAGATTATTTCTTTTCTGGAAGAAATTCAGCATACACTAATGACTGTCATGGCAGGAATTGCGGATTCCTATAATATGAAATATAAGCTGAAAGATGGAGACGTTGAAAAACTGGAAAAAGAAATCGATCGTTTGGAGGCGCTTTTTGATCGTCCGAAGCAATTTATATTGCCGGGAGAAAATTCAGTGTCAGCGCAGATTGATGTGACCAGAACAGTAGCGCGCCGTGCGGAAAGATGTCTTTCGCAGGTGAGCATCAAGTTTGGAAGTGATATCGGTGCAAAACGTTATATGAATCGTCTGGCAGATTATTTATATGTTCTGGCAAGGTATTATGATGCTAAATTGACAGAAAACACAGATGTGACAAAACAGGAACAGCGTGCAGTGGTTTGTAATGACGATGTCAGGACGATAAAGGAGAACGGTGTCATGAAAGCAAATCAGACAGAAGAAACTCTGATACAGCAAGTGCTGCTGCGCATGGGGCAGGGACGGATGACTCTGGAAACATCCAAAAAGTTGATTGATAAAATCGAAGAAGAGGCAGAACGCAGAGGAAAAAAGGCAGTGATTGCTGTCTGCAGTCCGGATGGAAATCCCATCGCAGTTCATGTCATGGATGGAGCTTTTCTTGTTAGTTTTGATGTGGCTGTGCGAAAAGCGTATACATCTGTTGCAGTTAAGATGTCTACCATGGAGCTTTCAAAACTTGCTCAGCCGGGTCAGACATTCTATGGACTGGACAAACTGGAAGGCGGTAAAATCGTGATCTTCGGAGGTGGTGTTCCATTGGTACACAATGGAGCAATCATCGGTGGTCTGGGAATTTCCGGAGGTACCGGGGAAGAAGATCACAGTCTGGCCGAATACGGACTGTCTGTGTTGGAAGATATTCTGAAATTATAACTTAATATGTATGAGAGATTCAAGATAAGAAGCCGATGGAATAAAGAAAACAATTCCATCGGCTTCTTGCATATAACAAAGAAAGTTTCTTGACAAAGCAGATAATTCTGTCATACTGAAATAAATAACTTTTGAAAATAGGAGATGAAGTAAGTGATTAAACAGAGAAATTTTTGGGTGTTTTTACTATTGAATCTGATTACCTGTGGTTTTTACGGCATTTATTTTTGGTATGTATGGAATAAAGATGTGAATTGTATCTGCGAGGGTGATGGACATGATATGCCAAACTATATTGTAGTGTTATTATTGGGACTGGTCACCTGCAGCATTTATTTCTATTATTGGGTGTACAAACAGGGAAATCGTCTTCAGGAGAATGCGCAGAGATATGGAGTTCGGATCCAGGAAAACGGAAACTCCTTTTTACTGTGGTCACTATTGAGTATTATTACCTGCTCTTTAGCACAGTACTATGCATATTATCTAATGATACATGCAGTGAATCAGATTGCACCCGCTTATAACAGCACATACGGTTATGATACGATGTATGGCAATCCCCAGTATACAGGCGGATATCAGCAGACAGGATATAACCAGAATCAATGGCAGGGCTATTCTATGTCAGGGCAGAATACAGGCAGAGGACAGATCCTTTGTATTGCAGGTCCTGAAGTTTCAAGAGTTACGGTGATACAGGATGCTCAGACACTGATTCTGGGACAGGACGGAGGTGTCTGCAATCATATCATAATGGGAAATAGAATCGAAGCAAAACATTGTTCCATCACATACAGAAAATGGGACAACATGTATCTTGTTACGGACTACTCCATGAGCGGCACCTATCGGGCATCCGATGATAAAAGACTACCTGCAGAAGAAATGGTGGAGTTGTCTGCCGGAACAGAAATTTATCTTGGTGACAGAGCGACGATGTACCGGTTAGGATAAGTAAGTGCTAAAAATCACCGCATCTTTGCTTTCCCCGGCGTGCAGCCTTTATACTTTTTATAAGTTTTAATGAAATAGCTCAAATCATTGAAACCGCAGTTGTAGGCAACCTCAGTAACGGAAGCATCTGTGGTGGCAAGTTGAAAACTGGCGTGTTCAATTCTGTGGTAATTCAGATAGTCAATTGGTGTACGGTGGGTCATGTTGCAGAAAAATCTGCAGAAATACTTGGGAGACATATGCACAGAGGCAGAAAGCTGCTCCAATGTCAGAGGAGAGGAGTAGTTTGCCTCCATAAAATCCAGAACATTTTTCAGCTGCATGATTTTTCTGTAATCCCGTCGATTCTGGGGCGCATCTGAAAAATAAAGATGTTCTCCGAAAACCACACCAAAAAAGTGATATAATTCTCCAAAAACAACCATCTCAAAACCTTCTTTTTCATTTTCCATAGATTCAAATATATTCCAGATAATCTGGTGAATCTTCTCATTTTTAGGGGTAAAATGGTGGTAAATAAATGCGGAGTGGTTGATGATCTTTTGTATATAGGTCTGACAGCGTGGATTGTGTTTGATGAATGTATTCATATCAAATACAATGCACTGATAAACACAGTCAGAAGGTTCGCCGGAATGAAGTACACCACTGTTGACAAATACGATATCACCTGTATTTGCTGTGAATTCTTTTTCATCCATAGTCATGTGGAGTGAGCCTTCCAGTACTCGGATGATTTCATATTCCACATGCCAGTGATAGGACATAACATAGCGGGAATGAGTACTGGTAACATGATAGAATTCAAAAGGAAAATCGAAGGTTCCCCGCTGTTTATTTTCACTGAAATTGTAATATTGCATAAAATAGTCCCTCCAATTTTAGGATAATTGACGAAAATACTAAAAAGGTGAATATTGTTTTATTTTTGGCTATTATAACACGAGAATAAGGGATGAAACAAGAGTATAATTTACATCAGAAAACGGCGAAGAAGATGAAAAGTTACTGTTTCGTGAAAGAACAATGACAGATTCGCCGTTAAAAACAGAAAATAATTTTATTTGGGAGGTCTTGTATTATGGCAAAAAGCAGATTAATTGGCGATTACCCTGTAATTGGTATCAGACCAACAATTGACGGACGTCGTGGTGTTCTGAAAGTTCGTGAATCTCTGGAAGAGCAGACCATGAATATGGCAAAATCCGCTGCTAAATTGTTCACAGAAAATCTGAGATATAGCAACGGTGAACCGGTTAAGGTTGTAATCGCTGATACAACAATCGGACGTGTAGCAGAGGCTGCTGCATGTGCTGCAAAATTCAAAAAAGAAGGCGTTGATATTACACTGACTGTTACTCCATGCTGGTGCTACGGAGCTGAGACTATGGATATGGATCCAAATACCATCAAAGCTGTTTGGGGATTCAACGGAACAGAAAGACCTGGTGCTGTATATCTGGCATCTGTACTTGCTACACATGCTCAGAAAGGTCTTCCGGCATTTGGTATCTATGGACATGATGTTCAGGATGCAGATGATACTTCTATCCCGGCTGACGTTGAAGAAAAACTGCTGAGATTTGGACGTGCAGCTGTTGCTTGTGCAACTATGAGAGGAAAATCCTATCTGCAGATTGGTTCCATCTGTATGGGTATTGGCGGATCCATCATTGATCCTTCTTTCTTCGAAGAATATTTGGGAATGCGTGTAGAGTCTGTTGACGAGGTAGAAATCATTCGTCGTATGACAGAAGGTATTTATGATCATGCAGAATATGAAAAAGCTCTTGCATGGGCAAAAGAAAAATGTATTGAAGGATTTGATAAGAATCCGGAAGAACTGCAGAAGACTCGTGAGCAGAAAGATGCTGACTGGGAATTCGTAGTTAAAATGATGTGTATCATCAAAGATCTGATGAATGGTAACGAAAATCTGCCGGAAGGCTGCGAAGAAGAAAAAGTTGGTCACAACGCAATCGCAGCAGGATTCCAGGGACAGAGACAGTGGACAGACTTCTATCCGAACTGTGACTTCCCGGAGGCTATGCTGAATACTTCCTTTGACTGGAACGGAGCAAGAGAGCCATACGTACTTGCAACAGAGAATGACGTTCTGAACGGTATGGGTATGCTGTTCATGAAACTTCTTACCAACCGTGCGCAGATGTTTGCTGATGTTCGTACCTACTGGAGCCCGGAAGCAGTTAAGAAAGCTACCGGATATGATCTGGAAGGTGTAGCGAAAGATGCAGGCGGATTTATCCATCTGATCAACTCAGGTGCTTGCTGTCTGGATGCAAATGCAGAAGCAAAAGATGCTGATGGCAACGCAGTGATGAAACCGTGGTATGAAGTAACAAAAGAAGATCAGGATGCAATCATGGCAAATACCACATGGAATTATGCAGACCTGGGATACTTCCGTGGCGGCGGATTCTCTTCCAGATTTGAAACAAAAGCAGAGATGCCTGCAACTATGATTCGTCTGAATCTTGTAAAAGGACTGGGACCGGTTCTGCAGATCGCAGAAGGTTGGACAGTAGCTCTGCCGGAAGAAGTTTCTGACAAACTGTGGAAACGTACTGACTATACATGGCCATGTACATGGTTCGCTCCAAGATGTGATGGTAAAGAAGGCCCGTTCAAGACAGCTTATGATGTAATGAACAACTGGGGAGCAAACCACGGAGCAATCTCTTATGGACATATCGGTGCAGATCTGATCACTATGTGCTCTATGCTGAGAATTCCGGTTTGCATGCACAATGTTCCGGAAGAGAAAATCTTCAGACCATCCGCATGGAATGCATTCGGAATGGACAAAGAAGGTGCAGACTTCAGAGCTTGCAAAACTTATGGACCACAGTTCAAATAAGAATTTAAATTAATGAATAATAAAAGGACCTGCGGGGCTTGGATGCTCTGCAGGTTTTTTTGACGTGTGTGAGAAATTACAAAAGGTAAATATATCACAATAAAAGCACAAACGTTGTCAATGGACATTGAATGTAAAATTATTTATAATAAAAAATTAAATATACGTTATGTTTATTAAGTAATAAGCTATGAATCATTTTTCCGAAGATTTAGGAAAGGACAGTCCATGAAAAAAAGAGAAAAAACACTTTGTTCTGAGCTGCTTCGTATGATAATTATTTCCAATATAGCGGTGACCTGTATTCTTGGATTTATTTTTACAATTATAGTATTTCGGGAGACCTCGCAGCGTGAAAAAGAAGATATGGATTTCTATATGGAAAGTATTCAGGAGCAGTTTGCAGGTCGTTTGCAGTTTCTTGAAGAAAGCGTGACATATCTAAGAGAAAACGATGTGATGTTGGATTTTTTCCAGAATAATACCGAAGATTCAGATGATATTCTTTATCAGTTGGAACAAGGCGTGAATCTTTTTTCAGAGAGGAATATGGTTTCGGAGACCTATACGGTAGTTCGGGATTTCTACGTATTTAATAAAAATATGCAGTATGTCGGAACTCATTTTTACCCGGAAACCATGTCAGAAAAACAGTCTATGAATCGATATTTTGAGGAATGTATGGAGGATTACAAAGATCAGGATCAGATTTTTTATTATCGACAGCACGGAAGTCTCATGGATCTATGTTTTGCCCTGTATGATAATGATATGGAAGTGATCGGTTATTGTGCAGCTGCCATTGAAAAGGATAGTCTTACCAGGATTTTTCGTCCTCTTGAAAAATACGAAAGCTATTATTGGCTTTTAAAAGACAATCAGGGAAAAGAAGTAAGTGGACTTCAACTTTCCGGGTTGGACACAGATCAGATGAAAGAACGGGAAGGAATAATCAAATGCGCAGGTAAAAAGTATTTTTATCGGAAGAAAAGTCACAGTTTTGGTTTAACATCTTATATTTTAATACCCGGGGATAAGCTGTATCTTTTAATCAGACCTATGTTGTTGATGTGTTGGTTTATATTTCTGATATCTTTTATTGCCATTATGGCTGCAGTACTCTTTTTCTCAGTAAGGATGACAAAACCGTTGGAGAATATTTCTCAAAGAATCAAACAATTTGGAACCGGTGATTTTGAGACCAGTTTGGAAGAATACAAGATTCGGGAGTTTCAGGAAATCAGTGATTCTTTTAACGAAATGACCAGGAGAATTGATCAGTTGATCCGAGAAGTGTATGAAAATCAGATATTGGCCCGGGAGGCGAGAATTCAATATATACAGGCTCAGATGAATCCACATTTTATGTTCAATGTGCTTTCTATGATCAGCATGCGATTGAAAAAGAATAAAGATGAGGAATTATATCGGATGGTGACTTCTTTTTCCGGACTGATGCAGGGAAAAATATTTCGGAAGGGTGAGATTGAGATTCCTTTAGAGGACGAAATGGAGATTGTGGGATTTTACCTATATCTGCAGGGACAGCGATTCCGAGATATGGTACAGTATGATATTATCTGGGAATCTGAAGATTTGAAAAAATGCAAAATTCCCAGACTCAGCGTTGAGCCTCTGGTGGAAAATTCCATGATTCATGGACTGGAGCCAAAGGGTGAGGCAGGATATATCCATGTGGAGATAAAAACATTCATGAAAACAGATCAGGAGGAAAAAAGGCTGCTGATTATTGTGGAAGATGATGGAGTAGGGTTTGATATAGAAAAATGGAACTTGCAGATAAAGGAAGAAGGAGGACATCCGCGTGTGGGTATCATGAATAT
>SFGF01000097.1 GCA_004556655.1 Lachnospiraceae bacterium | reverse complement strand
ATAATCTGAGATCATTATACCATTTCCTGACATGAATTTGTTGTTTTATATGAAATTTTCAAGGTTCGCATGGGTGTACCTTTTGACACCCTAATCATTAATATACATTTATATAATAATTTTTATTTTTACAAAAAATGAAAGGAAAATATTATGCAACTACTTTCTCCAAAAGAGGAGCAAATTATGTACGCTATCTGGGAAATAGGGCATCCTTGTACCATCTCAGACATTACTAAATCACACCCTGAAATCAAACGAAATACTGCAAAAAAATTTCTTTTAATATTAGAGGAAAAGCAATATCTAACAGTGAATTCTATCGTAAAAACAGTCACTCGTCCAGGTCGAGCATATGCTCCAACTATCTCTCAAAGACAATATGATCAACAAAAACAGCTAATTGGAAATCTGGTTGAAAGCCCCAATGTTTCCTCAGGTATTATGAATTATTGTTCATGCCTTGCAAATGAAAAAAATTTAAATCAAGATATTCTAAATACTTTAGAAAATATTATCAATCAAATAATTCAGGAGAATTGAATATTATGGAAATTTCGGTTCCTTCTATATTGGCTTGTTCTTTTTCATTAACTATTTTGACTTGTATTTTATACATCATTCTAAAAAAAGATCAGTTTATTTCAAAAATAGGTATATTTACGGTCTATTTAATAGGTATATTTATCATTGTGCGAAGTTGTCTTCCCTTCGATTTCTATTACTTTCATTTAACACATACTTTTTTTTCTGATGATTTTTTACCCTTTTTACAAAATATAGGGAGAATAACCATAGACCCTTTGCAAAATAATGATAAATACCAAATTACGATTTCAACATTAATATTGTTTGTGTGGTTTTCTGTTGCTGGTATTCTTTTCGTCATGAAATTGGCGGGTTTCATATCTTACCAAATAAAATTGTGTAAGATATACTCCCCTTCATCACCCCAAGTTTCCCGAATTTTTTCTGATGCATTGCAGACAGTATTTCCTAAGACTTCTCCAAATTGCACATTAATAAAACTTAATACAATATCTACGCCTGCATCATTTGGAATCATACATCATTATATTTTACTTCCAGATATAGATTTTTCAGAGAAAGAGTTATACTGCATTTTTGTTCATGAATTGTTACATATTAAAAATCATGATGTGGCTTTCAAATTACTTTTAGATCTTTCGTTAGTGATACACTGGTGGAATATTTTTATTTTTAAATTTTTACCTGGTTTGTTACACCATGTACAAGAATTATATGTGGATTATTGGGTTTCCCATTATATCTCAAAGGAGGAAAAAGCTTGCTACTTATCAGGTATCCACAAAACGTTAAAATATACTCAAAAATATATGAGTAAAAATGTTTCTGCGGGTACATTATGCACATTTAGTTCTAATAAACAAATTATCCAACGTTTTTCCTTCATATTGAATCCATGCACAAGATACCGATCTTTACCTGCCATTATCACTATGGTTTTCCTTTTTGTTCTTTCTTTTTCATATGTTATAGAACCATTTAACTTACCTGATTACGATGAAAATGGAGAGAACGTATTTTATATGAATGATAATAATTCTTTTTTCATCTTTAATAATGGTTCTTATGATTTATACGTAGATGGTGAATATATGGGGAATCTTAAAGAAATTCCAGATACATTTATGGATTTACCCGTTTATTCTAATCCAAAATGAATATTTCAATAGAATCTCCGTCGGAATCTTGAACCTTCCGACCAAGATTCATACGCCGATAGAACTTTGGAAAACTAAATATTTTTCGTTGAAGACGATTTTGACAAAGCCCAAGCCCACGCATCAAGTTGCTGAACAGGCGGAGGCAGTAGATCATGGAGTGTTACATTTTTGGGATGTTTTGTCAAGAGATTTTTTGAAAAGAGGAGGAAAATTTATAAAAAACGGCTCTCGAAAACCGCATAAAATAGATCTTTGAGATTCCGAGAGTCCATTTCATATTAATAGGAGAAAGAAATGCAAAAATCAGCTTTTTTAATTATTGCAACATTAGTTGCATCTTCGTTCGTGTTAGAAACCCCAGTTTTCGCTACATCAGTGGAATCATCCGCTAATCTTACATCACTAAATTCTATTGATTCCAGAAAGGATTCCATTGGCTATCAATACAAAATAATAAATGGAGTACTGTATCGACGCTTATATAATTTTTCTTCTAATAAACCGCTCAGTAATTGGGAGAAAGTAGAATAGGGCTTAAAGAAATTAAGAACCTCCTCACGACAACCCTGGTCTTCTTGTGGATTCCGTCCAAACAATTTAATAACATATATAACAATTCATCTCGCGAAAGATTGACCGTTATCATCCATATGTTAAGAAACGTTTTTAAGAGATATACGAAAGTAATCATGCTGTTTTGAGTTAATTTCCTTTTGATTATGTGCAGTATCTCTTGAAAAAATTCCACAACACATGGATGATATGAGGCGATTCATTCCTAGAAACACTATTTCTATTCCTGCAAAAATCTACAAAGCGTCTACCCATGAAAAAGCAAAGTACCTGCTCTTTTACATTTTTCATCAATCTGCCATTTCTTTCATATTTATAAATATTCTTTTAATTCTCTACAGTTTTATAATATCGTACTACCTGATAAATGGTAGCAAGCCACTCAAACAGTTACTCTCCTCCAGAATGTCAGTTTTCAAAATTCCGAAATCAAGATTTCCGGAGACGGTAATCTTCAATCTTTAATCCCATTTAAAGAATATCTTTATTTAAATGCTATTTGTAGTATATTCCATTACTCTTTCAGGTCTCAGTTAAGTTTTCTACCGACAACACCCTTTCTAGTTTATGTACTTTCTTTTAATATACAATTACCGGTGTTCCCACTGACACGGTATCAAAGATGGTTTTCACTGCCGCTAAGGGTGTATTGATACATCCATGGGAACCATTCGTCATATAAATATCTCCGCCAAAATTGTTGCCTCTGCTGGCAAGATCATGGATTCCTACTCCGCCGTTGAATGGCATCCAGTAATGTACGAATGCCGTGTATTCGTACTCTCCATTTTCCTGCAGAGGTCCTTTCATGGTATACTCTGTTTTTTTACGATAAATCGTCCAGCATCCGTTTCTGGGAGTGGCGCGTTCCGGATCCGTCTCTGTTCCCGTCACAACCGGTGTCTCTACGATTACCTTTCCATCTTTATAACACCACATTGTCTGATTTTTGATACTTATTTCCACATACACACTACCAAGATCATTAGCACCGGTACCCTGTGCTTTCTGACTGTAAACCAGCTCCATCTCTCCCTGATGTCCTTCATTGATTGCTGCTGTCAACTCCGCTATGGAATCTTCCCTGTTTACTTTCCAACCGTATCTATTTGTTTTCAAAGTAATTTCATTGCCAGCATGTGTGGTGAATTTTCTTGTGCCGCCATAAGAATCTCTTTTATCAGCCAGTTCATTAATAAATGCATCAATTCTTGACTGATCTATAGAATAATTTCCCCGTTCATCCTGAATCAGCCATGATTTCAACAGATTTCTATCAATAGTTGTAACTTCATCACACACATTGTAGGTCAAATTCGCACTGGTAAGTGTGTTCAGAGTATTCACCTCATTCACCAATACCTCATTGTCCTGATAAACAGAAGGTTTCAGATAGCATTCACTTTCCACAAGAGAAATACTTTCCACTCCATTGGAAACAGCCTCATTAACAAGCCCGATCACTTTTTCTTCATCCAAAGCATTTCCCACAACTTCAGGAACAATTGAATATCCCTGATCCGTCTCCTGCATGTAAGCATCCTGAGGAACAACGATATTTTCTTCTTTCATAAACGGAAGACTTTTCAGTATTGGCCCAACTGAGCTTTCTTCATACGTGGTATTGGCAGATACCTCATATTTTCCTCCTTTGAAAGCTTTTTGAATCCACTTCAGAGGCTCCTGGTCATGCATCAGCTCATCTACCCTGTTATCATCCACATAAGTAAGATGAAACTGTGGACCGGTTACCACGTATTCCTCACCCTCCTGTGTGGTAATGGTCAATTGATATTCGTTGACTTTTTCCTGTAACAATTCTTTTACCTGACCTGTTGTCAGATAACTGCAGTCAATGCCATTGATCCAGGTTGCTTTATAAAAATGATTTGCAAAATATCCCGCTCTCCAGATATACGCAGCCGTAACGGCAAGCAGCAAAATCAGAATAACAGAAACCCCTATTGCTATTCTCCATAAAGACTTTCTTTTTTTCTTTGTTTTTCCAGCCATATTCTCTTGTATCCCCTTAAATTCCAGACTCGCTCGCGAGTCTTAGCGCGGAATTCGGGTCTGCATAGCAGACATACTTCCATTCCGAATTCCTGCGCATCCCCGCGGAGCGTATATCAGATGGGGGATTGACGCCCGCCACTGATACATAATTGCTGCTCACCTACAGAGGCGGGAGTCATCCCTCATCTGATATACTCCCTGATTCGACAAAACTCCCTATATCTTTAATATTATATACATTCTTTACAGAAATTCAATTTCATTTCTCTTAAATTTTTATTTCTAAAACTAATGTAATTTTTCAGTCTGCAATCCGCCGGAGACTTTATCTCCTTCCAAAATAAAATCCGGCAACCTACATTGACTATAGTATCTGCGGTTACCGGATTATTTATTTTGTTATTTCATATGGACATCCACCTGCGGATAAGGAATCAGGATTCCGTTCTTTTCGAACTCCAGCTTGATTTTTTCGTTCATCCTCCACTTGGTATTCCAGAATTCTTCCGTACGAACCCATGCACGAAGTCCAAGGATTACAGAACTTTCACCAAGTTGATCAACAAAAATCTGTATTTCTTCCTTCTCCAGCAATTCCGGGTCTTCTTCAATCAGTTTTTTAAGTATCGCTTTCGCTTTTAATAAGTCAGAGTCATAGGAAATACCCACTTTAATTTCCAGACGACGCTTGTCCATTGCCGTAACATTGGTAATACTGTTGTTTGTAAGCGTAGAATTCGGGATCACGATTCTTCTGCTGTCCACAGTCATAAGTGTCGTATAATACAGTTCAATTTTCTCAACTGTACCTTCATTCTTTTCACCATTTTCAATGATATAATCACCCACTGAAAATGGTCGGAGAAACATAATAATCAAGCCACCCGCGAAATTCGATAATCCCCCTTGCAGTGCCAGACTGACAGCCACACCAGCCGAACCAACCAACGCAGCTACTGAAGTCTTATCAACTCCGAGATTCCCTGCAAGAGTAAGTATCAGGATAACATATAAACCAATTTTAACAAATGACAGTAAAAATCTCTTGGCAGTTTCATCCGTTCCAAAATGAGTCATCTGTTTTTTTAATATCTTGCAGATCCAGTTGATCAGCCTTGTTCCAATCGCATATGCAATCAAAACAAAGAGCACTTTCAGAGCAAACTCCACAGGTCCCTCCTTCGGAACATCACCAAACCAGCTCAGTACATTTTTCAAACCATCTGTCATGCCTTACTATTCTCCTTCGCCGCCTCTTCCATTTCTTTCTGTATTTTTTCTCTCACACTGCTTTTCGAAACTCTTTTGACAGTTTTCTTTACTGTTTCCTTCACACTCTCTTTGGCAGTTTTCTTTGCAGATGTTTTCTTTCCGCTTTTTGCAGTTTTATTATCTGCTGCTTTCTGTTCTGTTTTGGTATAACTGAAAATAGCAACACTGAGCGGAGCTACTTTGATCTTGATCGAGTACGGACGATCATCGCATTCCTCTTTCTTTGCGATTTTCACTCTTGGATTTACTGTACCGTTTCCGCCATACACCGTAGAATCACTGTTAAGGATTTCTTTGTATTTTCCGGGATACGGAACTCCCATCTGATGATTCTCATAAACCACATCTGAGAAATTACATACCACCACAAGCGTATCTTCCGGTTTCGTCGTTCTCCTCATGAAAGAAACCATACTCTTTTCCCAATCTACACAATTAATCCATTCAAATCCTTCCGGATCATAATCCAGTGCATAAAGAGCCGGATACTGTTTATAAAGACCGAGCAATGTCTTCATAAATTCTTTCATCTGCTGATGTGGTGTTTCTTCCAGATCTTCCCAATCCAGCGATTTATTCTCGGCCCACTCATGTACCTGGGCAAACTCCTGACCCATAAAAAGGAGTTTCTTTCCCGGGTGTGTCATAAAAAATCCCATCGCAGCCCGTAGATTTGCATATTTTTTCTCATCCGTTCCCGGCATTTTACCGATCAGAGATCCTTTTCCATGTACCACTTCATCATGAGAAAGACTCAGCATAAACTTCTCGCTGTATGCATAGATCATACTGAAAGTGAGTTCATTATGGTGGCTGCCACGAAACAGGGGATCATTACACATATACCCGATAAAATCATTCATCCAGCCCATATTCCATTTGTAATCAAAACCAAGTCCGTCATCTTCTACACTGCCGGTTACTTTTGGCCATGCGGTAGACTCTTCCGCAATCAGCATTGCATCCGGATATTTTCTCTTAAATACTGAATTTAAATGTTTCAAAAATTCTACGGCATCCAGGTTTTCATTGCCGCCATACATATTTGCAACCCATTCACCGTCATTTTTTCCATAATCCAGATAAAGCATGGAAGCCACAGCATCAAAACGTATTCCGTCTGCATGGTACTTTTCCGCCCAGAACAACGCATTGGAGATCAGGAAGTTTTTCACCTGCGGTCTACCATAATTGTAGATCAATGTTCCCCAGTGAGGATGGGAACCCTGTCGTGGATCAAAATGTTCATACAGACAGGTACCGTCAAAATTTGAGAGACCAAAGGTATCTCGCGGAAAATGTGCGGGAACCCAGTCAAGGATTACACCGATTCCTGCACGATGCAGTACATCTATAAAATACATGAAATCTTCCGGCGAACCATAACGGCTGGTAGGTGCATAATATCCTGTCACCTGATATCCCCAGGAAGCGTCAAATGGGTGCTCCATCACAGGCATCAATTCCACGTGCGTATATCCCATCTCCTGAATATATTCAATCAGCAGCGGGGCAATCTCTCTGTAATTATAAAAATCACGTCCGTCATCCGGTTTTTTCCAGGAGCCCAGATGCATTTCATAAACAGCGATCGGCGCATCCTCTTTCTGCGCTTTCTTCCGTCCTTTCATCCAGGCTTTATCATGCCACTTAAACTTTCCGAGATCAGCGACCACAGATGCATTAGCCGGGCGAAGCTCTGCCGCATTTGCATAGGGATCTGCCTTCAGATAAGTCAGTCCATCACGAAGCTTTAATTCATATTTATAAATAGAACCCACCGGAACCTGAGGAATAAACAATTCAAATATACCTGAAACAGGAAGCTTATTCATCTGATATAATCTGCCGTCCCACTGGTTAAAATCACCTACAACACTTACTCTCATAGCATTCGGTGCCCATACAGCAAAATATACACCATCCACACCGTTAATCGTCATCGGATGAGCGCCAAGCTTTTCGTAAATGTCATAACAGATACCGTTCGTAAATTTCTGTTCCTCTTCCATGGTCAGCTGAGAAGGGAACGCATACGCATCATAATACTCATGTATCTCATCATCTTCTTTTACCAGATATACATATTCAGGAATTTCTTTTTCATCTAAAAGACAGGCAAAAAAACCGGCCTCATCTTCCTGAACCATAGGATATACTTTTCCATCAGTCAGAGTTTTTATACTCACTTCTTCTTTTTCCGGAAAAAAGCACTGAATCAATACTCCTGCATCGGTCACTCTTGGACCAAGAATTGCCCGGGGAGAGCTTTCTTCTGAATAAACAACAGCCTCAATCTCCGGCCAATCCATCAATTCATATAATTTGTCAGACATATCCCCCGTACCTCCTGTCGATTTTTGTAATATTTTGGTAAAAACCTCTCTTTTACTTTATATTTCATTCTACCATCTTTCCAAATAAAATACAATTTTATTTTTATTCGAACAGAAGCGTCTCAACGATTGCAGCTGCATCTTCGATACATCCATCACAGGATCTCAATACTTCTTTTGTATCTACACCTTTCAGCTCTTTACAGATCACTGTTTTATTTTTTTCAGAAAATGCCAGACGAATTGCTTTGGAAAGCTTGTATGTGGATGCCTTGGAATCCCGTGCATCTTTTCCATGACTATTATGCATTCCGGCAAGGAGTACTGCACCGCTTACCGCACCGCAAGTTCCTTCCATACCGCCCATACCGGCTCCAAAACCTTCCGCCATTTTAAACATTGTATCCTCGTCCACCCCTACAAGATCACAGTAAGCACATGCTACCGCCTGTGCGCAGTTATATCCTTTTTTGTGTAGTTCAATTGTTTTTGCTACTCTTGATTCCATACTTTTTCTCCTTTTCTCTTTCGTTATTATATCCTGTGGATCAACAATCCACTTCGTAACTTTGGTTCAAACCATGTGGATTTGGGAGGCATCAGTCTTCCTTCATCTGCAACAGCAAATAATTCCTGCATGGAAGTAGGATACATGGCAAATGCCACACCACCTTTTTCATCTACCATATCTTCTAAAGCTTTCAACCCTCGAATACCTCCAATGAAAGATATTCTCTGATCTGTTTTTGGATTATTTATTCCCAGAAGTGGACAAAGCACAGAATTTTGCAGTACTGACACATCCAGATTTTCAATGGAATCCTTTCTTTCCGGTTTATTGATTTCTTCCAGAAGATACCATTGATGCTCCATATACATGGTAAATTGTCCCTTCTTTTCCGGATGCATTCTTTCACTGATAGATTGGATAAAAAACTCTCTTTTTAGTTTCTCAATGAACTGTTCTCCGGTCATTCCATTCAGATCTTTTATCCAACGATTATAATCCATCACCATCAGATCTCGATCGGCAAAAATTACAGACATAAAGTATTCATACTCCGGCAGGGATGTTTCATCACTTTCCTCATGTTCCTGCTCCCTTTTTATGGCTGCAACTCTTGCTGCCGATGCTGCTCTGTGATGTCCGTCTGCTATGTATAAAGCGGGAACTGACTGAAAAAGTTCTTCCAGCCTTTTTATCACTTTTTCATCTTTTATAACCCACATTCGATGTCGGATTCCGTCCTCCGAAGTAAAATCATATTCCGCCGGTTTTCTCTTCTCCTCTTCCTGCAGACGTGCAATCCGCTCATCATAACGATACGCAAGGAAAATAGGTCCTGTCTGTGCTTCACATACTTTGATATGTCTTGTTCTATCGTCCTCTTTATCCTGGCGGGTATTTTCATGTTTTTTTATGATCTGCCTCTCATATTCTTTCACGGCTGCACAGGCTCCGATCCCCGTCTGTACCCTTCCATCCATCGTCAATTCATATATATAAAAACATGGGGTTTTTTCCTGCTGTAATTCGCCTTTATCAAACATATGATTCAATGTATCTGCTGCACACTGATATACTTTTTCTGAATAAATATCGATATTCTCATCCAGCTGAGTTTCCGCGCGATCAATTTTTAAAAAGGAGAATGGATTTTTTTTCACAACCTCCCTTGCTTCTTCCCTGCTGTATACATCATATGGCAGTGCGGCTATTTTCTCAGCCAGATCTTTTCTGGGACGCAAAGCCTGAAATGGTTTTATCGTTGCCATCGTTTATTTTTTCCTGCTTTCTTATCATATTTTTTCAACATTTTTTTCAGCGCACGATACGCCGGTCCGAATTTTTTCCTGTTATATATTGAACCAAATCGTCACCCTGTGACGATGGCTTGATTTACTTTTTTCTCTTATATTAAAGCTATCTCTTGCCGAGGTAGTCTTTTTTGTATACTCTATT
>SFGF01000019.1 GCA_004556655.1 Lachnospiraceae bacterium | reverse complement strand
AGACAAACTGAACCAGATCGTTCAGAAGATCTACGGAGGAAAGAGAGCAGTTCTTACAGCCAATGCACAGAAACAGGCAAAACAGCTGGAAGACATGGGCTATGGCAACTGCCCGATCTGTGTAGCTAAGACACAGTACAGTCTGACCGATGACCAGACAAAACTGGGTGCACCGACAGACTTCGAAGTAACCGTACGTAACCTGAAGATTTCCGCAGGTGCAGGCTTTATCGTAGCTCTGACAGGTGAGATTATGACCATGCCTGGACTGCCAAAAGTACCGGCTGCTGAGAAGATCGATGTAGACGAGAACGGAAAGATCACTGGTCTGTTCTAATCCACTACTCACACAAAATACAAAGAACATGTCGTGAAATAAAAAGTTATAAAACAGGACAGCTGTGACTCCTTTCTGGTCACAGTTGTCCTGCTTTATGTAAAAAAACTGGAGATTATTTTGACCACTTTAAAACAGAAGATATTTTCTATCGATAAAACTTTTTACAAAATGGTATTTGCCATTGTACTTCCGATCATGATTCAAAATCTGGTCAACACACTGGTTAATTCCGTAGATATCATTATGCTGAGCTATGTGGATCAGGTTTCTTTGTCCGCATCCTCACTGGCAAATCAACCCTACAATATTCTGAGCTTTATTTTTTACGGAATTTCATCCGGTTCCGCCATTCTGGCTGCTCAATACTGGGGAAAGCGTGATCTCGTCACTATTGAAAAAATACTGGGCATTGCTCTTCGAATTGCATTGACTTTTTCTTTGATTTTCGCCGTGGCTGCCTGCTTTTTTTCAGAATCCGTCATGCAGTTCTATACCAGTGATCCCGAAGTCATTGATGCAGGCATAAAATACTTACAAATCATCAGTTTAACCTATATTTTTTCAGCAATCACACAGATGTATCTGTGCATACAACGCTGCGTGGAACGAGTTCGCCTCAGCACTGCTGTATTATCCACCAGTCTGTTCCTGAATGTTTCTCTGAATGCGTGCTTCATCTTTGGAATCGGATTTTTCCCGAAAATGGGGCTGACCGGCGTTGCCATCGCCACCTGCATCGCACGTCTGACAGAGCTTATCATCTGTCTCATAGATTCGCTGCGCAACAAACTGGTTAAAATCCACACTTCCTACCTCTGGGCACGGAACCGCACTTTGTTTCTCGACTTTATGAAATACTCCATCCCGGCACTGGCAAACGATGTAGTTGCGAGTGTCGGATGGTCCATGTATTCCGTTATCCTCGGGCATCTCGGTTCCGACATAGTGGCTGCTAATGCCATTGCCGTTGTCGCCAGGAACTGGGGAACCGTCCTCTGCTTTGGTATAGCCAACGGATGTGCTATTATTCTAGGGAGAACCTTGGGAGAAAACCAGCTTGTTCTGGCAAAAGAATACGCCAAACGTTTTCTTCGACTCGGCTTATGCTTCGGTATATTCGGTGGAATCCTGATCCTACTGTTCCGCCCCTTGTTTTTGACCATGGGACACTTAAGTGAAAACGCTATCCACTATCTAAACCTCATGCTGTTTATCAATGCCTACTATGTCATCGGTATTGCTTTGAACAGCACATGGATCAGCTCCGTGTTCCGGGCCGGCGGAGATTCAAAATTCGGTTTTTTGTGTGACTTGTTCACCCTGTGGTGCTGGATCATTCCATTTGGCTTTTTTCTGGCATTCTACCTGAAACTGTCCCCAATGTTAGTCTATATTTTCCTGAGTGCAGATGAATTTTTTAAAATTCCTTTCGTCTACAGACATTATAAAAAATACGGATGGCTGAAAAATATCACACGATAGTAGAAGGGGCTGTTCAAACTGATCAGCCCCTTCTACTATGTATTACTTATTCTTATCTTCATAATCTTTTGTTATCTTAAGCACCACTTTAATACAAGCCAGCAGTGCAATCAGGTTCGGGAGAACCATCAATCCATTGAACATATCAGACATATTCCAAACAAGTTCTACCTTCATAGCAGATCCGATCACAACACAGATCACCACCAGAACGCCATACAATTTTATAGCTTTTTCACCAAATAGATGACGCACATTCACTTCGCCAAAATAGTACCAGCCCACGATAGTGGTAAATGCAAAAAACAGCATACAAACCGCAATAAACACTTTTCCAAAAGATCCAAATCCCACATTAAAGGCGCTCTGTGCCAATTCTGCTCCGGTCATTCCATTCCCAAGAACTCCCGTAGAAAGAATTACAAGTGCTGTCAGAGTAAGGATAATAAAAGTGTCAATAAATACACCCATCATAGCAATAATACCCTGATCACATGGATCTTTCACGTCAGCCGTTGCATGCGCATGGGGTGTAGAACCCATACCTGCTTCATTGGAGAAAAGTCCTCTGGCAACGCCATAACGCATTGCTTTCTGAACGGTCACACCCAGAACACCACCTGCCACCGATTGAGGTGAAAATGCGCCCACGAAGATAGATTTCAATGCGCCTCCTACTGCCGGAAGTCTCATACAAAGAATAATCAGACATCCAACAATATATAAAAATGCCATCAATGGTACTATTTTTTCTGTCACACGAGCAATTCGTTTAATTCCTCCAATAAAAATAACACCCGCCACAATCGCTACACAAATTCCCACAAGCAGAGGATTTACGTGAAATGCATTGCTGAATGCTACGCCTATGGAATTGGACTGTACCATATTCCCCATAAATCCCAACGCAAGTATAATAGCAACGGAGAAAAATCCAGCCAAAAAACTTCCGAATTTTCCTTTAAAAATATATTTGATATAATACACTGGTCCGCCTACAATAGCTCCATTTTCTGTTTTTCTGGTGTGCTGTGCCATCACCGCTTCCGCATAAATAGTTGCCATACCAAAAAATGCACTTACCCACATCCAGAAAATAGCTCCGGGACCGCCGGATGCCAGGGCTGTAGCTGCGCCTGCAATATTACCTGTACCTACCTGTGCTGCAATCGCAGTTGTCAGAGCCTGGAAGGAACTAAGACCATTTTCACCGTTTTTGCCATGAAGTGAAAACTCTCCGAATAGCTTTTTCATTCCTTTTTTAAATTTGCGTACCTGGATAAATCTGAGACTGCATGTGAAAACTATACCGGCACCCAACAACAAAATCAAAAGCGCATAGTCCCACAAAAATGTGTTGACACATTCCACCACTTTAGCAACGTACTCCATTTTTCTTTCCTCTTTTTTCTACGTATTTTCCCCGCATATTGAGCTTTCTTCTCGATCTTACTGCTCATACCTGTTTATGCTTTGTGACTGGACTTATGCATAAAAAAAGATCCAGATAACTATCTGAATCCCGAATATGCATTCACAAAAAGCGCAGAAAAACTTCTCTGCTGCCTTTTTCTATCGCATCTTCACTGTCCTTTTGCCTGAGAGATTCGCGGACTATTTTCCACTTTCACCTTCGGCACCCGTTTATCGGGATTCTCCAGAGGGCCATCCGATTACAGTCCCGTTTCCTTACTTGGAAACACCTGAGAGTATTATTCCTTCGGCGAGCAACTTTGCTTACTTTCCTGCAACCTTCTATTGGCTCAATATGCAATTATAAACTAACCTGATATAACACCTCTTTGTCGCATCAGGCAGTCAACGTGAATTATTATAACGTTACTATATCCTTCTGTCAATCCCGGAAAATACACTTTTTAATATACTTCAGCTTAACTTCAACTACCGGAGGGCTTTCTTCATTACAAAAAAACGCCGGAATCCTGTTCGATTTTTAGGATTCGAACAAGATTCCAGCGTTCTCATTACTTTCTATCTTTCATGTAAAGCGATATCTTTTACAGACTTTCAATAAATCTCATAAATGCTGCTCTGCCTTCTTCTGTACATTTGTATACGCCGGCATGCTCCAGAACTTTCATAAATACAATACCGATTTCTTTTTTCAGTATATCCTCTACATTTTCAGCAGTAAAGGTGTATTTCTCTTTCAGTTCATCCACCCAGTCAGCATGTTTTTCCAGATTTTCATCAGCACGCAGATCATCGCCTGCCACGATCGCTTTGCAAAGTCCTTCGATTTCACCTTTCAGACGAGCCGGAAGAACTGCAAGACCCATAACTTCGATCAGACCAATGTTTTCTTTCTTAATGTGGTGCAGTTCTGCATGAGGATGATATACTCCAAGAGGATGTTCTTCTGTTGTGATATTATTTCTCAGTACCAGATCCAATTCAAACATTTCTCCACGTTTTCTTGCAATCGGAGTGATCGTATTGTGCGGTTCTCCGTCTGTCTCCGCAAAGATAAATGCATCTGCATCGGTATATCCTCTCCATTTAAGAAGAATCTTATCTGCCAGATCAATCAGTCTGTCAGTGTCCGGTCCACTGATACGGATAACAGACATCGGCCATTTTACAATTCCGGCTTTCACATCTTCGTATCCTGGAATCGTTACTTCTTTTTCGATCGGCGCTTTTGCCATGGCAAATTCATAGTGTCCACCCTGGAAATGATCATGACTCAGGATAGATCCGCCAACGATCGGAAGATCCGCATTGGAACCCACAAAATAGTGCGGGAACTGCTTTACAAAATCAAACAGTTTTGCAAAAGTAGCTCTCTCAATCTTCATGGGAACATGCTGTGAGTTAAACACGATGCAGTGTTCGTTATAGTAAACGTATGGAGAATACTGGAATCCCCACTGACTGTTATTGATCGTCACCGGAATAATTCTGTGATTCTGTCTTGCCGGATGATTCAGGCGTCCGGCATAACCTTCATTTTCCATACAGAGCAGACATTTCGGATAGGAAGTCTGTTTTGCAAGCTTAGCTGCTGCAATCGCTTTCGGATCCTTCTCCGGTTTGGAAAGATTGATAGTAATATCCAGATCACCATACTCTGTAGGCGCAACCCATTTCATATCTTTTGCAATACGATAACGGCGGATATAATCGGTATCCTGACTGAACTTGTAATGTGCATCGGTAGCTTTTACCGGATCTTCTTTGTACAGTTCCCAGAAACTTCTGATCACATTGCTGGGACGATCCACCAAAAGACTCATCACTTTGGTATCAAACAGATCACGATATCCAACGCTGTTTTCTTCCATCAATCCCTGCTCATAGGCATAATCACAGATATCAGAAAGAATACTTTCCAGTTCTCCTACCACTGTCTGATCACTTCCGTCAAACTCCAGAATCTGCTGCAGTGCCTCATCATCAATAGCATCCATCTTCAACAGTTCAAGAATCTTATTGGTGGTATATCTTTTATCCTCTTCACAGATTAACCCGGTCGCCATTCCATACTGCACCAGTTTCACAATACTTTCTTGAATCATGTTCTTCTCCCGCCTTTCCCAACGATGTTTTTATCATCGTTTTTACTTTTTTAAAATCACCGTGCCAAATTTTTCAATGATACCATCATAATTACCCATCCATACCTGATACGTATCTGTCGGAAGCTTCATCTCCACCGGCATGCGATTAAAGTTCTGCACAAAAACATACTCTGCATCCTGCGTCTTACGTGTTGTCACTTCCACACCATTCGGTATGTGAGTAATCACACGTTTCACACCTGCATCTGCTGCAATTTTGCGGTACAGTTCATCATAGAAACCTTGCTCAAAATCCGCACATACATAATACGCCTGTCCTTCTCCATAACCATTTCTGGTCAGCGCAGGCATTCCTGCATAGAAATCTTCCCCATAAGTCATCAAAACTTCTGCTGTGGATGGTTTAACCAGATCACAGAGATTTGTACATTCGTAAGAAGATGTCAGGTGAAGCGGATTGCCCTGTACAGGATTTCCCACATTGCTTTCTCCATCATATAATCCGTCAATTTCCGTGCTGCGAAGTCCCATTACATCCATCAGTCCATGAGGTGTACCACCAAGGAAACACAGATCCGTTTCATCCACAATACCAGACCAGTAGGTCAGAATAAAACGACCGCCTTTTTCCACAAATCTGCGGACTTTTTCCTCGAAACCTGCCCGGAACATATACAGCATCGGGGCTGCAACAACCGCATAATCATCCAGTTCCTGCTCCATATCAATCATGTCCACATTCAGACCCAGTTTTCGGAATGCATAATAAGATTTTTCTACTGTCTCTTTGTAGAAAAGTCCTGCATTTCTCGGACCTTGCGCATCTTCCATCGCCCAACGGCTTTCCCAGTCAAATACTACTGCAACTTTGGACTCAGTCCTTGCTCCGGTCACTTCCTGAAGTTTCTCCAGAGTTTCCCCTACCTGAGTTACCTCTTTGAATACTCTGGTATCATCCCCGCCATAATGATCGATTACGGCTCCATGGAATTTTTCAGATGAACCCTGGCTCTGACGAAGCTGGAAATACAAAATACTGTCCGCACCGTGAGCCACTGCCTGCATAGATGCCGCATGAAGCATTCCCGGTTTCTTCAGTTTGCTCACTGGCTGCCAGTTGGTGGCAGACGGACAATTCTCCATCAAAAGGAACGGTTTCTTCTGAATACTACGCATGATATCGTGCTGCATTCCGTCATCCATCGCTGTCAGATATTCCTGTTTTTTATGCCACTGTGGGTAATTATCCCATGACACTACATCAATAATATCAGCAAATTTATGATAATTCAATCCCCGGAAATCATACATCATATTGATGGTAGTAGGTTTATCAGAACCACCGTCACGAATAGCCTGAATCTCATGTTTGATAAAGTCTCCGGTCTGATAGGTTATAAAACGCTTCCAGTCAAGATTCAATCCATGAACTGCATTTTCCCCTCGTTTAGAAGGAGCTTCAATCTGATCAAAACTGTTGTAAATATGGCTCCAGAATGTGGTTGCCCATGCACGGTTCAACGCATCAATATCTTTGTATTTTTCTTTCAGCCATTCACGAAATGCTTCCTGACACAGAGGGCAATGACATTCTCCGCCGTATTCATTGGAAATATGCCATGCGATCACCCCTGGATGATCACCAAACTTTTCTGCCAGTTTTTTATTCATGATTCTGATTTTTTCACGATAAACCGGTGATGTATAGCAATGATTATGACGACCTCCAAAGAAAGCTCTGTGTCCGGTACCGTCTACCCGGAGTACTTCCGGATATCTGTCTGCCATCCACTTGGGGCGGGCTCCTGAAGGTGTGGCAAGAATCGTGGAAATACCATTTTCATACAAACGATCTATGATTTTCTCCATCCATTCAAAATGAAATTCCCCTTCTTCCGGTTCCAGCATCGCCCAGGAAAAAATCCCCAGGGAAACTTCATTTATTTTTGCTTTTTTGAAATATTCAATATCTTTCTCCAAAATCTCCGGACTGTGCAGCCACTGTTCCGGATTGTAATCTCCACCATGAAGCATCTTTCCAAAATTAACATCTCTAGCCATTTTACTTCCTCCCGGCTGTGCCCGGAGCAATCCCCGGGCATGCCTTTTACATATTATGTATACTAATTCTAGATTCCTTTAAATGTGAAAGTAAATTCCATCTTTCCATCTGTGTTAAGCAGGTATTCCGGATGTGTCTTTGCTCCCCAGCTGTCATCTCCGGCAATACCCATCTGCTGTGCAGACACGCGAACTACCGTATAATGTATCTGCGGAAGTTCATACGGATGCATTGCATTTTCCATCTCATGTGGTGTGTACGGAAGTGCAGAAAACTCCATCTTATCTCCTATAAACATCATACCGCGGCCTTTTCGGTCTGTAACAGACGCCCAGCGGACACCTACTTTATTTCCACATTCCTGCGGTACCAGATATTTTGCCATATTATCTTCCACTTTATTTTTGTATACACCCAGTTTTGCGCCCTTGCAGCGATCCACATAAGTTTCTTCCGGTCCCATACCGTACCAGGTTACATTGTCATAATCTGCATTGAACTTAAACATAACACCAAATTCCGGCATATCTCCCAGTTCCTGTATCGGATCATATGATAAAGTCGTTCTGATACTTCCATCTCCATACACCTGATAAGTTAACTGACATTCACTGACCGGTATGGTCGGCATTACATAAGTAAATGTAATTGCCGCACATTCTTCCTTTACCTGAATCTGCGGTAACTTCATTCCCGGATACGGACCATCTTCCGGATACTTATGAGATACGTACATGGAAGCCACTTTCCACTGTGCATACCGCATCGGCATCAGATTTCCACAGTCATTGTCTGTAGGTGCTCTCCAGAAGTTGGGCTTTGGAATCATTTCAATCATCTCTACACCGCCAAAGCGATATGAGACTAGACCGCCATTCAGATAAGAGAACATCACATCGAAGTTTTCACCTCTTACGCCGAAGTTGTGACCAGAGTTGATCACTTCAAATTTTGCAGGTTTTTCTTCTTTTACCATTGCTTCCACTTCATAGATTCCCTGACCGAAAGCCACTTCATGTCCGCGATTTGCCCATACCGTATCCTCTTTCAGAAGGAAGGAAACTGTAACTGCATATTCGCCCGGAATGGTCTGAACCGGGATCGGAAGTTCATAAACTTCCTCTGACAATGGAGCCACATGGGTTTCCAGAAAGGCTTTTTTCAGTAATTTTCCTTCTTTTTCCAGAGTAACCATACAGTCAAAGGTATCTGTATTTACAAACAAATTTTTATTGATTACTTTTACATTATCTTTTGATACTTCTGCAGTGATATTCTGATAATTAAATTTAACTTCCTGCATCTTCGGAGAAGCACCACGCTCGCCGCCATAAGCAATACCATTGCCGCTGAAATTATAATCGGTAGGACGTTCACCAAAGTCACCACCGTATGCCTGGAACTCCTTACCATATCTATCTTTTTTGTAAATTGACTGGTCAATATAATCCCAGATAAATCCGCCCTGATACAGCGGCTCTGCATCTGTCAGATCTGTGTACTTATGCATAGCACCACAGGAATTTCCCATGGCATGAGTATATTCGCAGCAGATAAACGGTTTACTACTGTCTTTTGCCAGGAATTTTTTAATATCTTCTACGGATGGATACATCTGACTTTCCATATCGCTGGTATCATTGTATCTGCGGTCATGACATACACCTTCATAATGCACAAGACGGGTCGGATCCATTTTCCGATAAAGCTGTGACATTTCATAGATTACCTGCCCGCCGAAGGATTCATTACCGCAGGACCAGATCAGGATTGCCGGATGATTTTTATCTCTCTGATACATGGAATTCACACGGTCAAGCATCATATCCATCCAATCCGGACGGTCACAGGGAACAACTCCTGAAAAATCACCAGTCTGTTCTGCGTTGATATCCCAGCTTCCGTGAGATTCCATATTGCACTCAGCGATCATGTAAATACCATATTCATCACAAAGCTCATAGATTCCCACTGCATCCGGATAATGGCAGGTACGGATAGCATTAATATTATTCTGTTTCATAGTAACCAGGTCTTTGATCAGTTCTTCTCTGGATACATATCTTCCGGTTACAGAGCTAAACTCATGACGGTTTACACCCTTAAACACAATTCTCTTTCCGTTCAGCATCATGATACTGTCTTTCATCTCAAAGCGACGAAATCCCACACGCTGGGGAATCACTTCCGTTACCGCACCGCTTTCGTCCATAACTTCAATCAGGAGATCATACAGTATCGGTGATTCTGCACTCCACAGTTCCGGATTCTCCACTTTCATAACATAACCGGACTCTTCTTCCAGTCCACCATCCAGTGTCTGTACTTTCTGTCCGTCTTTTGAAAGAGTAATACGAACTTTTCCTGCTGCCGTTGCTTTCAGATCAACTGTCAAATCTGCTTTGGCAAAAGTGTCGTCCAGAAGTGTCTGAATCTTCACATCCGATACATGTACTTCCGGTATCGCATAGAGATAAACATCACGGTAAATTCCGGAAAAACGATAGAAATCCTGATCTTCACACCAGCTGCTGCTTGTCCATTTAAACACCTGTGCTGCCAGCTTATTTTCTCCCTCTTTCAGATACGGGGTCAGTTCAAATTCCGAAGGAGTGAAAGTATCCTCGCTATATCCTACAAAAGTGCCGTTCAGCCACAGGGCAATTCCGCTTTCAGCTCCCTGGAAGGAAACAAAAACTCTTTTTCCTTTCATATTTTCCGGAACTTCGAAATATTTCACATAGCTGGCTACCGGATTAAAGCGTACCGGAATCTCACCCGGTTCCACTTCCTCTCGTCCTTCCCACGGATACTGCACATTGGCATACTGAGGCACATCATAACCTTCCATCTGGATATGAGCAGGTACACGGATATCATCCCATGATTTACAGCAATACTCTTCTTTTTCAAAACCCTGAATCGTACTTGCGTAATTTTTTGCATAATGAAACTTCCACAGACCATTCAGACTCAGGCGAAAATCATCCACATCCAGTTCCATTTTCTGTTTTGTTTCATAATATCTGTGATCCGAATGAGCTTCTACTCTATTATCACAAAAATAAGTTGGATCTTTTACAAGATCATAATTAAATGTTTTCATGATGTCGTTATCCTCCTGAAAAAACAGGCGGATATTCCCTATCAAATATCCGCCTAAATTTACTTTTAATAACTATATCACGTCGCCTGACGGCTCCGTGTGTTTTTTCGCCTTATGTCGATGTCCGCATGCGCACATCACCGCAAGGCTCATTATAACATATTCTATTTGACAGCACCGGTAATACCTTCTGTAAAGCTCTTCTGGAAGCAGAAGAAAATGATTGCTGTAGGAATCGTACAGATAAATACTGCAAGCATCAGCATACCATAATCTACTGCATATCCTGCCTGCAAGTTAGCAACCAACATTGGCATGGTGATGGAATCATTTGTCTGCAAGATTACCTTCGGCCACAGATAGTTATTCCATGCATTCATGAACGTGATAATCGTAGCTGCCGCATAGGTGGATTTCATAGTCGGCATAAACATCCGGAAAAATATTCCCACCTCACTCAATCCATCAATACGAGCCGCCTCAATAATATCATGCGGGAATGACCGGGATGCCTGACGGAACATCATGATCATAAACGGTGTCGATATAGACGGAAGCATAAAAGCTACCATGGTGTTTACCAGTTTCAAAGATGAAAACATACGGAACATAGGAATCATGATAGCTGCAAACGGAACCATCATTGCAGTCAACAATATTGCAAATACTGCATCTTTCCCTTTGTCATGATAAATCTCAAAACCATATCCTGCGATAGAACATACCAGGAGACACAGAATAGTAAGTACAGCCGCATTACGAAAAGAGTTCCACAAAGCCAGTCCAAGGTTCTGATTTGCTGTCAAAGTCTTAAAATTCTCCAGAAGATAAGTTCCCGGAATCAATCTTCCTCTGGATACATCTACACTTTTATTAGTGGATGCACATGCCATATAATACAATGGAAATACAGAGAGCAATGACACGATTGTCAAAAAAGCGTATTGAAAAAATTTCTTACCTTTACTCATCGTTCGTCACCTACTTTCATCTGAAGGAGTGCCAAAATAGCCACCATAATCAAGATTATAATAGACATCGCTGCAGCATAACCGAAGTTCGGACTCTGCACAAATGATGTATTATAAATATAATGAGACATAGTCATAGTTGACTTTCCAGGACCACCGTTAGTCAGGTTCAAGGATTCATCAAACAACTGAAGGGTACCATTTGTTGAAGTAATCGTTGTCAAAAGAATTGTAGGCTTCAACAGAGGTACTGTAATCTTGAAAAATGTCTGCAATGGACTAGCACCATCAATTTTGGCCGCTTCATATACAGAATACTCAATATTCTGAAGTCCCGACAGATAAAATACCATATTGTAACCGGTCCATCTCCAAACCAAAGCAATAATGATAACCGCACGTGCAGTCCATGCATTAGTAAACCACATTATCGGACTCATACCCATGTTACGGAGAACTGTGTTGATAAATCCATCATTTGCAAACATGGAACGGAAAATCATAGCATATGATACCAAGGATGTTGCACATGGAAGGAAAATACAAGTACGGAAAACACCTTTAAATCTCAAATCCTTATTATTCAGCATGGATGCCAACGCCAATGCCAGAATCAGCATAATCGGCACCTGAATAATCAGGTAAAAAAAAGTGTTAAATAATGTTCCTTTAAATGTAGGATCTTTTAAAATACGTGCATAGTTTGACAAACCACCAAACTTCAGGTTCACACCCAGACCTGTCTGTAATGACAGAATGAATGCCTGAATCATTGGATAAAAGCTGCAAAGACAGATCAGCAGTACTGCCGGTGTCAGAAATGCCCACCCTGTCAGATTATGCTTTTTTTCAAGCGACATACCTTTTTTCTTCTGACTGCTCATAGAATGTGTCCCTCCTTTTTCTTACAATTTCTTTTCTTATCCTTTTCAAAAAGGTCTGTCGGCTGCTTATGCAAGCAACAACAGACCTTTTAAGCGCTTTATTTATTCACGTTATTCTTTATCAATTAAGCTGCCATGCTGAACTCAGCTGTTTCCTGTGCTCCTTTAAGTTCAGCATCAATATCAGCGCCTGTCTGGATAATATTAGAAATTGCAACACCTACTGCATCACGAGCATCATAGTAGAATGGACCTGTAACGTTGGAAGGAGTCTTTGTTGCAAAGTCTACGATTTTAGCATATACAGCATCTCCGCCATAGTATTCAACCGGCTGATTGTAAGCTTCAGATTCTCCAGCCGGTGCCCATGTTGCCAGAGCGCCTTTAGAGATAATATCATCATAGAATTCGTTACTTCCTGCATATGCAAATTTCAGGAAATCTGTTGCAAGTTCAACATTCTTACAATTAGATGTAACAACCCATGAAGAACCACCGTTGTTGGAATAATTAGATGCATTTGCAACGCCATCCAGTTTCGGCATATTGGTCATACCCCATTTTCCAGACTGATCTTCTGCTGTCTGAATGGAAGCCATAATCCAACATCCATTGATAGTACTTACTGTTGTTCCTTTATTCATAGAAGCAATATACTGTTCCCAGTCTGTTGTTTCTACAAGAGTACCGTCTTTTACCATCTGTGCATAAATCTCAACTGCCTGTTTTAAAACAGCGTTATCAGCAATATTTGGTGTTCCATCTTCATTGAACAGAGAAGCACCTGCTGACTGAAGCATCATCATAATCAAATCTGGAGAACCAGCCTGTGCTGTCATAATCGGAAGACCTGTTTTTTCCAGAACAACTTTTGCTTTTTCCATATAATCAGACCATGTGATATCTGTGAAATCATCCAATGTATATCCAGCCTGTTCCAACAAATCTGTGCGCATAACATTGATAACAGCACCGTTATCAAACGGAACACCATAGTTCTTTCCATCCATTACAGAATAAGCTGTCTTTGCTTCTGCAAATTCTGAGAAATCAATTCCACAATCTGTCAGGTCTGTAAAGATATCCGGATAGAAGCTAATATACTTCTGGAAAGAATTATCCTGCATCAGTAAAATATCTGGCAGTGTACTCAAATCTCCAGCATTTACTGCTGTTGTGATTTTTGTTTCGATATCTCCCCACTGAATCTCGGTGATATCAACTTTAAAACCTTCATGATCTTTTGCATAAAGCTCAGCTGCTTTATCCATAGCATAGATGTTGAAGTTCGGATCCCATGTCCAAACAGTCAGAGTGTTATCATCTCCAGCACTTCCTTCAACTACCGCAGCTCCGTCATCTGCTGCATCACCTGCTTCATCTGTTGCTGCTCCGTCTCCTGCTGCATCACTGCTTCCATCACTTCCGCCGGAGCCGCAGGCTGCCATAGAAAGTACCATTGCAGATGCCAATAATACAGAAATAACTTTTCTTTTCATGTTACATACCCTCCTAAAATATTGGTTTTTCTGTCCACTTTTTATAAATATTGCCATAATCATCCTTCCTGTCATTTAGTAATTATGTACAATTTTTATACTTTTTGTGAACCAATGTATACACATTATACCAATGGAAGCATTTGATTTGTTGTCATATTCAACTCTATTTTATGCATAATCGACCATTTTAAAAGGAGGAATGGCATTTTCACCATCCCTCCTGGGTTTTTATATCATAATTCAACAATTTTCGCTCATAATGTTCCGGATTTTTTCTCCACTGTTGAGGCGAAATGCCCATAACTCTCCGGAAATTCCTGTTAAATGTTGACAAGGTGGAAAATCCGGTTCTCGCAGCAATCGTCCCTATGGAATCATCCGTTCTTTTCAGTTCATCACACGCCGTCCTGATTCTTACCCAATTGATATACTCCACCGGTGTCATATCCATGCACTCCGTAAATACCCTGCGAAAGTGCGTCTCACTGATATGGCAGAAATCTGCCAGTTCTTCAATTCTGATCTGCCTCTCATAATATTCGCTGATATAGTCCAGTGCTGGCGAGATAATAGCTCTGTTCCCTTCTCTGATCTCCTGTTTTTCATCCTCAGGTTTATTGCATCGGGCAATTTCGACCATAAGTGACAGAGTGAGCCCTTTTACCTCTTCCAGATAAAAAGGCTTCTGACTTCGCATCGTCTCCAGGATCTGATGGATCAAAGCAGCCATCTCCGGTTGCTCTTCTTCATGAAAAAACAAAGCTGTCTGATTGACCCGTCGAACGATCCGGTCTCCCATATGCGGATTATCCCGGTAGACTTCTGCCAGAAATCCATCCGCGTCTATAAAGAGGTATTCCCATTTGCAAACATGATCATGATGGGAATTCGTCGTATGGGGAAAGTTTTTGGGAATCACAGAAAACATATTCCCGTGATAATGTCTGTCTTCTTCCTCCAGTGTCAGAGTACCGTCTCCCTCATAACAATATCCGATTTCCAAATGATTATGAAAATGGAGATAATCAATATTTCTTCCATAATTCTGTATCCACTTTTCTCCCAGCAATGCCAATACAGGGCTCCCGGCGGGAATCTCGTAATACCGATACTCCATTTTGGGTTTTTTCTTTTTGCTCATGACATACTCCCGGGAATATTACATGGATTTTCTGTCCGCGATCTCTGCCATCTTGGCATCATTCAATCGTGTATCGCCATGAACACGACTATAGGAAAGATATCCGTTCATTCTGTCGATCTTGGTCAGATTTCTGGAACCGCACACCGGACACACGTCCATCTCCAGTTCCTGATGACCACAATCATCGCAATATGCAAGGGAGAGATTTACCCCTTCATAATATCCCAGATCCATAGCTCTGCGGATCAGTGCTTTGATGGCATGAATGTTATAATCAATTGGATATCGTACATACTGAATCTTTCCGCCGTTACACAGTTCCCAGAATCTTCCTTCCAGATCCTGCTTCTGGATCGGAGAAATATCTTCCGAAACATGACAGTGGAAACTGTTGCTCACATAAGGTCTGTCTGATACACCGCGCACGATGCCGTACATTTTTCTGAACTGTTCTACCTGAAGCCCGCACAAACTTTCCGCCGGAGTTCCATAAATCGCATATAAAATGCCATCTTCTTTTTTATACTCTGTAATTTTATCATTGATATACCGAAGAACTTCAAGAGCAAACTCACCATCCTCAGCAATAGACTTGCCATTGTACAGCTCCTGCAGCTCATTCAGTGCCGTAATACCGAAAGATGCTGTCATCGGTTTCAGAATCGGGCGGATCTTGTCATGAGGTTTCAGATGTCCGCCATAAAAACCACCTTCACAGTACGCCAATGGGTTGGTAGATGCACGCATCTCACCCAAATAATCATACGTACGTTTATGGAGACCACGGATCATTTCCAGATAAAAATCAAGTACTTCATAAAAATCTCTGTTCTCAGAACGTGACTTTGCCAGAATCATCGGGAGATGAAGACTGACTGCCCCGATATTGAATCTTCCAACAAATACCGGAACATCGTTCTCATCTGCCGGCTCCATACCACCACGCTCATACCACGGACTTAAGAAGGCACGGCATCCCATCGGACTGATAACCTTTTTATACTTTTGATACATGCTGGAAATATATCCCTTGCCGCTCATAGACAGCCAGTCCGGATACATAGTTTTTGCAGAGCAGGCCACACCCGCCTCAAACACATCCTCCGCCTCGCATCCCGGATCATGAATTGCTTTATCATACAGAAATACAATTTTCGGGAACAACACCGGTTTTTTATGTCCCACTTTTCCCTGACCTTCCCGATGTACATTAAGCAGTGAAATAGAAATCATTTTCTCAAATTTTCCGGTACCAAGCCCCAGGGTTACTGTTACAAAAGGATAATCTCCTCTGGAAGATCCAACCGTATTCAGCTTGTACTCAATTCCCTGCCATCCCTGATCACAGTCTCTGCATACTTTTTCCCAGGCATAGGTTCTGGCCTTTTCTTCTCTGCCGTTCCATTCCGGATCCGAATATTTCAAAAATTCTTCATAATATTTGTTATAGCTTTTCTGGGCATAGGGCGCCAGAATCTTATCCACTTCAGGAACAGTGAACCCACCATACTGCTGTGCTGCAGTGCTGAGAATAATGTCACCCATAACATCAAAAGCAGTATCCAGCGTCTTTGGCTCGTTATACCATACATTACCCATCTCAAATCCGTCTTTCAGCACAGAAGCCACATCAAACAGACAACAGTTCATGGTATCCAGACGGGCAGACTGGTCATGGATATAAATATATCCGTCTTTGCATGCCTGCAGTTCATTTCTGTTCATGAAAAACTTACGGTACAGTTCTTTGTTCAGTTCATTAAAAATCAGACTTCTCTTGGTAGCTACCAGCGCACTGTCCGTATTCGCATTGCTTTTATCTCCGATATACCGAATGGACTGGCTCTTTGTGTATACTTCATCCATCATATGAATAAAATCCACTTTATAGTTTCTATAATCCCGGTAACTTTTTGCCACAGCAGGATTCACCTGTTCCAGAGCTCCCTCCACGATATTGTGCATATCTTGTATCAGGATACCGTCTTTCTTTCCCCGGCTCAAGGCTTCCGCGCGATCCGTAGCATATTTGCAGATAAATTCAATCTCTTCATCCGTAAACTTATACATGACACGGTCGGCTGATTTGCTGACAGCACGAACAATTTTCTCTGCATTGAACTCCTCCCGTGTCCCGTCTTTTTTAATAATATATACCATTTCTTATTCTCCTCACTACTATATATAGTTGTTATCCGTTTTAAAAAATCAACATTTTGTATGCACCAGTATATCACTGTTTCCATAAAAAGAAAAGAGTAAGAAATATAAAATTTCCTTCTCTTTTCCTCCGGAATCTTGTAACTATTTTCAGACAAAATCCTCTTGACATATCCTGTCGCAAAATCGTGTCACCTGGCACTATTCATAGATTTCCTCGCTGGGAATCAATACAATGGAAAATTCTTCCGGTTCCACATATATGATATCCCCTTCTAATAATATCATATTATGATACTCTGCCGGATCATACCATTGGTCAGAATCCAGATAATATTCCATTTCATAGCCTTCTTCATCTCGTATTTTAAAAATTCCTTCGTTTTCCAGGGCTTTTACATCATACACACCTGCTTCCAGGTCTTTCCCCACTTTAAGTAGGTCTGATGACACATAAACTTGTTCTGTGAGAGGGTTTGCCTGTGGGATCTTCATCTGGTCTGTTTGTCCGTTTACCGTCTGTAAAAGGATCGTACCCGCTCCCGATATAGTCATAACAGCACCATTGTACAGTCTGACATCTTCAATCTCATATCCGTTTTCTGTCATCTGATAATCGGAAATCCACCAGGAATTGTAAAAATAGTTCTCCTCCTCATCCTCTACAGAGAACCAAAGATTCTCCGCATCTTCCCCAGCCTTCACCGTATATCTTCCTTCCGGGAGCTGACATCCCACTACATACTGTCCGGCATTCAGGGAAATTTCAAAATTTTCTCCATCTTCCGACAGATCCCTTACCATATTCTCATAAATATCGATCGATTCCGACGGAACTTCTACAGCAGCCGCAGTATCACTGTTTTCATAATTTTCCACATTCTCTGCCGGTTCATCGAAGCTTTCTCCCCAGTCAACCAACTTAAGAACAGCAACAACAAGCACGATGATAACTATAACAATATTCCCGAAAGTTTTGCTTCTTCCCGAAAGCCTGCTTCCTTCCGGCATTCCGGTCACTCTTCCCGGAACTGTCGACGCCGTCACATTCTGCCTTTTTGCATAACCTACACTTCTATTCTCCACACTTTTATATGTCGTTCTTTTATTGCCTGTTTTTTCATATTCTTCTGTCTGTTCATAGTTCGGTCTGCGCTCGTTCAGATAATATCTCCCCTGAGCTGAACGACAATACATACCACAACTTACGCACCGTTCATTTACAATTTTGCCGCCGCACAGATTACATCTTTTCTTCTTCATTTTCTTCCCCCCTGTCTTTTCAAAATCTTTCCCCGATTTGTTCCATACTGCTAATAACAAGCTTTTCCTCTTATTATCAGCATAACACATAATGGTTATAAGGTCAAAAACAATGCACAGACAAATGAAATGTACCACTGTTGACAAAAGGATATCTAGGTGCTAGAATATCAACAGCTTAAGGAGAGAGGTGAAAAGATGAGAAGATAATTTACTTTTGATTACATGAAGTTTTTCACTGTGTGAGTTTTGACACGCACATTGTATTGTCATGTTGCCAAAAGTGGATTATGTTCTCATAACCTCTCTTTTTGTGTGCATATTATTTCTCGCGGATCATGCTTGTAATGTCACTCCTCCACTCCTGAGGTTATCGTATGGAATGAAACCCTTTGGCAGCAAATGGTTTCTATTTTTTTATCCAAATGCATGCGAAGCATGGAAGGAGGAATGTATATGGCACAAATAAGTGTGAATCATCTTACGTTTTATTATGATGGAAGTTCTGATAATATATTTGAAAATGTCTCATTTTCCATTGATACAAATTGGAAACTGGGTTTTATCGGTCGTAACGGAAAAGGGAAAACAACTTTTTTACATTTGTTATTAGGAAAATATTCCTATAACGGATCTATTGATACAACTACCGTGTTTGACTATTTCCCCTATCAGATTACAAAACGTCAAATGCAGTTATCTGCCGCCGATTTCGTCGAAGAACTGAAGGCCGGATGTGAACTATGGCGTGTGATATGTGAACTGACACAGCTGGGTGAAAACGCAGAACTTCTTTACCAACCATATCAGACACTGAGCCCCGGAGAGCGCACCAAGATTCTGCTGGCCGTCTTATTTTCCGGAGAAAATGATTTTTTATTGATCGATGAACCAACCAATCATCTGGATCAGGATGCCAGAGAAACTGTCAAACGATATCTCGCTTCCAAGAAAGGATATATCCTCGTATCTCATGACAGAGACCTGCTGGATGCCTGTACCGATCACGTACTGGTGCTGAACCGGAAAACCATCGAGGTACAGAACGGTAATTTTTCCAGCTGGTGGGAAAACAAGCAGCGCAAGGATCAATTTGTTTTAGCAGAAAACGAAAAACACCAAAAAGAGATCCGGAAACTAAAGCAGGCTGCAATGCGCACTTCCCAGTGGGCCGATAAAAATGAACGTACCAAGATTGGATATGATCCGGTAAAAGAGCATGACAGATTTCTGGACACCAGAGCATATATCGGTGCAAAAACAAAAAAAATGCAGAGCAGAGTCAGTCAAATGGAGAGAAGAATCGATCGGGAAATAGAAGAAAAAGAAGGTCTTCTAAAGGATTTGGAAATGCCGGCAGATTTAAAGCTGGTACAACTTGAGCATCATAAAAACACTCTTGTTAATCTGAAAGATTATAGTCTGAAATATAAGGATGCCAGTCGTCCGCTTTTTACCGGCTTAACCTTTGCCATTCACAAAGGCGATCGGATTGCTCTGCATGGCGAAAACGGCTGTGGAAAATCTTCGCTCATTAAAATAATCTTGCAAAAAGCAGGGGCTATCGATCCCAGCATTGCACTTTCGGAAGAAGGCCTTTGCGAAATTGCCTCCGGACTAATCGTCTCCTATGTTTCTCAGGATACCTCCGGTTTACAGGGAAGCATACCAGAATTTTGCAGGATACATCATTTGAACCAAAGTCTGTTCTGTTCTATACTCAGACAGCTCGATTTCGAACGGGTGCAGTTTTTGAAAAATATGGAAGATTATTCAGAAGGTCAAAAAAAGAAGGTTCTGCTTGCCGCCAGTTTACTGACACCGGCCCATCTTTATATTTGGGATGAACCACTGAATTATATAGACGTATTTTCAAGAATGCAGATTGAAAAACTGCTGTTGGAATATCAGCCAACGATGCTGTTCGTGGAACATGACATCCGATTTCGAAAAAAAATTGCAACAACTACCGTCGAACTGTAGGATATATGGGGGATGAACTCGAAATTTCAAGTTGTATTTCAATCATTTTCTGCTATAATAGTACCATTGAAAATGTATTGAAAAATGTAATGAGGAGGCACTTTTATGGAACGTTTTATCATTCCCGAAAATTATCAGCCAGCTTTGAACCTTCACGATACGCAAATTGGAATCAAAACCGTAAAGGATTTTTTCCAAAAGACGCTGTCTGAAAGACTGAATCTTCTCCGCGTATCTGCGCCTTTATTTGTCAATCCAACCTCTGGATTGAATGACAATCTGAATGGTGTGGAACGCCCGGTTAAGTTTGATATCAAGGAAGCTCCGGATCAGGAAGATGCGGAAATTGTCCATTCTCTTGCCAAATGGAAACGGTATGCACTGAAGAAATATGGTTTTTCCCACGGTGAGGGTCTTTATACCGATATGGTAGCCATCCGTCGGGATGAAGATACCGACAATATTCATTCCATCTATGTGGATCAGTGGGACTGGGAAAAAATCATCACCCGCGAAGAAAGAAATGTTGACACTCTGAAATCTGTGGTTCGTACCGTATACTCTGCTTTGAAAAAAACAGAAAAATATATGGCAATCCAGTATGATTATATTGAAGAGATTCTGCCGAAAGATATTTTCTTTATCACTTCTCAGGAACTGGAAGATATGTATCCTGACCTTACTCCAAAGGATCGGGAATATAAGATTGTTAAAGAAAAAGGTGCCGTATTTATCATGCAGATCGGTAAATATCTTACTTCCGGACAGAAACATGACGGCCGCGCTCCGGATTATGATGACTGGGAATTAAATGGAGATATCATTGTATACTATCCGGTACTGGATATCGCTCTTGAACTTTCTTCCATGGGAATCCGTGTGGATGCTGAATCTCTGAAACGCCAGCTTGCCATCTGCGGATGTGAAGAACGGGCAGAAATGGACTTCCAGAAAGCCATACTGAATGACGAACTTCCATTTACCATCGGCGGCGGAATCGGTCAGTCCCGCATCTGTATGTTTTATCTGAGAAAAGCACATATCGGAGAAGTCCATTGCTCCCTGTGGCCGGAAGAAACCGTACAGGCCGCGAAAGAACATGGAATACCATTACTGTAAAAGTATACTTTTTGATTCGTGAGATGTGTGTAGAAAATCAAGCAGTCCGTTTTAGAAGCAGGCCGTTCCCCTTCAGCTAATCGCTAACTTCGACATAAGACGCTCCGGAGAGCCGTCGCGCCTAAGTCTGCGTAAGCGCTGGATCTTCAGGCTCACTTATCCCAATGCTTCTAAAACGGACTGCTCGATTTTTGCACGCTTTCTCACGATACAAAATGACACCAATAGCTCTGTTTCTTTTGATTCGTATAGACGATAAAGTAAATGGGCTGCTGATGATATATTCTGTCTGTCAATGTCATCGGGGAAAGCGAGCCTGAAGATCCACTGTTTACGCAGACTTAGGCGCGACGGCTCTCCAGAGCGTCTTATGTCGAAGTTAACAGTTAGCTAAAGGGGAGCGACCTGACATTGCAGACAGAATATATCATCAGCAGCCTCATTACATTTATTGATCTCACGAATCAAAAAGTATACTACTTGAAATCCGGCAGTTTGATTTCTCCATCGAATACTACTTCAGCCGGACCTGTCATGTATACCAGGTTTTCTTTTCGATCCCAGTAGATTTTCAGATCTCCTCCCAGAAGCTTCACAGTAACTTCATCCTCTGTAAGCCCATTTAATATGGATGCAACAGCTACAGCGCATGCTCCCGTTCCACAGGCCAATGTTTCTCCTGCACCTCTTTCCCAGACACGCATTTCTACTGTATGTCTGTCCAGAACTTTTACAAATTCCGCATTCACACGATCCGGGAAAATCGGATGATGTTCAAACTGGGGACCAATTTTTTCAATATCCAGTCCTTTCACATCATCTATATAAGTAACCGCATGGGGATTTCCCATGGAAACAGCAGTAATCCGATATTCTTTTCCATCTGCCAGAATCGGCTCATCGAGCACTATCTCTTTTTCTGAAATCACCGGAATTTTAAATGGTTCCAGAATCGGTGCCCCCATATTTACACGAATCTGAACCGCTTTTCCATCCTCTATCGTCAGGTCCAGATATTTGATTCCGCTTGCCGTGTTGACCGTGATGGATGTTTTATCCGTCAAACCGTAATCATATACATATTTCGCCACGCAGCGAATTCCATTACCGCACATAGCCCCCCGGGATCCGTCAGAATTATACATATCCATCTCAAAATCAGCTACATCTGATGGTTTTATTAAGATCAGTCCGTCCGAACCTATTCCAAAGTGCCGGTCACTTACCAGTTTTGCCACTTCGCCCGGATGCTCTACTGTCTCCTGAAAACAATTGACATATACATAGTCATTTCCTATTCCCTGCATCTTCGTAAATTTCATTGATTTTCCCTCTTTCTTTGATTTTATGACCGGCAACCGACCTTTTTATACTGCCGCAGCCAATATTTTTTCTCATTATAACTGCCTTTTTTCAATCTGTAAAGACACGCACTTTCTCAGTTCTCTTTTTGTCCCGTATTTATACTGTAATTAACCTGTATCCGTTGACAAACACTATTAAAATCAGCTACAATGCAAAATGTAAAAACAATTCACCAAAGAGTTCCACAAATTTATAGAGGAGGGAAAACTCATGGAAAAACTCTTTAAACTGAAAGAGCATAACACCACAGTCAAGACCGAGATTATGGCCGGTATTACGACTTTCCTGACTATGGCGTATATACTCGCTGTTAACCCGAACCTGCTAAGTGCTTCCGGTATGGATTCCGGCGCTGTATTTACAGCTACCGCACTGGCTTCTGCCCTTGCAACATTTATTATGGCATTCTGGGCAAATTATCCGATTGCTCTGTCTGCAGGTATGGGACTGAATGCTTACTTTGCTTTTACTGTATGTCTGGGAGATCTTCAGGGCATCGAGGATCCCTGGAAAATCGCATTGGCAGCGGTATTGGTAGAGGGTATTATTTTTATCATTCTTTCATTCTTCAAGCTGCGTGAAACTATCGTTAATGCAATTCCTGCCAATCTGAAATACGGTATTACTGCAGGTATTGGTCTTTTCATTGCTTTTATCGGACTTCAGGGTGCCGGAGTCGTAGTTGCTGATGAATCCACACTGCTGGCTCTGGGTAACTTTTCTAAACCGGAAGTAGCACTCTGCCTGATTGGTGTGCTGATCACTGTAATCCTGCTGCACTTTAATGTAAAAGGATATATCCTCTGGGGCATTCTGATTACCTGGGTTCTGGGTATCATCGCTGAGCTGACTGGTTGGTATGTTGTAGATGTGGAAGCCGGTGTTTACTCTCTGATTCCATCACTGAGTGCGTCATCTTTTATTCCACCGTCTGTGGCACCTACTTTCTTCAAATTTGATTTTGGATGGATCGGTGCTCATATTTCACAGTTTATCGTAATTGTATTCTCTTTCCTGTTCGTAGATATGTTTGATACGATCGGAACCGTAATCGGTATTGCAGATAAAGCAGATCTTCTGGATGAAAACGGAGAACTTCCGAGAGTTGGCCGTGTTCTTATGGCAGATGCGATCGGTACAGTAGCCGGTTCTATGCTGGGTACTTCCACAATCACCAGTTTTGTAGAATCCAGTGCCGGTGTTGCTGAAGGCGGAAAAACAGGTCTGACAGCCCTGACAACAGGTGTTATGTTTATCGTAGCTCTGTTCCTGTCCCCGATTTTCCTGGCAATCCCAAGTTTTGCTACTGCACCTGCACTGATCGTAGTTGGTTTCTTCATGGCTTCTTCTATTAAGAAATTAAACTTTGACGGAGACGTTGCAGACGCCGTCGGCGGATATCTGGCATTCCTGATCATGCCGCTTACTTATTCGATCGCAAATGGTATTATGTTTGGTATGCTGGCATGGTTTATTATCAAAATCTGTACAGGACAGATCAAGAAAATCCATCCGATCATGTATGTTGTATGCGCGCTGTTTATCTTCCGTGTGATCACACTCATTATATGATGTAAATAGCTGTTATAATTTCATATTGAAGATTAAAAATAGTGCTGCGTTTCTGAAACATTATTGCATTTCTGAAACCAGCACTATTTTATTTTGAAAGGAGATACAGTCTCCGACGATTTTCTGTAGGGAAACGTCCTGTCATTGGAAAAAATAACAGGATTCTATGTTTCCCTTATTATTGTACTTTTTTCTTTTTTTCCAACATATTGGCAAATAATGTAATCACAAAAGCACATCCCATAGCTACCAGCATGGCAACCGCAAACCATAATCCTTTTCCTTCATTGGCCATAAACGGAGCCATGACAGCCGGTACATAGGCTGTTCCCTTAACATTAAACAAACCAACCAACGCTCCGGATATTGTTGCACTTGCCAATGCTCCACCAAAGACTATTTTATTGGAAAACATAAACGGATATGCTGCTTCCACAAAAGTTCCAAAACATATATTGATCAGACATCCCGGAAGTGCAACTGCTGCTTCACCTTTCTGTTTCGGCATGATCACATTCGCCAGAGTAATTCCGGCGGAAACCATAACCAATCCTGTCATATCAATTGCACCAAGGAAACTAAATCCCATTTCTTCCATCTCCAGAAGAACAATCGGAAGAATTGCCGCATGGTATACACCACCAATAATTGCCGGCCAGATCAAAAGTCCTGCAACCGCACCTGCCAGGATTGGGTTAAATCCAATAGCAGCATCAATGATATTACAGATTCCATTTCCAATCCAAAGAGCCACCGGAGCTACCGCATATTTTCCGGCTATACCGGCGATCAGTCCGCCGATTCCGCCTGCAGCGATATTTGCCGTAGTTCCCGGTACGTTATGCCGGAAACAAAATACGATGATATAGTATGCAAGAATTCCGGCAAGGATACCAAGAAGAAGACCTCCCAGAATTCCACCATCTACAGATAATATACCGGCCACAATACCGGCTACAACACCGACTTCGTCCAGACCGGAAACCTGTTTTGCCGCAATTGCGCAGACTACAATGGGCAGTGCATTCACCAGTGTATCGAATACATCTGAAAGAGCAGCTAATGCAGGAATTTTACTGAGTGCCAGACACAATGCCATGGCAATAAATGCCGGAAGGCTGGTCATCATAATTCCTCTGAAATTGATTCTCTTCCAGATATTGCTTTGTGCTTTTGCAACTGCATTGTCTCCGGTATTACCAATGACCGGCATATAACGAATTCCCCAGTTTTTCGCCAAAGCAGTAGTAAATGCTACCGCTCTCGTCCGGTTTGTAGTTCCTGTAGTACCAGAAGCAGAAAGTACATTGCATCCGGCATTTTGTATCCGTGCTACACCGCTTCCTCCTGTTCCCGCCATAGGGACTTTTGCCTGTGCAGCCGCTTTTGTTGCTTTTTCATTGGCTCCATCCGGATCCGCACTGACAAACATAATACCATCAATCTCACCTTTTTCGATCAATTCTGCCAGCTTGCCATCCATTTCTTTTGCTTTTTCATTGACTTCTTTCAGAGTACCGGTAAATTCTTCCTGAAGATCCGTTCCTCCCCAACCATACAAAACAGCCTGACTGTCTTCTCCCACAGTGTCCAGACTGCCGGAAGCCAGCACATACTGTACAAACGTCACTTCCATGTCTGCAGCACCTGTCTGAAGAAGAATTTCTTTCATCATTCCGGAAGGATTATTGCCGCCCTGTTTATAGAGATTCCCTCCACTGCTTCCAATAAATGCAATTCTCTTTTTCATCTTTCCTCTTTGTTCCTTTCGTTTTGTTGTGTTATCACTTTACCTTGTTAAATTATTAAACACTATGTTTCATAATATACCATTTCACGTGCTATTTGTAAAGAAAAAACCGGAACCGGGGGCAGGACAGGGGACAGACATGTGTCCTATTTTTAGGACACATGTCTGTCCCCTGTCCTGCCCCAAATTCTACTGCCGTTTACTTCCGTACATTGCCTTCTCTGTCCATACGGATAACGGTAATGTGCTCCGGATTCTCGTAATCTTTCTCATAACCATTGTCATGATAATATTCGTAAACTGCCTCTCCTTCTTCCACATATGAGAGATACTGAAGATTTTCAAAATCCACATCAGCCACACACTGACCGCCTGTTGACATCGGAATCAAGTGGTTCGGACGTACAAATACTACCACATCTGTCAGTCCAACTTCTACGTAATGATGTCCTGCTTCCAAAATTTTCTCTTCTGTGATCCCACCTTTTTTAAAACGAACCATTTTCATTTTTTCCGGCAGATATACATATCTTCCCTCCGCATTTTGTTCATAGATCGGAGCAATCATAAGACCATCACCCAAAAGAAGCTGATCTTCTACTTTTACTGCATGAGCATCCTGCGGATAATCAAAGGCCAATGGTCTGAACATCATTTCATCCCGCAGAACCGCTTTCATATATTCGCTGTAAATGTATGGAAGAAAACGATAGCGAAGTCCAATCACATGTCTGAATCCTTCAATATCTTCAAAACGATATGCCTCCTGTACTCTGGTTCCCAAAGCTGAATGGTTTCGCATCAATGGAGTAAAAATACCCAGTTCCAACCAACGGAGAAGCAGATCTTCCGTAGTATCCGCACCAAATCCACCAATATCTGCTCCTGTATAAAGGAAACCGCACATATTCAGAGATGGCATCATTTTCAGATTCAACAGGATATGTGACCACCAGGATTTGTTGTCGCCCTGCCAAATACCGCCGTAACGATGCATTCCCACATAGGAAGACCGGGAAAACATCAGGATACGTTTGTCCGGCTCCAGACGTTCAAACGCCTCTCCTGCTGCACGGGTCATATTATATCCGAACAGGTTATGTACACGGTCATGACTTACTCTCTCTCCATTCATATTGTGATAGAACATTTTATAATCATCCACGTTATTGGACAATCCGGAAACCAGTCCTGTAAATTCCCAGAAGCGGTCCAGATCCAGATTCTGCCCTTTATAGGTGTCCAGCTTTTCCAGTACATCTTTCAGACGATCTTCTGTATAAAAAATCGCCGGTTCATTCATATCATTCCAAAATCCCTCTACTCCCTGATCCAGAAGAAATTTGTACTGATCGCCAAACCAGTCTCTGGCTTCTTTATTCAGCATATCAGGGAACAGAGCTTTTCCGGGCCATACTGCAGCCACAAAAGGACTTCCGTCTTCTTTGGTACAAAAATATCCCTTCTCCAGTCCTTCCTCATAAACATCATATCCATCCTCCTGCTTTACACCCGCATCAATGATCGGTACCAGATGGATATTCTGCTCTTTCATTTCCTCATTGAATTTTGCAAAATCGGGGAATGTCTCATCGTTTAATGTAAAATCTTTGTACCGTTCCATATAATCGATATCCAGATAAACACTGTCCAGCGGAATGCCAAGATCACGATGCTTTTTCACCACTTCCCGAACTTCATCCTCATTCATATAACTCCAGCGGCTCTGACCATATCCAAATGCCCAAAGAGGTGCAACATAACTTCTTCCCACCATATGACGGAACTGCTTTACAATATCTTTCACATCTGTTCCTGTAATTAAGTATACATCCAGATTCCAGTCAGAAGCTTTAATCTTTAACTCATTATGTTTTGTATATCCCACATCAAAAGTAAGGATTCCCGGATAATCAATAAAAATACCAAACTGCTCTTTTCCATCCACTACCAGAAAATTGTGAGCACCATATAAAGAATGACGGTCTTCTTTATGTTCCGGATCATCGCTGCATTTGCTCTCGTAAATCCATCCTCTTTTATTGATTCCACGCACATTTTCTCCCAGTCCATATACCCTGTCACTTGCATCCATCTGATATAAAAATGTCTTTTCCTGTTCATTTACTGTAAAATATGGAAGCTGACCCTGTTCTTTCTCCGGCTTTTCCAACACAGCTTCCGTCTCAAGCACATTACCATATACATATCTGCGAATCATACTCTGTTCCTCCTGTATCTACTCGTTGTTTTTTACAGTATAATCAATTTGCCTCAAAAATGTCTTACGATATTTTAGCCGATAAGTACGATATTTTGACATATTCATATATCTATGTTCACAACAAAAAAAAGAGAGAAACTTGTTCGTCACGTTTCTCTCTTTTCAAGTATATCCCGGATTATTTCTGAGCCAGATAATCCTGAATAGATTTCAATACCACATCTGCATCCAGTCCATGTACCATACATGCCTCTTCCAGAGATTCATTGATGGAGGACGGACAGCCTATGCAATGCATTCCCGCCTGCATCAGAATATATGCGATTCCCTGATCATATTCCAGCATCTGTCCCATAGTAGTTTCTTTTGTAATCTGCATGATAATGCTCCTTTCTTCTTCCTAACGCTTTTATTATCATACCACTTTCTGCCCTCAATGTACAATCCTTATTTTACAGATTTGATATTTGCTTTCCAGATGCATCCATATGATAGTTTTCTTTATAGATCAACTGTGATATGGGTACCAATTCATATCCTTTTTCTGTCAGTTTAGTCAGAAGTTCATCCAGTGCCTGTGCAGTATATTTTGCGCCATTATGGCATAAGATAATTGCCCCGTTTCCCAGATCTTTATTTTCCGTTACTCTGGTAATAATATCTTCCACTCCATAATTTTTCCAGTCCAGACTATCCACGCTCCACTGGATCGGATAATATCCACAGGCATACGCTGTCTGTATCACAGTATTATTGTAATCTCCATAAGGCGGGCGGAACAGATTCATCTCATATCCGGTCAGCTTTTTTACTTTCTCATGTACGGTCATGATTTCCTTCCTGCATTCTTCCGCAGAAAGCTGGCTCATCTGCCTGTGATTTTCGCTGTGATTTCCAAGATCATGACCGTCCTCAAGTATTTTTTTCACATCCTCTGGATATTTTTCTACCCATCCGCCAGTCATAAAAAATGTGGCTTTTACCTGATGTTTTGACAGGATTTCAAGAATCTTCTGCGTATCTTCATTTCCCCAGGCTGCATCAAAGGATATAGAAATCTCAGGTTTCTCTGTCTCGACAGAATAAATAGGCAATTCCCGTCCATTGACACTGCTGCTTGCCGTTACCAGTTTTTCTCCCACGTCTTTCCAATATAATACAGATAGCCCTGTAATCATCACCAGTGCAAGAGCAAAAACCGCACCCGCTCCTGATTTTTTCATGATAAACCTCTTATTTTTTTACTGTATTATATGAAATATGTTAATCATAATAATACAAATCCGAGAATACTCCGTCCGCTTTTTTATTCAATGCTGTTATTTTTCCATCTACAATGCGCATATACCCGCTGCTTCCGTCTTTTCCTTTTACAAGAATCCATTCTGTCAGATCTGTTCCCATGAAGAACACCTCATTCTGTGCCGGAATCGTCTTCATGACAGAAGTTTCATCCATTTTGCTGTAAACGGGAAGATTTTCATAAAGTATATGGGATCTTTTCGGAATATACTTATGCCATCCGGTTTCCTGATAATCAATAGTACCATTATATCTCCACTGACCTTCTGTTTCCGCTGTCTCGATCAAGTCAACCCGAAGCTGCCCAGTAATATTTCCATAACCGTCAAATCCGTTTATCCCACCATTTTCTTCGGCAAACGGAAAACCTTCCACAAGTCCCAGATAATACAAGTCGCCATCATATTTAAAGAAATAGGTTACCAGATCATCACTTGGACCATAATCAAGTATGGCAATTTCCAGAGTTTCATCATACTCCGAAATATCTGTCACATAAAATCTGTCCTCACAAGGGGTCCAGATACCTGCCACTTCACCGACTGCATAAGTTTCACCGTCTATGGTGAGCAGGCATTCATAATTCCAGTCCGGCAGTTCATTTACCTGATATCGGATTTCATTGTATGTTCCTGTACCGTCCAAATCTTCCCGAACGGTTTCACCAACCTGATATTTCTTCGGGTATGGATGCTTCCGGGCATATTCCTTCTTTGCCTCACTGAGAAGTTCTACGTTCTTTTTTTCAATTTCATTCAGCACAGCATCATCAAATTTTTTTGCAGCAATGGTTCCCTGATACCAGGAACACTGATTAAAATAACGCTGTAAGTAATCATTGCCGAACTTTCTTCCGTGTCTGGCGTAAATCTCATTTTTAGCGATCCACAAATCATTGTCCGACATACTGTACAGCATTTCCTGCTGCAAAAGACAAATGCTGCTGGATGGGATGATATATTCTTCTACATCATAATGGATACCTGGTACATTAAACCTGGCTGATTCTTCCACTTCATCCGACTGGGCACTCATTTCCGTATACTCATTCATTATCGATTCCTGACTGATGTCACAAGGGACATCTGTCGGGCGATTGATATAATAGAACACCCCATCATCGGTATAACCGAGCATAGTTTCTCCACATCCATAATAGACAGCTTCCTCTAAACGACTGAAACCACAGATAAATCCCATGCCATTTTCTTTTTCATAAGATGCCTTCTGATAAACAGAAAAACCGGTTTCATTTTCCATGATCAGGCATTTGTCCGCCCAGTTTTCCGGAAATGTAACCGTGATTTCCTGCCAGGTATACGAACCGCCCTTTTTTAGAACAGCAGCTTCCTGTCCATCATCTGATACGTCTTCGTCTTCTCTGACAGTGGTTTCCTGTGCTTCTGCCTCTCCCTGTAATGTTTCATTTTCCTGTGGTTTTTCATCTTCCTGCGCTGTTTCATTCTTCTGTGGTTTTTCCTGTTTCACCAGTTCCTTAACTTCCTTCGCCAACGAAGGACCACATCCAGTAAATCCCAGGACACTTACCATCAATAACACAACCAGCTTTTTTCTCATGTGCTTTCCTCCTCTCTTAAATTCAAGTTCGCCTCTGCAATTTGCCGGAATCTTATCTCCTTTCAAGATAAAACAGCGCCTTCACTATAATAAAGTCAAGACGCCAGTTTAAGTCAATTATTAACTTACAATATTTCCCACCAATACATAGGAAACAAAATACATAATCACAGTTGCCATGGCAATTCCACATAAGATTGCCATAGACGATTTTTTGATATCAATTCCCAGAAGGGACGCTATCAGTGCTCCTGTCCAGGCACCGGTTCCCGGAAGAGGAATACCTACAAAAAACATCAGCCCCAGAAATTCATATTTTTGAATCTTATCGCTTTTTCCCATCGCCCGTGTTTCCAGTTTTTCAATCAGTCCGCGGAAAATACGTATTTTTTTCATCCATTTGAATATCTGTCGGATAAACAGTAGAATAAATGGAATCGGCAGAATATTTCCGATAATACTGATGGGAATCGCCTGTTCAACCGGAACCTTTAATAGCGTTCCTGCCAGAAGACCGCCTCGCAGTTCCAGAATCGGCATCAGAGAGATAATAAACACCACTGCTTTTGCCGATATGTAGGGACCAAGATGAGTGGTAAACCATGTTACAAGTACTTCCATACTTAAACTCCTTTCGAAAGATAGTTTTCCAGAAATTTCACTAAGGTTTCCATCTGTTCCTGTGTTCCAATCGTAATCCTCAGATAATTATCAATCCTTGGTTTGTCAAAATACCGGACAATGATGTTGGCTTTTCTAAGAGCAGCAAACAATTCCCCTGCCGGACATTCTTTGTGTGAAGCAAAGATGAAATTTGCTTTCGAATCTCCAAACGTAAATCCCAGTCGGGATAATTCCTTTTTCGTCCACTCTCTGGTCTCCACCACTTTATTCACTGTATCTTCAAAATATTCTTTATCTTCCACAGCCGCTTTTCCCAATGCTATCGTTGTCTGATCCATAGTGTAGGAGTTAAAAGAATATTTCACATCATTCAAATATTTAATCAGTACCGGATTGCCCATAGCATACCCGATTCTCATGCCCGCCATTCCTCTTGATTTGGAAAATGTCTGAACCACCAGCAGGTTATCGTACTTATCTATCAATGGTAGTGCACTCTCCGCACCAAAATCCACATAGGCCTCATCTACTACCACAATTACGTCGGGATTTGCCTGAATAATCTTTTCAATCTGTGCAAGCGGAAGCTCCACACCAGTAGGTGCATTTGGATTCGGAAAAATAATACCGCCATTTTCTCTGAAATAATCCTCCGGCTCAATCGTAAAATCTTCCTTTAACGGAATTCTCTCATATGGAATCCGAAGCATATCTGCCCACACATCATAAAAGGAATAAGTAATATCAGGAAACAGAATCGGCTTTGTGGAATTGAAAAATGTCATAAACACCATAGCCAGAACATCATCCGAACCAACTCCCACAAAAACCTGCTCTTCCTTGAGATGATAAAAGTCTGCAATCGCTTCTACCAGCAGATGTGCTGTCGGATCCGGATACAAACGCATGCAGTCTATGTTCATCTCCTGCAAAACCTGTTCCACCTTCGGTGATGGAGGATAGGGGTTTTCATTGGTATTCAGTTTGATCAGATTTCGCTCTTTGGGCTGCTCACCCGGTACATAGGGTACAACCTTACGGACATTTTCTTCCCAGTTTCTCATTGCTGCCTCCTTAGTGATAAATCGCTCAATATTATTATGAAACACTCTGTATTATACGGATGTTATCTGTATAAGTCAACCGGTATGTCTTCGCAAAAATCAGTTACTGAAACTGCATTTCATACAGACCGGCATAAATGCCGCCCTTTTTCAGCAACGTCTCATGATTTCCCTCTTCTTCGATTCCATTTTCTGTAAGTACCAGGATTCTCTGTGCATTCCGGATCGTAGACAAACGGTGGGCAATCACAAATGTCGTCCTGTCTTTTGCCAGTTTTTCCAGCGAGTTCTGCACAATTTTTTCACTTTCATTGTCCAGAGCAGACGTTGCCTCATCAAAAATCAGCACCGGAGGATTCTTCAAAAATACTCTTGCAATCGAAAGTCTCTGTTTCTGTCCACCGGACAGTTTCACCCCTCTCTGTCCGATATCCGTATCATAACCCTGTGGAAGATTTTTGATAAATTCATGGGCATTGGCAGCGATTGCTGCACGAATGACTTCTTCATCTGTAGCTTCCGGCTTTCCATAACGAATATTGTCCATGACCGTTCCTGCAAACAAATATACATCCTGCTGAACAATACCAATCTGACGCCGCAGATCTTTCAACTTCAGCTTACGCACATCCATTCCATCCAGTTTCACGCTTCCATCTGTCACATCATAGAACCGCGGAATCAGGGAACAAAGTGTAGTTTTTCCTGCACCGCTGCTTCCTACCAATGCCACATATTCTCCCTGCTTAACTTTCAGATTTACATTTGACAAAACATTTTCTTTATTTTCTTCATAATGGAAAGTCACATGATCAAACTCAATATCTCCCTTTGCAGTATCAATAGAAACTGCATCCGGTTCATCTTTTATATCCGGTGCAATGCTCATGATTTCCAGGAAACGTTCGTATCCGCTGTAACCATTCTGGAACTGTTCGGTAAAATTCACCAATTTCTTGACAGGTTCTGTAAAATTGTTGATATAAAGGAGGAATGTTACCAGATCTGCTGAAGTAAGTTCTCCGGAAGCCATTAGTAAAGCACCCATGATCAACGATCCTACTGTGATCAACGTGGAAAATGCTCCCATGCCAGAGTTATAGGTTGCCATGTATTTGTAGGTTACCTTCTTGGATGCTACAAAGCGATCATTTCCTGCCTGAAATTTGTTCATTTCTGTCTCTTCATTGCTGAATGATTTCACCACACGGATTCCGGAAAGGCTGTCTTCAATCTGACTGTTAATATCTGCAATTCTCGCCCGGTTCTCCTTAAACGCACTTTTCATTCTTTTATTCAGGCTGACAGCATACAACAGCATCACAACTACAATCCCCATTGCCACCAGAGCCAGTTTTACATTCACCATAAGCAGAATCACAAATGCTCCTACCAATTTAATCGTAGAAATCACCACATCCTCCGGACCGTGATGAAGAAGTTCTGTAATATCAAAAAGATCACTTGTGATTCTGGACAACAGATGCCCGACTTTCTGATTGTCGTAAAATGCAAAAGAAAGTTTTTGATAATGACCAAAAATCTCATTTCTCATATCATGCTCAATCTTTGCACCCATCACATGCCCGTAATATGTGATAAAGAAATTACAGAAGCACTCCAGTGCCACCATGGCAATCATAATAATACCGATTTTTATAATAATTTTTGTAGATTCCTGTATCGGAAGCTCCACCACTGTTCCCGTGATATATCTCACCAACAGCGGAATAATCAACGTAACTGCCGCTCCCAACATAGCAAAAAACATATCCGCCCAGAACAAACTCTTATAGGGCTTATAATAAGAAGCCAGTTTTTTTAATTTATTATCCATTGTTTTCTCCCTTTGCCTGGTACACTTCATACTGCCGTTTTGGTCCACCGCACACCGGACATCTGTCAGGAATGTGATCGCCCGTCATTACAAAACCACAAATTGGGCACACATAAACCGTTTCTCTATCAAATTCTTCTATATTCTCTGCTTCTTTTAGAAGTCCCGCATGAACTTTCTCTGCGGCTGCCGCCCCTGCGTAGGCCTGTTTTGTCAGCGGTGCCTCTTTTTCGTCAGCATATTCTTCCATCATTTTATAGAGACGCTGATATTCAAACTCCTCACCCGGAACAAATTTCTCCACAGATTCACCAAATGGTGCCGGATTTTCAATAACGGAATAGAAATTTCTTGCGTGGTGATATTCGGAAGCTGCCAATGCCTCAAAAAGATTGGCTGCTTTCTCCATTCCTCTTCTTCGAGCCCGGTCCGCAAACATCAGATATTTCAGATGCGCTATCAACTCATTGGCAACCGTTTGTTCCAGATTTTCTTTCAGAATGGAGGATTTCCGCTCTCTTTCATATGCATTTTCCGAAAGATTCTCAAAACGATATCGAAGTACACCATCCTGCATATAAAAATGAACGATGTGATGCTCTACATCACAGGCACGGATATCATCCGACACATCCTCTATAAGAGCTCCGCCACCGCCTGTACAGATCAGAGGAATATCATCCACCACATCTTCAAACCGGGAGTGCACATGACCACACAGAAGATATTTTACTTTCTCTTTATGAGAACCATAAACCGCTTTTAACCGTGCAAATTCTTCCTCCGACACAGAATTTCGAATAAAATGATTCGGAACCGGAATATGAAAAGCAACAATTACCTGCTGCACCTCTTCCATTTCCAGTACCTGTTTTAAAAGCTCCAACCCCTCTTCCTCAAAGGTACGCATCGCATTATCCAGGACAACTACGGAAAAATCCTGTGCCAACAATGCATAATTTTTCCTTCCGAAATACTCAGTATAAGCCCCCGTATCATGATTTCCCCGCAGTACATAGATATCATTGTGCGCAATACTTTCTGTCAATTCGCTGATAGTTCCGTAATAATGGGCATTACCGATCGGTACCAGATCTCCCGCAATCAGTGTGATATCATCTCCGGCACTTTTTTCCAACGCACCTGCATACACTTTCATATTATAAGTTCCCAGACCTTCACATCCGGGATCGCCGATCACACCCATAGACTTCACCTGCGGAAGCTGCAGAATCGGCTGCATTACTTTTTGAATTTTCATTTTATTCATATCATACCTACCTTTAAGACAATAATTACTGGTTTTTATTATAGCTTTTTATTTTGCGGGAAACAATACCGGAAATGAAATAAATATGGGAAATAAAATGGCTGAAAGCCTGTAACAACTTCCAGCCATTTGAAGACTATTTTTATAGTTTATGGTAAATCAGGATTAGATACCAGCCTGTTTAAGAAGTTCTGGTACCTTGTCTTCCCAGCCAAGTGCCATGATATGTACACCCTGACAATATGGTTTACACTCTTTGATAATACGTGCGGCAATTTCTACACCAGTGATACCTGCTTTGGTCTTTTCTTTGTCTGCTTTCAGCTCCTCGATCATTTCATCAGGTACATGGATACCGGCAACATTGTTATTCATAAATTTAGCCATTCCTGCAGATTTTGGAATAATAATTCCTACCTGAACCGGTTTTCCAAACTGTTTTGCTCTTTCCATGAATTTAATGAATTTCTCGGGTTCAAATACTGCCTGTGTCTGGAAATAATCTGCTCCAGCCATAACTTTACGTTCCATTTTTGCAAGCTGTGCATCAACAGAATCACTGCACGGAGATACAACTGCTCCTTTAGCGAATTTAGGCGGTTCGCCAACCAATGGATTGCCACCCAGATCCACACCTGATTCCAGCTGTTTTACTGTATGAATCAAAGAAACAGAATCCAGATCAAAAACCGGTTTTGCCTGCGGATGATCACCCATCTTTGTATGATCACCTGTCAAGAGCAGCAGGTTCTCGATTCCCAACATAGCTGCGCTCAGAAGGTCGGACTGCAGTGCGATACGGTTTCTGTCACGGCAGGTCAGCTGATAAATAGGTGTCAGCCCTTCATCTTTCAGGGCTTTACAGGTAGCAAGAGAACCAAGACGCATAACTGACGACTGGTTATCTGTTACATTAACTGCTGTAACACCGCTTAAATATGTCTTTGCTTCTTCCAGCATATGTTCAATATGAATTCCTTTTGGCGGTCCTACTTCCGCAGAAACTACAAATTCGCCACGTTCAAATAACTCAGTAATTTTCATTATACATTGCTCCAATCTTATATATTTAAACAACTCGCTGTTTATTTAGATACTTCATCATCTGTTGCGTAATTACGTACCTGTACCGGACATTTCAGCACATCCAGGCGTCCAATCTGCGCCAGACGTCTGTAAATACGTTCCCAGCCACATTCCATATTACTGTCAACTTCGCACTTGCCATCCTTGGAACCGCCGCACTGTCCGTTGACCAGACTCTTGGAGCAGGCAGTAATCGGGCAAATTCCTCCGGTCAGGTTCAGGTAACATTCACCACACTGTTTGCAGTCATATTCAAGTGGTGTCACACCCTGGAATCCCGGTACCGGATATGTATCACAGGCTGCGCATACTTTCTTATTCTCCAGATATTCAGCAATTGTCTGTACACCGACACCACAGGAGAATACCAGTACCACATCAGCAGCTTCGATCTCACTCATATGTTTCTCGAGACGCAACTTCATATTTTCCGGATTACAGATGTAATCTGTTGTAATCGTTCCGGTCACATTCCCGGCAGCAGCCAATTCCTTCTGAAATTCTGCGGCTTCTTTTTCCGGAAAACGGACTTCCTTGCATCCATGGCAGTTAATGATAAAAACCTTTTTTCCGTCTGCCAGTGATACGATTGTTTCCTTTGCTTTTAATTGGGTAATTAACATATCACTTCATCCCCCTTACTGCATTTTTTCCGGCTTTAATCTTGGTGACTAACGGAATCTTGGAGGAGCAGATGTACTCACAGCATCTGCATTCAACGCAGTCCATGACATTTTTATCTTTCATGCCCTGCCAATTCTCTTCATCCGCATATTTTGCAAAATACAGCGGTGAAAGTTCCATCGGACAGACATCCACACAGCGTCCGCACTTGATACATGGCTGTTCTGCTGTCTGGTCAGTATCAATGGCAATAATACCATTGGAACCTTTCATCATCGGCACATTCAGATCCGAAAGAGCAAATCCCATCATTGGTCCGCCCATCTTGATCAGAACATCGTCATCTGTTGTGCCGCCGCAATAATCAATCAGCTCTTTTACACTGGTACCGATCTTCACAATGTAATTGCCCGGATTCTTAATCTTTTCACCGGTTACTGTCGCTACACGTTCAATCAGAGGCATACCTGTCTGAATCGCATCAGAGATAGCCTTTACAGTACTGATGTTATCAACGATCACGCCAACATCTGCCGGCAGTCCTCCACGCGGAACCTGTCTTCCCATAACGCGCTTGATGAGAGTTTTCTCAGCACCCTGTGGGTATTTTGTCTTGGCTACAACTACTTCAATATTATCCAATTCAGCAGTTTTTGCCTGCATCAGTTCAATGGCATCCGGTTTATTGTCCTCTATTACAATAAGTCCTTTTTCAGCACCCGTTGTCTTAAGAATTGCCTTAAGACCATAAATAATATCATCCGCAAACTCCAGAAGCACTCTGTGGTCTGCAGTTAAAAGAGGTTCGCACTCACAGCCATTCAGCAAAATCGTATCTACCGGTTTTGCAGGTTTCAGTTTCACGCAAGTCGGGAAACCGGCACCACCCATTCCGACAATTCCTGCTTCGCGGACAATATTAATAATCTCGTCCGGTGTAAGGCTTTCCAGATCTTTATTCGGTTTCACAGATTCGTGCAGAGTATCTTTTCCATCCGATTCGATCACTACAGCCATAACCTCACTGCCTCTTGTGGCGTGCATACGCGGCTCAACCGCGATTACAGTACCACTGACACTGGAATGAACCGGAGCACTGATAAAGCCTGCTGCTTCACCAATTTTCTGTCCGACTTTCACAGCATCACCCACCTGTACGATTGGATTTGCCGGAGCACCCAAATGCTGTGACATAGAAATGACAACTGTCTTTGGTTCCGGGAATCTTTCCAGAGCAATATGTTCACTGTATTCCTTACGCTCTGACGGATGAACACCGCCATAATAGCCTGCCAGTCTTTCCTCACGGATCGATTTCACATAATCATTAATAGCTTTGAAATTCGTCTTGGAGTAATCACGTATCTGAATCGGCTGATTTAAAAATTCTTCCAGACGACCCTGTTTTTCCAGTCTTCTGTAAATTTTTTCCCATGCACAGTCTTTGTTGCTGTCCACTTCACATTTACCGTTCTTTGCACCGCCACACTGTCCGTTGACCAGACTCTTTGAGCAGTCAACGATCGGGCAGATTCCACCAGTAATATTCAAATAACACTGTGCACATGCATCACAGCTTTTCTTTGTCAGTGCCATACCATGGTGTCCTGTATAATTCAATGAATTGCTGGCCGCATATACAGGTTTTCCTGCCAAATCAGCCACGGTCTGAATACCGAGACCGCAGGAGATTACAATAATATTTTCTGTACCTTCCGGAATCATATCCTGCAAATTTTTCTCCGTATGATTCTTGTTACACAGAAAATCTACCTTTGCACTGCCTATGATCGTTTTTCCCAGTCCTGCAGCGAATTGTTCAAACTCGCCACAATCCGGTTCGTCAATAGTTTCAAATTCCTTGAAGCACTTGTTACAAGCAATAACGAAAAGATTATCCTTATCGGCCAGTAAGGACTCCAGTTCGTCAGTCTTTTTCAACTTATACTTGGTATAGTTTTCCAATTGCTCACCTTCCTTACGAAATGATTTATAAACCTTATAATTACCTGTTTTTCATATTTTTCAACCTCCGCACTCATTGTAAAATATGAACAAACAAATAACAAGTCTATAATTAATGCAATTATAAGTATAGCACATAATGTTAATATTATCCAGCAAATATCTTTATTTTGTATACAAATCCCATCATATTTTTCTCATAAAATATCAGGATTTTTACTTCCCATATTTTGGAACGATATGTCTTATTTTCTCGAAAATATAATAATTTATAAACAAACTATATATTGAATCTACGATATTCCTTATAACAATCCGGACATAATTTTTTTCCTTCCTGCAGATGGACATATTCTTCTGCTGTTACCTCCCCGCAGCATTCACAGACCACGGATCTGAATATTCTGGCCCGCTCCGGAACTTTTATGATGGCTTCTTTTACATCGAACATTACTTCTGGTTCTGTCGTCTGATAGTAGGTAAAACTTTCCTCCCTGGTCATGCCTTCCGGCTTTTTTTTCATCACAAGACGTACTGCTTTTCCATTCTTTCTGTTGTAGAAAGAAAATGCCTGTTTTCCTGTCATGTGGAATAAAAGATTTCCTTTACCAACACTGCAGCCCAGGATCACCTGTATCGCATCTACTCCGCATGCATCGTTTTCTGAGATACATACGACATCTTCATCATCGGAAAACGTAATATCAATCAGTTTCATAGCATACAACGCTGCCTTATAACCAATCGTTAGTCCTCCGCATTCATGTCCATGAAATTCTACACATTTTTTCCACAATACTTTATTCTCGTCCATATTTTCCCCTTCTGAATTATCAAACATTTTTAGTATCTATTTATATTTTAAATTATAATCCAAAAAAATCATTACACTATATTTTTTAGTACACGAGAATTTCAAATCGATAAACTATCCTTCACACACAACACCCCGAGGATGTCAAGTCAGTGTCACAATGCTTATTTTCACATATTGAAATAATATTTCATTTCTTTTTGAAAAGACGAATGTCTCGGAAATCTATTCTTATACTGTACAAAAATCTCACTTTTTGCCCCACTCATTCCCATGCTTTCTTTTATTTCTCCTACGATTGCCAGCAACCCGGCAACTTCTCCATAGTGATTTCTGTGCTGCCCGGACACAATCGCATCAGCTCTGCTGCATACGATTTCTTCTGCCCATGACAGATACCTTTTTCTCTCCTCTTCTCCCATAGGGAAATGTCTTTTCCATCTCTGAAAATAATTCCAGAATTCACTTACTTTGTGCTTATGGCATTCTTCCAGAATTTTATTTTCAAAATACATCCTGCTTTCTCCATCTTTTGTATCCGAAAATCCTATATAAGCTGCAATACTTGCAGCTGCCTTTGAAGGAAGCGTTTTTTCATATAGATAAATCAGAAAAAGTCTGATTCCACTCCTAATAAAAGAAGAACTCCATCCCAGGGAACCTTTTGGATTTTTCGATTTATTTTTTACCTTTTCAAAATTTCCTGTATAAAAAATCAGTCTATAATATTCGTAATCATCAATCACATTTCTGCGTAGCTCCGAATTTCTCCAATTGTTCTCCTGATTGCCTTTTATTCTGTTTATCAATACCTCTTTCCCCCGTATACCATATCTTTTTGCCATTTCTTCTGTTCCAAACAGGCGAAGATAATTTTTCACGGTCGAATCAGAACAAAAACACTCCCAACAAAACTGCATCATTTCCTCTTCATGCATTAAGTGCGATGAGACATATGCCGTTTTTAAGGCAATTTCACCCCGAATAGTAAGATCAACATCAATATTGTCAAGAGCGTTCTTTCCCACTTCTTCTTCCCAACGTGAAATATCTCTTCCATATGTATTTTAAAGAATGCATTAAAAGAGAAATACAGATACATATCTTCCGCACGTTTTTCCGGCGGTAATCCCTGATAATCTGCATATAATGTCAGGAGTGCCAGCCGCTTCATATCTGTATGTATCAGATTATTATCTTCCAACACCTCAATGTCTACCGGATCACCAAATTCATTATCTGTAAAAACCGACATCTCCCACAGCCATTCATAAATTTCATTTGCTTCCTGATACCGCATGTCATCCACACAATCTTCAGCAAATCGGATCATATACATAATTTAATCCCCGACTCCCTGATTATCATAATATTCTGTAATCCAGTCAGCGTCCCAGTATCCGCTGGAATAGTCTTCATATTCCTCCGTATTAAGATAAATCTCACCTTCATCAATCTTTTCTTGCCATTTTTGAATTTGTCTCATTTTTTCTTCTACAAGTTCCTGCGACATTCTTGACTGCTCAGGTTGTGACGTCTCATCCACATCCGGTTTCGTACATTTTCTCATTATTTCCTGCAGGCTTTGCTTTTGCTCTTCTGATAACATTTCCTGCATTCTCAAAATAACGTTCTGCAACTCTTCTCTGGAAAGTTCTTTTACATCTGGCAAAGTCATTTTTTATCCTCCAATGCTATTTCCTTCCACAACACTTTTTATATTTTTTCCCGCTTCCACATGGGCAGGGATCATTTGGATATATTTTCTTTTCTTTTACAATCGGTTGCTGTACAGGCATTTTGAAATCATCATACAAATCATTATAAAGATCTGCCTTCTCCAGTGAATCATGAAATGATGTCAGCTGTGATTCTATCCATTTCAGATCATCCGTTAATCCCAGATTCTTTGCCAGAAGCTTCGCCCGTTCAAACAACAAATCATTATGCATAGTACACGCTACACCGATCACCTCTCTTCGAATGAGCCGATATGCTTCCTCGGTACCTTCCTGTTCTTGAATACACCAACTAAATACATTAAGCGCATTTTGATTATGCGGCTCTTTTTTTAGCCAGTTTTCAAACCATTCCCGTCCCTCCACAGATTTCCCCATTGCGTATAATTCTTCTCCTATTGCATTCCTGAAACAACTGTCATCATCAAAATTCCAATCCAGCATTTCCAAGATCATTTGACAGAATTCCATTCGTTTTTCATGTTCTCCGGTATTCCCCAGTTCCATCTCTAAATCCTGGAGCCATGCGTCTACCGGATATTTGTAATCCTGAGATTCCATAATACCGCTTACGCTTATTTTGTATTCTGCTGTTTCAATAATCTTCTGGAAAATCTCCCATGCCTTCCACCAGAGTGAAATCATATAACTGTCATTTTGATTCTCCTGTGCCTCATACCCCTGCTGTACAAGTCGATCCCATTCATCCCATTCCGTAAGTATTTCATGTGAATCCTCGAAATCTAAACTTTGCTGCACCATATTCTTTAATGCATCCGTATATCGTTTTTCATCATATGGCTGGTTCTCTTTCATAACGTCATAAATCTCCTCAAGCACGACCGCTCCGATTTTTTCCTTTGCATCACGGGTAGAATATCCTTCCACAATCAATCTGTCATATGCTTCTCTTACCATAGGCGGGTTATTATCTCGCAACTGATTATCCACTACTTCCAGTATCAATTTCTTTAATCTTAAATTTGCCATTTTCATCCTCCGTTTCTTTCACTGAAAATCTCTCTGATTGTTGCATTCCAAAAACATTTGTTTCTGAATTTATCTAATGAGGAATGCTTTCTATCTTTAGCACTATCATACTCATAAAAGGCAGTTTTATTCAATATATGTTTTCACGAAAAGGCAGATTTATTCTTCTTTTTATATACACAAAAAGGTAACTTATATCGGCAGGCTATCCCTCACACACAGTACCCCATACCCCAACTGTGGATTTGGCCACTGATTGATCCCCGGCAATTGTCTGGCTCCGCGGCGCAGATTTGCTTTCACCGCCTCACCATACAGGTATGGACTATTTCCTTTCAAAATCCCCCACTCCATCATCAACGCCGCCGATCCGGTCACAAAGGGTGTGGCAAATGAAGTTCCCGTATATTCTCCGTAGCCTCCCCCTGCTCGTGTGGTCTGAATTCGAACACCCGGAGCAGCCAGATCCGGCTTAATCTGATTGGTTACCCGAGTATAGCCTCTGCCGGAAAAAGCGGCATATGACTGCAGATGAGAATCATAAGCACCCACCGATATAACCCCGGACGCTGCTGCCGGAATCGTTAACGTCCGATCCGGCTGTGAAAAATAAAAATGTGTATCCTCATTCAGCACACCTCCGCCGGGAAGCCAGAGATCAATCTCTCCATCTACGATATGTCCTGCCTGAAAACGTATCGTCCAGATGCCGGGATTAACATATTGATTTTCCGGCAGAAAATCGATATAGATTTCCTGCGCTGTACTGTACGGACTGGGCATCCCATAATATACCAGCAACTGCGTATTCTCCAGACGATATCTTTGAGGTTCCTGAAAAATACGCAGCGGACCTGCAATCTGACCTCCCGGACTGATGATGGAAATAGCCGCTTCATCCACATAATTTTTCCACACCTGTACATTAAACGAACTCTGCAGATTTCCCACGCTCAATTCTATATCCTGCTCTGTCCGAGATGTTAACCGAAGGGAAGTATGACCACGGCTGCTTCCCTCATTTCCCATGCCCACACAAATAGTGGTTCTGCCAAGGGCACCTGCCTGATCGAGATAAGTCTCCACAAGAGAATTGCCTTCATGTGAACCATAAGAATTTCCAAAACTCAAATTCAGTGCCAGTGGCTGATTCCGGGCAATTGCCAGTCGGATACAGTAGTCAATCCCCTGAATCAGTCCCGTGGTTCTGGGGAAGGAATCCTCCAGCGGGTTACCCAGCTTAACCACCACCAGGGAAGCTTCATCAGCCACACCCCGAAGAATCCCTTCGCTTTCCCGTCCATTTCCTGCCGCGATTCCCATAACCGCAGTCCCATGTCCGCTGAAATCCCTGCTGGGGACAATGCGGTAACGGTCTGCAATACTGTTTTGAGCCAATGCCTCATTAATCTGTTCTTCTGTATATTCTGTCCCCAGAAAATATCCCTCCGGCGGTTTACCCTGAATACTCTGATCCCACAGACTGACAATTCGTGTGCTTCCATCCGGATTTCTAAAATCCGGGTGACTGTAGTCAATACCGGAATCTACACAGGCGACAAGTATCCCGGAACCGTGCAGATTGTAAGGTGCGGCCTGAACAGGATTGATACAGGAAATCGATCGTGCCTGGCTGAGGGCAAAAAAAAGACGCTTTGGCTTTTCCACATATACTATCTGTGGTAAATTTGCCAAAGCGTCTAACTGACTTTGCGGAACCCTGATTACCGCATACTGATTCAAAAGTGGTGTGATCTGCAGCCCTTCTATGGGAATATCTTCCATGCTTCCGGAGTACTTTACAATCACATCCCACAGGCGATCTTTCGGATCATACCCCACATTCAGCTCCAGAGACTTTTCTCTTTCCTCCGGTGTAGCCTCTACAGCCAGGTTTAATGTATTATCAATTTTCTGATTTTCCACATGATTACCATTTCCGATTACTCATTATAATGTATATTCATTTTTACATACTTTATTTCTTCCGTCACGTTTTACTGTCCCAAACACTGCATTTTCTCCTTAACGCTAAAAGATAGACGTGAAGTTATGGATTCAATTGTATATTCTGATAACTACATTTCCATCTGCTCACATCCTCCTGCATATAACCTCCGAAGCCGTTTCATAATCAAAAGCGAAATAATCAAAATCAAAGGAAATACGCATCCCGCAAGCATCCCTTTCTGAAGATTGTCATTTGCATGCTGGGTAATATTTCCTACAAGACTCGGTCCAAAGGCTCCACCCAAATCTCCTGCCATAGCAAGCAGTGCGAACATAGCTGTTCCACCGGTCGGTAACTGTTTTGATGATATGCTGATCGTTCCCGGCCACATAATACCTACAGAGAATCCGCAGACTATGCATCCAATCAACCCAACCATAGGATTTGCTGACACAGAAGCCATTAAATAGCAGACCAGACACAGGCTGCCGGAACCAAGCATAAACTTCATCAAATCCATTTTATCCCCGTATTTTCCATAAATCACACGGCTGATTCCCATGGTTATGGCAAACATGCAGGGACCTGCCAAATCACCAATGGTTTTTGACAAGCCCAGAGCGGATTCCGCATATGCAGATGCCCATTGTGCCATGGATAATTCCGATGCACCGGCGCAAACCATAAGGATAATAGATATCCAAAACAACGGAACCCGAAGCAGACTGCTGATCTTCATACCCTGCCCATCTTCTGTCAAGTATTCAATCGGGCATGTGGCAAAATTATAGATGTTATACAATGGTATCAATGCCCATATGCAGGTAAGATATTTCCAGTTATCAATTCCAAACACTGCAAAGAAAAGTGTAGATAAAACCACAACCCCTACAGAGCCCCAACAATAAAAAGAATGCAGCAGACTCATTGCCGCTTCTTTATGTTCAAATGGACAGGCTTCTACGATTGGACTGCCTAATACTTCAATCAGTCCGCTTCCGATTGCATAAATGATGACACTGATGATAATCCCGATAAACGGATCCTGGAACAATTCCGGCAAAAATGCCAGTCCCGCCAGACCTGCCGCAGAACATAATTCCGATGCCACAACACATTTGCGATAACCTATACGATCCACATATTTTGCACATAAAACATCTACAATCAGCTGTGTCAGAAAAAACATGGTTGAAATAAGTGCAATCTCTCCTAATGGTATAGCATAATCCTTATGAAATTTCAAAAATAACAGCGGCGCAAAATTTGCCGCAATAGCCTGTGTGATAAATCCGAGATAACAGGCAATCAGTGTTTTTTTATAATTTTTAATCATATTGACTTCATAACCTTCCTTCTCTATAATATCTTTTTAAACTATATCGCATTATCAAATGTATATCAATGTACTATATCGCATTTTCTTACACAATATCGCAAAATGAGGTTATATATCATGAAAATCAATAATTCATATCCTAAAATCCTGACAGAAGAAACATTGAGAGAAACCATTTCTCATGGCAATAATGAATTCCCATTTTGTTATTATCTGGAAGATATCTGGATGTACGATTCTCATTGTGTAGACTGGCACTGGCATCCGGAAGTGGAGTTTGTATTTCTTGAAAAGGGAACTGCTACTCTTCTGGTTGAAAGCAATCGCTATATTCTGACTGAGGGAAATGGTGTTTTTATTAATTCACAGGTCATTCACCGCTTTGAGGCAGATGACCATGCTATCTCTCCCAATAGTGTGTTTTTCCCATCACTTCTCTCACACGAGAAAAATAGCGTTAAAAGGATTTATTGCTTTTCTGCATTGATATAAGCCATTTCACAAACTGAAAAATGCCGGTTCTTTTATAAACCGACACTTCCCATACATTCCGCTATTCTATTTTTCTTTCAGAAAATCAAACGGCTCATCATCATGTAGAAAATGCATCATCATATATGCACAGATCAATGCCACATTTTCTTCTTTCAGTATTCTCCTCACCTCATCACGGTCTGCGAGAATCACTTCAATCTCTTCGCTTGCTTCCATATACTTCTGACTTACCGTACCGGAAGCATAGCCATATACGGTACCACAGGATTCATCCGTCATACCTACCGTTGTAAAATACGGTTTCTGATACATCTCATCCACTACGATCGGCTTAAGCTCCAGCCCTGTCTCTTCCTTAAGTTCCCGAATCGCCGCCGTGTGATAATCCTCGCCGGGATCTACCAGACCCGCCGGCAGTTCATATACATAACCACCAAGCGGATAGCGGTACTGACGAATCAGCACAACCTTGTCGTGCTTTTCTCCATAAAGACTGTAGATCACTACTCCGTCAGGTTTATTTTCTCCTGTCCTAATCTTAAGCTCTTGCTCGTTCTTCGCTCTTGAAGCTACATAATAATGACTTTCTCTTCCAACTTTATTCACCGTATCCAATTCGAAAAAATTAAGATAGGGATTCTTCGTCACCTGTGTGATCTTTGTTATTTTCCCCATGTTTTCCTCCCATCCCGGCATACGGAAACCATGTACATCCACAGGAACGAGAGAACATGGCCATCCCGCCTTGTGAAAATTCTACACTTTACTGCACTGCATGATTTCCTTTTAAAAGCCGACTGATATGCTTATATAATAACAAAGTTATCGCAGAAACTACAATACCTTTTATCACATTGAACGGCACCACACAGAACAGACAGAAGGTAAATATATTGTCAATAGCCGGAACAATTGCTGCTCCCATTTCCACAAATGCCTCTATCGGCATTCCAAATGCTTTTCCGTAAGCAGGAAGAAGTACCGCTCCATTCAGAATACAGCCTGCAACAGCCATGCACACTATACCAACCACCATACCGATCAATGCATTTTTTCTGGTTTTATGCTTTTTATAAATGATGCCGGCAGGAACAATAAAAGCGCATCCCATCAGGAAGTTTGCCAGTTCTCCCACACCTGCAGTCATAGTTCCGTTCAGAACAAAGTTCAGTAAAATCTTAATCAGTTCAATTACGGCACCCGCCAGAGGTCCCATAGAAAACGCACCGATCAAAACCGGCACTTCACTGAAATCCAGCTCATAAAAAGATGGTGCGATAAATGGAAGCGGAAATTCCACCAACATCAATACCGCAGCTACTGCGGCCAACATGGCAATCTGCACCAGTGTGCGCACATTGGTACTTTTGTTTACTCTTGGTTTTTTCATGGTTTCTGTTGTTACATTCATACAATCAATCTCCTTTAATAATAGTATTAAAAGGAAATTCTCCGTCTCTGCGGCTTTTTTATATCACAGGAAAATGCAAGCAATTTCCTATAATATAAAAACCCCGGAGGACAGTTCCACCGGGGTTGAAAGTACGCAAAATATAAATACACCGCATTTCTTCTCTCATCCAGACTATACTGTCGGTATCGGAATTTCACCGATTCAGCCATATTACCATGGGTCGCGGACTATACCGCCGGTGGGGAATCACACCCCGCCCCGAAGAATTTTCTTTTACATAGGTCATTATAAACTATTATAAGCCTATATACAAGTATTATTTTTGTTGATTTTTAACAAGATTTTTGTGCCATTTACACATAAGTCTACGTAACCCATTATATCCCTACACCATTTTGGTGTAAATTTTGGTGTAATCATTGGCGTATGATGCTTGCCATGTACTGTACTTCTCAAGCTCTCTTTTTGCTCTATCCAAATCAGCATGATTGTAAACTTTGATTGTGGTTTTTACATCTGTATGTCCCATCAGATATTGACAAGTTTTGATATCTATTCCTGACTCAGCATAACGAGTACATGTTGTATGCCTGAGAATATGTGGTGAGATATGCGGTAATTGAATCTCTCTTTCGTCATTCATATCCACAAATCGGTTAAGCATATTTCTTACATTGGCAGGATATAGATTTCTCCCAGTTCTATTTGAAAGGAATACAAAATTCTTATATCCATCAACTTCAAAAGAATTGTCTTTTTTAATTCTAAACCATTCTTTTCGTTGCTCAACAAATAGATCATACACCATTTGATTCATGGGAATAATCCGTTTCCCACATTTTGTTTTTGTATCAGCCTTACCCTTTTTACCATCTATGCAGTATAATTTCATCTTTCCATTAATCTTCCGATATTGTAATTGATGATTGATGTTGATAGTACGTTTTGACATATCTACATCGTCCCATGTCAATCCTATAGCTTCGCTGATACGAATACCTGTATAAAGCAAGATTGCAAAAAATGGATAGTATCTTCTCATACGTGGACGAAGTAATATTCTCTGTAAAAATTCTTGCTCTTCTTCTAACGACAAAGCATATTTTACTTCACTTTCCTGTTGATACTCTTTCATACAACCATCAGCAGGATTTTTACGGATAATATCATCATCCATAGCCAATTGTAAAGCTGGATGTATAATCTTATTCAGAATATGGATAGTACCATTGCTAAATTCATCTTCTTCTGATTTCCTACTGAAATACAATAACAAATCAGATTTCCTGATATCTGCTACTTTCATCAAGCCTATAACATCGTTCTTGATGCTATGATTGTAATAATAGAGATAATTTTCATATGTACTTGATGCCAATGATGATTTTGTTGCAAAATATCTTTCGATCATCTGGTTCAATGTTATATTATCTCTATTAATTCCTTGCAGTATGTCCAGATGTATTTGCTCCTCCTGCTTACGTAGACCCTCTAATGTTGTATCGTATATACAGTGACGTTTTTTCTGCTTATCTGTCCACCGATACATATATATATTATCTTTTCTTTGAGACTCACCAGTCCTTAAAACTCGACCTTTCTTGTCTTTTCTTTTACTTGATGCCAATATAATCACCCTTTCTAATTACAATTAAAAAGAGCCTTAATATGACAATTTCACTTTATCATAAAAAAGCCCCGAAGTCTATATACATTGATTTCAAATAGAGTATTGCTTCTCTACGTACTCATCAAATAATCTTCTCTTTATCATTCGTTTTGCACCTACCCATAGTACAAACGGACAATCTTCATCATTTGTCAGTTCTTTAATTTTATTGATTCCAATTCCTGAGTAAGCTGCCATTTCTTCCACTGTCAGATTTGATTTTTCCCAAATAGGGATTTCCAAAGTTTTGTTACTTCTTATTATACTAATCACCTTCCATATTCCATAATATTTTTTCATCAAAAAGACGGCAGATCAAATCCAATCTACCGTCTTAAACATTCTATCTCAGTCTATTATAATATGTCT
>SFGF01000018.1 GCA_004556655.1 Lachnospiraceae bacterium | reverse complement strand
AAAAGTCGAGGGATATGGAAAATATGTATAGCTTCCCTATCCCTCGTAAAAATGCAGTATTTATTATTATCAATTATTCTTCATGAAACAACCCTGCCGGGGATTTTCTTCTCCCCGGGATGCTTTTAATTTGTTTCTTTCATTCTCCAAATCGAATTTTCTTATATGATTTTATTTCTTCCACACATTTTTCAAATCCCAGTTTTCCGGAATCCAGACACAGATCATAATTCCTTGCATCTGTCCATTCCCGACCAGTATAATATTTGTAAAAATCCCCACGATATTTATCAGTCTTAGCGATAAATTTTTCCATTTCTTTTCGCGTCATACTGTTTCTTTCCAATGCACGTTCAATGCAGAATTCTCTATCAGCATGAATAAATACACTGATCACATTTGGATAATTGCGCAGCACATAATCCGCACATCTTCCTACGATCACACAAGATTCCGATCCGGCCAGATCTTTGATGATCTTTGCCTGATAATTGAATAAATTATCATCTGATACAAATCCGCTGCTCTCCGGCGGTATCAGATCTCCCTCGTATGGGCGTTTCAGAGGTTTAAACCAGCTTGGGATCTTCAAACGTTCATCTTTCTGTCCAAAAAGGCGCTCATTGATTCCGCTCTCCTCTGATGCCAGTTTCAGGATTTCTCTGCTGTAACAGTTCACTCCCAAATCTTTTGCCAACATAGCTCCGATGGTCTTACCACCACTTCCATATTGCCTTGCAATTGTAATTACTACATTCTCCATAAGATGCACCCCCTATTCTCCTAAATATGCTTTCTTTATAGAGTCATCATTCAGAAGATCCTCTGCTTTACCTTCCAGTACAATTTTTCCGGTTTCCAGTACATATGCACGGTCTGCAATAGACAACGCCTTTTTCGCATTCTGTTCTACCAAAAGCACTGTAGTCCCGCTCTTGGATACTTCCTGAATAATATCAAAGATTTCATTAACCAGAATCGGTGACAGACCCATGGATGGTTCGTCCATCAGAATAATCTTCGGTTTGGACATCAGCGCTCTTCCCATAGCGAGCATCTGCTGCTCACCACCACTTAATGTACCTGCCATCTGGTTTTTTCGCTCTTTCAATCTCGGGAAACGCTCATACACTCTTTCCAGAGTTTCTTCCACTTCATTCTTATCTTTCCGTGTATATGCACCCATCTTCAGATTTTCGTATACACTCAGATCCGCAAATACTCTTCGTCCTTCCGGTACATGAGCCATTCCCAGTGAGACAATTTTGTGAGCCGGTGTTTTGGTAATATCAGTTCCTTCATACATCACAGAACCTTTCTTTGGAGAAAGCAGACCGGTAATCGTATGAAGAATGGTAGTCTTACCAGCACCGTTGGCACCAATCAGAGCGATAACCTCACCTTTATTGACTTCAAAGGATATACCCTTGATTGCCTGGATCACACCATAGTACACTTCCAGGTCTTTAATCTCTAACATAGCCATAACCGTACCTCCTATTCTCCCAGATATGCCGTGATAACCTGCGGATCTTTCAGAACCTCTGCTGTACTTCCCTGTGCCAGGATCTGACCAAAATTCAGCACTGTCAGCTTCTCACAGATACCGCTTACCAGTTTCATATCATGCTCAATCAGAAGAATGGTCATGTGGAACTGTTCTCTTACAAAACGAATGGTATCCATCAATTCCTTTGTTTCATTTGGATTCATTCCGGCAGCCGGCTCGTCCAAAAGCAGAAGACACGGATCTGTAGCCAGGGCACGGGCGATCTCCAGTTTTCTCTGCTTTCCATAAGGAAGATTGGAAGCTTTATATTGTGCTTCCTTTTCCAGGCCAAAGACTTTCAAAAGTTCCATGGCTTTTTCCTCAATCTCTTTCTCCACTTTATGATATTTCGGGAGACGCAAAATACCTTCGATCGTAGAATAGTGATGATGATTATGTAGTCCTACCTTAACGTTTTCTATTACCGTCAGCTCTTTAAAAAGACGGATATTCTGGAACGTTCTGGCTACGCCTGCCTTATTGATATCAATAATACTTTTTCCGGTAATATCATTTCCATTCAAAAGAATTTTTCCGGTATCCGGACGGTAAACTCCTGTAAGTAGATTAAATACTGTGGTTTTTCCTGCACCGTTCGGACCAATCAGACCGTAAAGCTGCTCTTTTTCAATCGTAATATCAAAATCCTGAACGGCTTTCAGACCACCAAAGGAAATGCCCAGATTTTTTATTTCCAACATGATATCTGCCATAATTACTGAGCCTCCTTTTCTTTATGTCTTTTAAACTTAAGATGTTTTTCTCTCCATTCAATCGCTTTCGGTGCCCAGTTAAACAGCATCATAATAATCAGCACGATCGCATAGATCAACATACGGTAATCATTCAGTCCACGAAGCAGCTCCGGCAGCATAGTAAGAAGTACCGCTGCAATAATAGAACCACGGATATTTCCGATTCCACCCAGCACGACAAATACCAGAATCATAATTGACTGGTTATATCCGAAGTTTTTCGGCAATGCCGTAAGCGTAGACAGGTTATGTGCATACAGAACACCTGCCACACCTGCCAGTGAAGCAGACACGGTAAACGCCATCAGTTTGTATTTTGTAATACTGATTCCGATGGATTCTGCTGCAATTCTGTTGTCACGGATTGCCATGATTGCACGTCCGTCTCTGGAATGGATCAGATTCAGAACAATTACCAGTGTGATCAGAATCAAAATAACACCGATCGTAAAGTTAGAATCTTTCGGCGTACCTGTAATACCTTTTGCACCATTGATCAAAATCTCTCCGTCTGCTTCCAGGTTCAGTGACATGGAATCCTTCATGGAAAAATGCATGCCATTGCTGTCACGACCTATATAAAGAACATTGATCAGGTTTTTGATAATTTCTCCAAAAGCCAGCGTTACAATTGCCAGATAGTCGCCTCTCAGACGAAGTACCGGAATACCAATCAAAATTCCAAATACAGCTGCAACTGCCGCACCGATCAGAATTGCCAGAAAGAAACGAAGACCGCTGTTAGTGATGGCTGCCTGTGTACATTTTGAAAAAAATGCACTGGAAAAAGCGCCCACACACATAAATCCTGCATGTCCCAGACTCAACTCTCCGGAAATACCAACAACCAGATTCAGGGAAACTGCCAGAATGACATAGGCACACAACGGCACCAGAAGACCCTGCATCAGACTGGAAAGATTACCAGTCATCATCAGGCCCTGTACAACAATGTATGCTACGATTACCATTCCATATGTAATGATATTGCTTTTTGTTCGTTTTTCTAATTTTTTCCACATATCGGCCACCTACACTTTCTCCTGAATATTCTTGCCCATAATTCCTGTAGGTTTTACGAGCAATACAATAATCAGAACCGCAAATACGATGGCATCCGCAAGCTGGGAAGAAATGTAAGCTTTACCAAGAATCTCGATAATTCCCAGAAGAATTCCTCCAATAAACGCCCCGGGGATAGAACCGATTCCGCCAAATACTGCAGCCACAAATGCCTTGATACCCGGCATAGCTCCAGTATACGGAGTCAGTGAAGGATAAGCAGAACAAAGCAATACACCTGCAATAGCGGCAAGTCCGGAACCGATAGCAAAGGTAAGTGCAATCGTTCCGTTTACATTGATACCCATCAAAAGTGCAGCTCCTTTGTCTTCTGACACTGCCAGCATAGCCTGACCTGCTTTTGTCTTTTTAATAAACAACATAAGAGCTACCATGATAATGATACAAGTGATAATCGTCACAATGGTCTCTCCTGATATGATCAATTGTCCTCCTGCCAGTTTCAATGCAGGAATTGTTACTACGGATGTGAAAGATTTTGTGTTGGCACCAAACAACAGCAGTGCAATATTCTGCAGAAGATAGCTGACACCGATTGCAGTAATCAACACTGCCAGATTGGAACTTGCATTACGCAGGGGTTTATATGCAACTCTTTCAATCACAACGCCCAGCAGTGTGCATACAACAACTGCCAGCAATACTGCCGCTATGGACGGCATTCCCATGGAAGTCATTGCCACGAGCACTACATATCCGCCGATCATGATGACATCACCATGGGCAAAATTCAACATCTTAGCAATACCATATACCATAGTATAGCCAAGTGCTATGATTGCATAAACGCTTCCCAAACTTATGCCATTAATCAGATAAGAAATAAAACTCATAAGACACCTCTTTTGTTATGAAAAGATGAAAATGAACAAAAGGCTGTCTGTACAACAGGCAGCCTTTTTATCCAAGATGTTATTATTCAACTACTGCGTAATCACCATTTGCAATTTTAACTACCATAGGAGCTTTGCTCGGCTCACCGCTTGCATCCCATGTAAGACCTTTTGCTGTTACACCATCGATTGAAATCTCTGTCATAGCTGTTTTCATAGCATCACACATATCAGATACGCTCATATCCGGTGTAAGCTCTGCCTTTTCAGCTGCTGCTTTGATTGCATAGATTCCGTCATAAGCATCTGCTGCAAACTGGTTCGGAGTTTCTCCATAAGCATCCTTGAAAGATGTTACGAATGTCTGGATTGCTTCATCAGTAGAAGTTGGAGTGAACGGGCTCAGGAACATCAGGTTGTCTGCATAAGATGCATCAAAACCTTCTACATCCAGAATACCATCCATACCATCACATCCGAAGAAAATCGGGCTATAATTCATACCTGCTGCCTGCTGAAGTACCAGTGAAGCTTCTGTATAATAGAACGGAAGGAATACCAGTTCTGCACCGGCATCTTTTGCTTTCTGAATCTGTACAGAGAAATCTTTGTTGCTGTCTGCGGTAAATGCTTCTGCAGATACGATCTCAATACCGTCATTCTTTGCTTCTGCAGCGAATGCTTCATAAATACCGGAAGAGTATACATCAGAGCTGTCATAGATTACTGCTACTTTTGTAGCCAGACCGTTTTCACTGATATACTTTGCACATTCTGTTCCCTGTGTCGGGTCTGAGAAACATACACGGAATGCATTTTCATACTGAACACATTCCACTGCTGTACCGGATGGTGTCAGCTGGAACATATTATCATTCTTGGTTTCTTCTGCAACTGCAATACACGGATTGGATGTTACACTTCCCAGAAGCATCTGCATACCCCAGTCTTTCAGAGTATTGTATGCGTTCACTGATTTCTCTGCATCATGCTCATCATCTTCAAATTTGAATTCGATCTGTTTTCCGTTGATTCCGCCTTCTGCATTGATCTCATCAACTGCCAGCTTTGCGCCATTCTCAACAGCTTTTCCATAAACTGCAGCTGCTCCGGTTATAGGTCCGATTCCACCGATTTTAAAGGTGTCCTCACTGGCTGTTGCCTCACCTTCTGCGGAAGAATCGGAAGCTTTGTCTCCACATGCCGCAAAAGAAGTAACCATCAAAGCAGAAGCTAAAAGTAAGCTGGCTGCTTTCTTGAAATTTTTCATAACTATCTCCTCCTGAATTTTTTTCTTTCCATCTTACCCTCTGCACTTCGGTTTGTCAATGGAAAATCCCTGTTTTTCTATCTTTTCCTGTATTTTTTTATGTCTTTCCCCGAAAAGCAATTGTCCGTTCCAGTGATAATACCTTTCACAAACATATCTTTCCATAAACTGTACACTGTAATAATTTCCGTTTAGCTCCGTGATAAATACCACCATTTCCTGGCTTTCACCAAACACTGTTTCCATAAAATCCATTACATGTTCCAGTTCCTGAGATGCTTTGTCATATAATTCCTGCAATTCTGCTTTTTCTGTCTGAAAAACGCGTTTCGCTTCCTCAAAAAGCTCCGCATGAAATTCTTCACTACTTTGCTTCATCTGTTTCAGACAATGTTCCAAAACCTCCTGTGCATCCCTGCTGCATTTTTCTTCCTCTGCCGTGAGAATCTTCGCTTTTTTCTTCTCTTCTCTCTGCATCTGTACCTTTAAGATCAAACGTTCAAATTTTTCTGTACCACCACCTGTATTCCGAAACTCTTTTAAAATCGAATACACGCAGGATACCATATTCTCCTTCTCAAAATACAGTTTAAAATCCCGGAACAGCCCGGATAATAATAGCCCGATCACACTTAGTTTTTCATCAAAAGACGCATGGGCCACTTTTTTGCTCAGTATCGGATCTATCTTTCCTGCCAGTACTGCCTCTATTTGATAATCCGTCTGATATTTTCTATAAAGTTCCAGATAATTTGCAAAATCCTTCGCAGCTTTCGGATACTGAATATACTGAAGCACAACTTCCCGGTCCACAGGCTTATCAAGCTTTTCATACACTTCTAACAGTCGCGACAGATCCTCCCATCCTCTGGGTGTCGCAAACATTTTTCCGTCCACAGTTGTTTCCATAATATAGAAATACTGTCTGCGGATATTCAGATAAGAAATGACCGCCGGATGAACTCCCACCTGATATGCATACTCTTTCCATACAGAAAAATCAGCGGTCACATCGATTTTTTTTACCCTGTCCAATGTCACAAGGTCAAATTCCCGCACTGATTTATTATATTCCGGCGGATTACCTGCAGCCACGATGATCCATCCCTGAGGAATTGCATGATTTCCAAAAGTCTTACACTGCAAAAACTGCAGCATAGCCGGTGCAAGTGTTTCCGACACACAATTGATCTCATCGATAAACAGAATCCCTTCTCTGAGTCCTGTCCTTTCCATTTCATCATATATGGAAGCCACAATTTCACTCATAGTATATTCTGTCACCGCATGTTCCACACCGCCATATTCTTTTTTAGATATAAAAGGAAGTCCAATGGCACTTTGTCTGGTATGGTGGGTGATCGTATAGGAGACGAGTCCCAGCTTACACTCCCTGGCAATCTGTTCCATAATCTGTGTTTTCCCAATTCCCGGAGGACCAATCAGAAGAATCGGCCGCTGCCGAATTACCGGAATCTCATATTCTCCATACTCATTTTTCAGAAGATACGCCTGAATCGAATCTTTGATCTCCTGTTTTGCCCGCTTAATGTTCATAAACTATCTCGTCCTCCGTCAATATCAGTTTCATCGCCCAGGCCGGCACATCTACATCCTGATAATCCTGCTCCAGAAAAACAAACGCCACATCATAGGGAGGCATCCTGACCGGAAATGTTCCGTACCCGTCAGTAAAATAAAGCAGTCCTTTCAGTTTATGAAATGCCTTTTTTGCCATCAGCTCCTGTACATACAGAAATGCCGGTCGGAAATCTGTTCCGCCCTGTCCTTTGATCTCCAGTTGTTCCATATACTGCTGAAGCTGCTCTCCATTCTCAATTTTTGTATCATCCTGCACTTTCTCATCACACTGCAGGATACGAATATTGATTCTTCTGAAAAAACTCTCCGTCTGCGAAAGGATCTGATACGTTTGTTCCAGAAACGTTTTTACCAATTCTCCTTTACAGGACATGGAAGTATCTATCACGATCACAAAATCCTCGATCTTTTGTACTTCACTGGTTTCTAAAGGTTCGATCAGAGGCATATTTCCGTATAAATTCATTCCATAATTATAGAAAATGTAATCAAAAGTATCAAGGTCGACTTTCATTTCTTCTTTCAGAACAGAAAATTTTCTTAAAAATTCTCTATAATCATATTTTTCCCGATTTTCCACACGCAGTGCTTCTGTCAAATGTCCTGCTTCCTGGGATGCTTCTTTGGAAAACAATTCAATTTCCGACTGCATTTTTTCCCGAATATCATCCCATTCTTTCTGACTCTGTTGCCGATTTTGATTTTCAGGCGACTGATACCAGAATTGATGATCATCCTTTCGATACTCCTGAATCATGCGGCGGTATTCCGGTTTGGAAGGATCCATAGATTCCAATAACCCATAAACCTTCTGAGCCGTTATTACATGCATGTTTTCCTGCATTTTCCGATAGCATTCTCTTCTCCAGGGTGACGGGGACTGACGGACACATCGAAACTGCAGGCTATCAATCAAATATTCCACTGCAATATCGCAGGCAAGATCCCAGTCCGCTTTTCCGGTCTCCTGTAATCCGACCGGTTGACTCCAGATATGACCGAACATACAGTGAAAGATCTGATGCAGAAATCCACGATTGATCCAAACAGAATTCTCCTGATACAAATACAAAAGATATTCAGGATAATAATGAAAAATTCTCCCGTCGCATCCCCAGCTTTTTGTATTTCCGTCAGGCAATAACTCCAGAGAAGATAAAGCCACATCCAGGAAACGCATAGACAGATAAAGTTCATTTCTGGAATTTACCAGAATCTCTCTGCATAGATCATATTTTTCCAGTTCCTGACTTTGCTGCTCCTGTATAATCGTCATGTTATTCTCCTATCATAGATGCTAAAAATCAAAATCAGGGATACCCGCACTTGCTGTGTCTCCAAATTTTCGTTTTTTCCAGTCCATCAGACAGGCCGTACACTCTGCAGTATGCAGTTTCCCGGATATTTCCAGAAGCTCTTCAGCCTGTCTCTTTTCCTCCAGGTAATGCTCCAAAAGCCAGTTCAGCCTTACTGTATCACGTTTACTGACCAGATGCTTCCCTGTCTCTGCCAGATGTTCCCTAAGATATACCTCATACTGCTCTTTACCCTTCTCCGTCAGTTTGTAAGGAAACATCAGCCTTCCCAGTACCATTTCCTGCAGGAATGTTTCAGACTCTACCGCTTCCGCATATGGAAAACGAGCATCATATTCTTCAAACAGAAACTCCTTTTTATAAAAACAATTTCTGTACTTTAAACCGGAACCATGGATCTGCGTCATAAGTATCCTGGCCGGAGTATTTTCCACCCCCTCCTCAAAATACTCCGGAAACATAAGTCTGGCATACTCCGCTCCCCGATACTCTACCACCATCTCCTCAGTCAGTTCCTGAAGGAAATCTTTCAAGCATGACGTTTCACCTGTCATAATTGTCACATCCAAATGATGTACCTGATGACATCCCGTAAAAGCACCGCTTCCCACATCGTGAATATTACTGAAAAACGTAATTTTTCTCAGATTTCTACAATTGTAAAAGGCATACCTTCCAATCCGTTCCACAGGTTCCGGAAGTATAATTTCTTCCAGATCCTCTCTCCCGGAAAATCCATAATCGGGTATCTCCCGTATCCTCTCATATCCTTCTGAAAGCTCAAGCTTGTCCACCCGTCATTCCTCCTTCAAGTATGTCCATCGTCATTGCTTCTTATATCCTTCCAGAAGTTTTTTCAGCAGTCTTCGATACTCTTTTGCTGTTTCTTTTGGTTTTATAATCTTCACCGCACCGCCCTGTACCGTAAGCCAGCCATAAAAAGCGTTCCCGGGGATTTCCGGAACTTCTGCGATCACGTGTTTTTCTTCTTCTTTTAAAATACGACAATTTTCTCCATAACGCACACGCAGACTGGGAACAGCACTTTTTTTACATCTTAACTGCACTTCGATGTATTCCCCCTCAGTTTTTTCCCAGTTATCCGCAACTACAGCCTTTTTCGTACTTTCATCTGCCTTTTCATCTGTACTATCCTCTGCATCTGCTTTTTCAGACATCACATCCAATTCCACGGTACATGCAGTCTCCATCAACGGATCACTTGTCCTATTTTCAGGACTTTGTTTTAAATAATAACCGGTCGGCTTCCCCTTTCTGAACAGAATATTCATCCCTACGTTTCTAAGCTCATCCAGATCCCCATAAATACTTTTTCGCTCCGCCTGAATGTCTGCCGCTGCCAGTTTTTCAATAATGTCCCGCATTCCTATGGGATGATTCTCATCTGTTTCTTCCAATATCCTCTCAAGCAACAATATTTTTCTTTTCTGATTTGCACTTTTCGCCATAAAATCCCGCCTTTCTTCTACTTACAGTATACCACTGTCCGGTTTTTCGTACAACACCGGATTCGTTACAACTCCGGGATTTCCAATAGCATCTGTAATTCTCCGGTTGTGACATTTGAGATTCTATGATAAACTACATGTAAATCAGGCAGTGTCTGACGCAATTGCAGACTACTGCTTCGTCTATAACAAACTATTTTTTCTTTTTGAATCAGGAGTATACTATTATGAATCCACTTTTAATTGTCATTGATATGCAAAATGATTTTATCAGCCAGGCTCTCGGAACAAAGGAAGCCCAGGCAATCGTTCCCGCTGTAAAAGAAAAAATTCTATCCTGGGAAGGTCCTGTGATCTATACCCGGGATACACATCAGGAAAATTACCTGGACACTGCAGAAGGAAAAAAACTTCCTGTACCACACTGCATACAGGGAAGTATCGGTTGGGAACTGAATGAACAGATATCTGAATGTGTAAAACCGGAAGACATGGTTTTTGACAAACCTTCTTTCGGGAGTGTCCAGCTGGCAGAATACGTGACCAATCTGACACGGGAACAGAAAATTTCTTCCGTCACACTGATCGGCTTGTGTACAGATATCTGTGTGATATCAAACGCATTACTGCTTAAGGCTTTTGTTCCCGAATTGCCTCTGGCTGTTGATGCTTCCTGCTGTGCCGGTGTCACACCGGAAAGTCATGAAAATGCCCTGAAATCTATGGCCATGTGCCAGATTGATATTCTTTAACTGCAGAAAGGAACATATATTATGTATATTACAAAAGACACTACTATCACAGAACTTCTTGCAATGGATGAGAGAGCTGCCTCTCTTCTTATGGAATCAGGTATGAACTGTATCGGCTGTGCTTCCTCTGACGGAGAAACACTGGAACAGGCTGCGGCTGAGCATGGTATTGATCCGGTACTTTTGGTTCGTAAACTGAATCTTCATCTGAACGGAACCCTGTGACTATTATGCAAAACTTTTTTGAGTTTCCATATCTTATTACTTAAGGAGCGTCCCATGCTGAGTTATCGTCACGAAAATATTCCTTATCACTCTGATATTGATATCCGTTTTCATATAAATGACTATTATCGCACCTATACTGCTCCTCACTGGCACAACAGTCTGGAAATTCTATATATTTTAGAAGGCAAGGAAGAATGGTGCCTGGGAGAAAATCGACATTATATCATTGAAAGCGGTGATTTTCTGGTCATCAATTCAAGAGAGATTCACAGTATGCAGATGCAGGATCATTCCCGGGAAATGCTGATCCAAATACCTTACCCGTTTTTGAAACGTTATATCCCTGATATGGATCAGATACGATTTACTTTTGCAGGATTGTCACTGGATTCGCAAAAACAGGAAGAGTATCAGCACATTCGGGAATATCTGCATACGATCAGTGAATTATACCCTCTGCAGTCTTCCAATTACATTCTGCGGTTTCACAGTCTGATCTTTGAATTGCTGTTTCATTTTATAAATTTTTTCCGGGAAGAAATCAGTCCCACAGAAAAAGAAAGTACGGTCAAATATATGCAGCGACTGGGGCATATTACTTCCTATGTAAAAGAACATTATGCAGAAGATATTACGCTAAACCAGATTGCGAATGAGGTATCTCTAAATCCGGATTACTTCACCCGTTTCTTTAAAAAATATATGGGCATGACATTTTTGGATTATGTGAATTCCATACGACTGGAACACATTGCCAGAGATATTGTGGAAACCGATCTGAGTGTACAAGAACTGCTGCAGCTGCACGGTTTTACCAATTATAAGCTATTCATGAAAATGTACAAAGAACAATTCAACTGCACACCGGGGGAAATGAGAAAGAGCGAGAACCACAGATATCTTTGATATCATTGGTTCCCGCTCTTTTTAACACTCAGTCCTTATCACTTATTTCTTCAAAAACAGGATATTCTTCTTCGTATTCCACACAGATACAATAATAATCTGCATACCGGTATTTCTCAGGAAGAACGATATTCATATATCCATCTCCCTCACATGTCCTGCCATAATGATATTCTAACTCTTCTCCTGTTTTGACAATACTTACTCTCTGTATAGTATTATTCATATTCAGAATTTCCAGTCGATATCTTCCGATTGGTTCCACCACATGAATAAATAGTTTCCCAGGCTTTGCAGTAAATAATACCTCCTGAATTTCATAGGCATATTGCGGCACCCGGAATGTTCCGAAAAAGCTATCTTCATTGTCATGCACATAACCACCAACACGATCAAGAATCTTTATAGATTCCTCCGGTATTGTTCCATCTGCTTTCGGTCCTATATTTAAAAGATAATTTCCTCCTCTGGCGTTAATTTTGATCAAAAGACGAATTAATTTCTCCGGATTTTTCCAGTTATGATCAAACCGGCTGAATCCCCATGTATCATTTAAGGTTGCCGGTACTTCCCAGTCGCCTTCAAAAGGTACGGAAGGAATAAAATTATCCCCTGTCGTCATATATTCTCCCAATCCATTTCCAATACGACCGCTTACAATACAATTCGGCTGAATACTCTTGACAACATTTACAAGTTCCTGACTTTCTTCCGGAGTTGTTCCCATAGGAGTATCAAACCAGATTAATGCAATTTCACCATACTGAGTCAAAATCTCTTTCAATTGTGGAATACATTTTTCATCCAGATAGCGTCTGAAATTCTTTTTACTATTATCCTTATGGGCCATATATCCATCAGGATCATCCCAGTCCTGTGCCTGAGAATAATACAATCCCATTTTCATACCCTGTTTATCACATTCATCTTTTAATTCTTTCAACAAATCTTTCCCATAAGGTGTATTCATAATATTATAAGAAGAACATTGTGAATTATACATAGCAAACCCTTCATGGTGCTTGGAAGTCAATACAATATATCGCATGCCCCATGATTTTGCCTTGGAAACAATTTCCTGCGCATTGAAATGAACCGGATTGAATCGGGAAGCAAGCTTTTCATATTCTTCTTTTGGAATACTCAGATCATTCATGATCCATTCTGCAATATTCTCTGTTTTCTTTCCGTTATATTCACCTTCCAGAAGCGCGTATAAGCCAAAATGAATAAACAGACCAAATTTTGCTTCTTTAAACCACTGTTGTTTCGTATCTTTCATAATTATCCCATCCTGTCTTTCATCGGTGCTGACGCAGTTTTATTCATTATATATCAGTGCCATAAACACCAGTTCTTCATCTGTCGGATTTTCCAGTGAATGACTCTGTCCCACTTCGATCACACACACATCCCCCGGTCCCACTTCTGTCCGGCTGCCGTCATTATCCACAAAAATACCTTTACCTTTTAAAATAAAGTACGGCTCCGTATTACCCACATGCTGATGCCAGCCTACACTGCTGTGGGGCCGAAGAACTGCCAGCGCATACAGGGAACCGTGTCCGTTCAGTTCTTCCGCTGATAAAATATGATGAAATTCTACGCTTCCTTCTCCGCCTCTCGCGTGTTCCACTACTGCTGTTTTTGTTTTTCTAACCATAATTTTGCACTCCTTACCTTCCTTTGCATCATTCTATTTTGACAGACGTATCATATTCCAGCTGTGCTTGCCAAGTACTCCGCTCAGATGTCCATTTTCCATTTTAACCGTACTGCCTGCATACGGAATCACAGTGTCCGGATGCTCTTGTGTATTTACCGCTTTCATATCCGGATGGGACAGTACCACATGCTCTGCCAGATGATAATCTGCAAACTGACGAAGATCACAAGTCAGCTCCATATCCTCATCCAGACTCTTATTTACAGCAAAAATCGTAAGTGTTTCTTCCTCTTCATTCATAATCATGACAGAATCCAGATAGGAAGCCTCTCCATATGTCTTACTTTCATATACAGGCGCCTTTACTACAGTATTCAGAACCGTTCCTCTGCCATATTTGCTGGTATACATATAGGGATAAAAGATCGTCTGACGCCATGCTCCGGTATCGGATGTCATGATCGGAGCAATCACATTGACCAACTGTGCCATACATGCAATCTTTACTCTGTCCGCATGGCGAAGAAGTGTGATCAACATACTGCCCACCAGAAGAGCATCCTCAAAATTATAAACATCCTCCAGCTGATGCGGAGCTTTCACCCATTTTTCCAGTTTCTCATCCGCCTCATTGGAATGATACCATACATTCCATTCATCAAATGACAGATTTATACTTTTTTTGCTTCTCTTCTTTGCCTTTACGCAGTCACAGATAGAAATTACAGAGCTGATAAATTCATCCATACCCACATTACTTGCAAGGAAGTCCGGAGTATCATCATCCCTGTTGCCATAATACTGATGCAGAGACAGATAATCTGTCTGGTCATAACTGATATCCAGAACAGTCTCTTCCCAGCTGCCAAAAGTATCCATCATCAGGCTGGAACTTCCGCAGGCTACCGTCTCTATAGTCGGATCCATCATTTTCATCAGTCGGGCTGTCTCCTGTGCTGCACGCCCGTATTCTACAGCGGTTTTGTGTCCCATCTGCCACGGGCCATCCATTTCATTGCCCATACACCACAGCTTGATATTGTGTGGTTCTTTGTATCCATGGCTTCTTCGAAGATCACTGTAATAGGTTCCTTCTTTAAAATTACAATATTCCAGGATATTCTTGGCATCTTCCGGTCCCCGGGTACCCAGATTCACTGCCATCATCACATCGGATCCAGCCTTTTTTGCCCAGGAAGTAAATTCATTGAGCCCAAATTCGTTGGTTTCAATCACCTGCCATGCCAGATCCACTTTCGCCGGACGCTGCTCTTTCGGTCCTACACCATCCTCCCAGTGATATCCTGAGACAAAATTGCCGCCCGGATACCTTACCACAGGAACCTGCAGTTCCCGAACCAGTTCAATCACATCTTTACGAAGTCCTTCCTCATCTGCAAAAGGACTACCCGGCTGATAAATACCTTCATAAACCGCCCGACCCAGATGTTCAATAAAAGAACCATAGATCCTTTTGTCTACCTCACTTACAAGAAAATGTTTATCCACAATCAATTCCGCTTTTTTCACTTTCTGTAAACCTCCTGTATAATCGTTATTTTATACTCTTATTTTAACGTATTCATGTTATTTTTACATTGCCTTTCTTCCGATAAACTTGACTTTTCTTCCGGTCTTATACTATGATAATTTTGGATTCGTGGGGGACGTGAAAAAAATCAAGTGTCCTGACATCAGTGGGAAGAACACCTTTCCTGCAGCCTCAATATTTTCGTTATACGAATCATAAAAGGAGAATATTATGTTTCATTTGAATTACTGTGAATTTAACCGTACGAATTATGACTGTGACCGTATTTACCGCCCCGGCGGAAGCGGTGATTATCTTTTTCTTTTGCTGAAAACTCCGATGAAAATCTATCTGAAAGATCAACTGATCATTTCCCGCGAAAATGCCTGTATGCTCTATACTCCCGGATTCTGCCAGCATTATCAGGCTGTACGGAAGTTCCGCAACAGTTATATGCATTTTTCCACAGATTTATTTTTTGAAAATCGGTATCACATTCCTGCAAATCAACTTTTATATCCGGATAATTTTCAGAAATTAGATTCTCTTATGCAGGAAATACAGCAAGAATATCTATCGAAAGAACCTTTTTATGAAAAGCGGTTGGAAAATCTAACAGAAGAAATCTTTCTCCAGTTAGCACGTTCTCTTGCCAAGCCATCTTATGAAACTTCTCCGGAGTCATCTACCCTCCTGGAGACTTTCCAGCATCTTCGTCTGCAAATGCTGCGTACCTGTGAAGATGAGTGGACCATTCAACGATTGTGTCAGGAAAGCAATATGGCAAAAAGTCAATTTTATCATTATTATAAATTATTTTTTCAGTCAACGCCAAAAGCAGAGCTTCTGCAGGCACGTATGGAAAAGTCCAGGACGCTCCTGACCAATGAAGCTCTGCAGGTTCAGCAGGTTGCCGCTCTTTGCGGTTTTTCCAATATTCAGCATTTCTCCCGATATTTTAAAGAATGGTATCACTGTTCACCAAAAGAATATCAAATGCAAAGCCGTCATGATATGCCTTTCAGAGAGCAAATACACGAGTAGCAATTGTAAAATAGATCACGATAGAACAAGTATCTACCAGGGTTGTGATCAACGGTGCCGCCATAATTGCCGGATCCAGATGTATTTTTTTTGCAAATAACGGCAGTGTACAGCCAATCATTTTAGCTATGATCACTGTGGCAATCAAAGAAGCACCAATAACACAGGCCAGCTGTAGATTCCGGTACATAATATATATCCTGATTCCATTCGCCAGCGCAAGACCAACGCTTACCAGAAGAGCAATTCTGAATTCTTTAAAAATAACTTTGAAAAGATCTCTGAATTTTATCTCTTCCAATGCAAGTCCCCGGATAATCAATGTGGAACTCTGTGAACCGCAATTTCCGCCTGTATCCATAAGCATTGGAATAAAGGACACAAGAATCGGAATTGCTGCAAAAGCATCCTCATAATGGGTAATGATCGTACCGGTCACCGTTGCAGAAAGCATCAGTACCAAAAGCCACAGAAAACGGTTTTTCGCATGTGAAAGGACAGAGGTCTCAAAATATGTTTTCTCACTGGGATTCATGGCCGCCATGATTGTGATATCCTCAGTTGCCTCATCCACAACGACATCCATGGCGTCATCTACCGTGACAATTCCCACCATCAGTCCGTCATTATCAAGAACAGGAATGGCAAGCAGGTCATATTTTGAAAATAGTCTGGCAACTTCTTCCTGATCATCGTGAGTGCGAACAGAAATAATCTCCGTCTCCATCAGTTCTTGAATTTTTTTATCATCATCCGCTGTCATCAGATCTTTTGCCGTTACAATACCAATTAGTTTTCTGGCTTCCAACACATAGCAGGTATAGATAGTTTCTTTGTGGATTCCTACTTTTTTAATATGGCTCATAGCCTCGGCAACTGTCATCTTTTTGTTAAAATCCACATATTCCGTTGTCATAATGCTTCCGGCACTGTCATCCGGATAGTTCAGAAGCTGATTGATTCTGCTTCTCTTTTCGCCGTCCACCACATCCAGAATTCTTGTAACGAGATTTGCCGGAAGTTCTTCCAGCATATCTACCGTATCATCCAGGTAAAGCTCATCCAGAAGCTCTTTCAATTCTTTTTCCGCAAACATTTCCACCAGTTTTGTCTGCATGGAATTATTCATATAAGCAAAGACATCGGCTGCTTTATCCTTTGTGATCAGCCGGAATGCCTGTACCAGTTCTTTATCCTCCAGTTCCGAAAGCAGTGAGGCAATATCTACTACATTCATAACTCCGAGGATGCTCCTGATTGCTCTGAAATCTTTTTTTGCCAGTAATTCCATAAAAATAGTTCTGTTCATTACAATCTCTTCCTTTCGTTATTAACTTTTCAATTTTCCGTTTCGTATAATAACTGCCATCCGCATCCATTTACCTCACCTGCCTTTCTGATTTGTTCCAAACTCCGGAGGCATTATCTTCGTAGGAGATAACACAAAAAACTCCGCTAAAGCTTTCACTCTGGCGGAGTCCTGATACCTGATCTTTTTTCAAACTATGTTCAAGCTTTAGCATCACAGGGCTTAAAAGTTGCATTAGGTTATGCCTTGAACCGACATATCCTGCTGACCAGCGAATCGTGTCTCCACGTTTTTGCGGCAGCAACCTTAGTAAAAACCAAATCCCTGTGGTAACCTCACCTACCAGAATGAATTATTCAGTTACAAAATATTATTATATCAGATTTCTGATATTTTTATTATATATAGCATAAAAAATCGTGTCAATAGTTTGCTTACAATTCTACATTAAAGAGGTTCCGGAGCTGATTCACGATATCATCACTGCTTGCTTTCAAAGCAGATACCTCATTGATTGCCGAAAGTTTCTCCAGTTCACCGTTATCATCCAGATAATTATAGGATATGGTATATACAGGCACCTGCAATCCTGCAACGATCGGTGTAATCCGATCCAGACTGTATCCTTCATTCTGCTCACCGTCTGTCAGAACGAACATCATCTGCTTAACATTCTCCACACCGGATTCTTTCAATTCCTGTGTCTTCTCCTGCAGCATATTCAATCCTACGAGAACCGCATCATAAGTTGCGGTTGTCCCGGCTTCTGAAAGACTTTTTACTTCTCCGCAAAAATATGCTTTTTGCCGCGCATCAAATTTATCGATCGGAAGATTTATAGTCACATCACCGGAATAGCTAATAAGTCCGATATAATGTTCCTGACCAATATAGGCGGATGCGTTTACCAATGACGATTTCAGGGAATTCAGCGGTTCCCCTCCCATAGATCCGGATACATCTGCCACAAAAACAGCTACAACCGGTCTTCCTCCGTTTTTGTTCTGCTTCCAGACTTTTTGTGCTGTCAGATATCCTGTCCCGTCCAGTCCCGGATCATCCGACTGATAATCATCATGTCTGCCAAATCCTTTTTCCTGAGCTAATTTCTGATTTTCTTCCGACAGACAGTATTCTGTAAACAGTTTCGCTGCTTCTTTTTTCTCATCCGAGCAATAAGAGAACGTATATACCGGATGGTCATGCCGGATCCCCGAAGGAATATAGATATAACTTGCAAGCTCAGGTGTATTGATATAGGCCTGTTCTTCCATCACCATTGCAGATATGATCCCCTTTGCAGCCTGATTTTTCAAAACAGCCGTTGTATACGCAACGGGAGGTGATGACTTCTGGTACTCCAACAACTTTTCCTGCGCCTTTGCTGAAAGAGGATTCTGTGAATCAAAGGCTTTCAGCATGGCAGTCAGAATATTAAGTCCGGTAGAAGAAGTATATGGATTCGTATATGCAAATATCAGATCTCCCGCAAGAGCTGCTTCCAGGACATTTGATACAGTCGCCTCTTCATATTTACTGATGAATTCATCATATGTATTTTTTTCGATCAGTATTCCTGCAGTATTCCCTGCAATCCGGTCTGTGATTTTTTCAATGCTGATTCCTGAAGATTTCAGCATTTCTCCCCATGCGTAATTTGATGGGATAAACACATCCGGTTCGTAAGCATCTGCAAGCATATAGGTCACCACTTCACCGGAAGTGATTTTACGAACAGATACAGAAACGGTCTTTCCTGCAATTTCTTTTTTCTCTGCATTAAAATTTTCTGCCACAATATTGATCCAGTCATCGGGAGCATTAGAACTCAGTTCTGTCGCCGCTGCAATCTCGATGTTAATATCACCTTCTCCTTCTACCATGATCGGAAAAGTGTCAATATCATCCAGCATTGCCGTGTCAGAACCGTCATCCGAATAAATATCCATGACCGGTTTGGATATTTTCTCCACATTTATCTTCTTAAGCATGGAATTCATTTCTGTCACAGCATCCTCAAAAGACATCGAGCTTTCGTTTTCGACACGAGTATTTCCATTACTGCAGCCCATTAACGAAACAGCCCCCATCACACACGCAAGAAGCATGCTTACATATTTTTTTGATTTTCCCATTTCATTCCCTCCTGTCAATAATTTCCGGCAATAGACTCAAGGATCGTCTTCTTGTACATATTCAGCAAATCAATACTGCTTTCTGCTTCCTCATCTCCCTGTCGGTTCAGATACTCTACAACAGTTCTCAGAAATTCATCAATCTGGGCTAATTTTTCCTGGTTATCTTGGTAACAGGAGTCCAGTTTACTGCCTACAAGGGCAATATCATCCCGGCTATGCGGATCTGCAACTCCCATATAATTGAGACATTTACGTACATTTTTGCACAAATATTGTTCCACCTTATCCAGCACTTCCTGCGTACTGTTTAGTGCAGTAGCTCCATTGTCGGTAAGGAGCCTGGATAGCCGGGACTGGCAGTCATCCATTTCCTGAAGCTGTTCTTTTACCTTGAAAAGCCGGACATCCAGAACACTCCACTCTTCCCTGGCCTTATTCTCCAGCAAAGACTGTATAAACGATGAATCCAGCTTATCCGAAACCGAAAGATATGCTTCTGACTTCCTGTTTCTGTCTTCCCGATCCTGACGGATACGGGACAGTTCCAGTTCCTCTTCATTTTTTCTCTTTTCCAATCTTCCTATCCGGATAACAGAAAATACCATAACACCTACCGCAAAGATACAGTATAACACTATCATGTTACGTATCATCTGATACCCTTTCAAGCGATAGAGGATAATCAGATCATCCCTGAACACAGCTGCACCAACAGCAAGGCAAATTCCGACTGCCACCATGAACACAGCTACTACGAATATTTTAGGTTTTTTCCCTTTTTGGGAATGTTCAGCCATTACTCTTTTGTTCCTCCTTTATTTCTTAACAATTCCTGCAATTGATGAACTTCTGCCAGATTCTGTATGGATGTTGTTTCTTTTGATAATTCCTTCCTATGCTTTGCCTGGATTATCATCTGTTCCAGAAGATCTGTTTTCTGATCTACGGCCAATTTATTTTGTGCAAGCAATTGCAGGGTAATTTGTGTATCAGTATCCTGTTCTTTCTTTAGTAAATCATATAGTTCGAACATCCGATTCCTAAGAGACATAAGTCTGCTTTTTGTCATCCGTGCAGCCATCAGAAAATCAGCCATATCTATAGTCCCATATCCGTTTATCAGACGGGTCATTTCTTCACTGATTTCCATAAGTGCGTCTGTCTGGAGGGCAGCTTCTTTTTGCAGTTTTCTTCTTTGACCATTGGTTTCTTTCAAAACTCATCCCCCACAAATTCTGTCATTTTCCACATCATTATAGATATAGTATATCATAAATTTACAAAAAATCTATATTTACTGTATTTATCCTTCCTAGTGCTCCACGGTGAATGATAAAATACCCCTTATTTGTCCCTTTTTCAGTAATAAACAAATCAAAAACCGCCAGAATATCAATAAAATCAATACTCTGACGGTCTTTTTGGGCAACAAAAAAGCTGATGACGGGAATCGAACCCGTGACCTCCGCCTTACCAAGGCGACGCTCTACCGACTGAGCCACATCAGCATCTGTAGCTTTCTGACAGCTTTTTCTGTCCGCTACAGTTAGATAGTTTAGCAAAAAGGAATCTAAAAGTCAAGTATTATTTTCAGTTTTTTGACGATATTTGTACGCCAACGCACTCCTTGACTTTTCCTCTGATTCTCTGGAGAGCATTATCAATAGATTTCGGTGTTTTACCAAGCTTCTCTGCAATCTGAAGATAATTATCTCCGTCCAGATACATCATAAGCACCTGATTTTCAAAACTGCTCAGCTGCTGCTGGATTTTCTTTTCCAGGTGTGCCGCATTTTCCTGGGCAATCACAATGTTTTCAGGGCTTTGCTGAAAGATATTATATACTTCTTCTTCCCATTCTTCACTATTAATCGACACATAAGAATTCAGGGGCTGATGCTTTTGCCTGTTTGAAGACTGAATCGCATGGTAAAGCTGGCGATCCACACATAGCTGGGCAAAAGTACGGAAAGAAGCGTCTTTTTCTTTCCGATAATCTCTCACAGCCTTAAAAAGTCCGATCATCCCCTCCTGAATCAGGTCATCCTGATCACCGCCTACCAGATACAAAACTCTGGCCTTTTTCCGAACCATGGATTTGTATTTGTCAATGATATAATCCATCACATCCGGCTCACCCTGGCGGAGCATATCTATCAGTTCTTCATCCGTAAACTGTGTATAATCTTTCATCCTCATCCTCTCTGGCGCGCAATCTCAAATGACAGAATTCCCGCAGCAACAGAAGCATTCAGAGAATCTATATCGCCTTTCATGGGAATTGATGCCACAAAATCACAGTTTTCTTTTACCAGACGGCTTACTCCTTCTCCTTCATTTCCAATTACAAGACCGATAGAACCCTTCAGATCCAAATCATAATATGGTGTTCCGCCCATATCTGCGCAGACAAACCACATACCTTCTTTTTTTAGCTGTTCCATCGTTGCCTTCAGATTGGTAACCTTGGCAACCGGTGTATAATTCAAAGCTCCCGCTGATGTTCTTGCAACCACTGCAGTAAGACCTACCGCTCTCCGTTTAGGGATAATCACTCCATGGGCTCCCGCCAGATTTGCTGTACGGATCATCGCTCCCAGATTGTGTGGATCTTCAATATTATCCAGCAGAAGAATAAACGGAGGCTCTCCTTTTTCTCTGGCCCTCTGCAGAATATCCTCCACAGTCGCATATTCATAAGATGACGCTACAGCAATCACTCCCTGATGCTTTCCTGTCTCCGACAACTGATCCAGTCGCTCTTTTTTTACATAATTAATAATGGTTTCCTGTTTTTTCGCCTCGCGGGCAATGGTTTTTATCGGTCCGTCCTGACATCCGTCCAGAATATACAGTTTATCTATAGTCTTTCCTGAACGAAATGCTTCCAACACGGCATTTCTTCCCTCGATTTTATTTTCCGTCATCCAGCGCCTCCAATCCGATTTTGATCAAATCTATCATTCTGTGATATTCTCCGGTCAGATACAAATATCCCATCACCGCTTCAAAACCTGTAGCACGGCGATATTCTCCCGTTGTAGCGTTTTTTGCCGTCGTATAGGATTTGGCATTTCTTCCCCTTTTATACACTGCTTCTTCTTCCGGTGTAAATAATGGTTCCAAAACAGCTACCATAGCTGACTGCGCAGGGGCTTTCACCAGACGACTTGCTCTTTTATGGAGCTTATTAGCCTGACAATTTCCCTGCTTGACCAATATCGTTCTGATATACAATTCATAGATACCATCGCCGATATACGCCAATGTAAGGGGAGAATACGTTCTGATATCCGGATCATTCAGCTGAAACTGATCCATCAGATATTTTATGCTCTCTTCCATTTTACGCCCTCTCTGGTATCCTCCAGAATAATTCCCTGAGACAGCAGCTGATCGCGAATTTCATCTGCACGTTTAAAATCTCTTGCTTTTCTGGCTGCCTGACGTTCCGCGATCAATTTTTCAATTTCATCATCCAGACTTTCTTCTTTTTTATCCACAAGCAATCCCAGAATGTCACTGAGGGAAACGATCTCCTCTTTCAGTTTTTCAACAAATTCTTTAGAAGATTTTTCTCCCGCATTTGTATTGGCAAACTTTACAAGTTCAAAAACAGCGGATACTGCATCTGCCGTATTCAGATCGTCATCCATTGCTTCTTCAAATTTCTGTCTGTATACTCCCATTTCTTTCAGAAGTGCCTGCTCTTCTTCTGAAAGATTTACGCTCTGTGCAGACTCTGATAAATGTTTCAGATTCGTCACTGCAGTCACAATTCTCTCCAGAGCGTTTTTGGATGACTCCATGATTTCCTGGCTGAAATTAAGAGGACTGCGGTAATGAGCGCTGAGCATAAAGAAACGTAGAACCTGAAGGTCATACTTTTCTCCGATTTCCCTTACGGTAAAGAAATTACCCAGAGATTTGGACATTTTACGGTTATCAATATTTAAGAATCCATTGTGCAGCCAATAACGGGCAAATATTTTTCCATTGCAGCATTCACTCTGTGCAATCTCATTTTCATGATGTGGGAAAATAAGATCCTCACCTCCTGCATGAATATCAATTTCTTCACCCAGATATTTTTTAGACATTACAGAACATTCAATATGCCAGCCCGGGCGTCCTTCCCCCCAGGGAGATACCCAGAATGGTTCCCCTTCTTTTTTCGGCTTCCACAAAACAAAATCCAGCGAATCTTCTTTTTGATCTTCACCGGATACCAGCAGTGAACGATTACCTGATCGAAGGTCATCCAGATTCTTGTGAGATAATTTCCCGTATTCATTAAACTTTCTGGTACGGAAATATACAGTACCATCTACTGCATACGCATAGCCCTTATCCACCAGTGTCTGAATCATTTCAACCATACCATCGATTTCTTTTGTGGCCTGAGGATGCGTAGTAGCAGGTTTTACATTCATATCTGCCATATCTTTCTTGCACTCTTTGATATATCTTTCAGAAACCTCTTCCGCTGACACCCCTTCTTCTATAGCCTTTTTAATAATCTTGTCATCTACATCCGTAAAATTGGATACAAAATTCACTTCATATCCCTTATACTCCATGTAACGACGCGCTGTATCAAAAACGATCATAGGACGAGCGTTGCCAATATGGATAAAATTGTAAACCGTAGGACCGCAGACATACATTTTAACTTTCCCCTCTTCCAGAGGTACAAACTCTTCTTTTCTTTTCGTGAGTGTATTATACAGCTTCATTTTCTTTATTCTCCTTTTCTTTTCTGATATATATACGCATTTCCTTTTCAAGTTCCAGTACCCGATTCGTAAGCTCCGTATTTTCTCTCTGCAAAGTACGGATATCATCCCGCACAGGATCCGGTAAATGACCATGATCCATACTGGTTCTGGGTACTTTCACATTTTTCTGGCGCACCACACGGCCCGGTATTCCCACCACCGTACAATTTGGCGGAACCTCTTCCAATACCACAGAACCGGCACCAATTTTGGAATTTGCTCCGATCGTAAAAGAACCTATGATCTTCGCTCCCGCGCTGACCATTACATTATCTTCCAGAGTAGGATGTCTTTTACCAGTCTCTTTTCCATTTCCTCCCAGTGTCACTCCCTGATATAATGTAACATTGTCACCGATAATCGTCGTTTCTCCTATGATCACTCCGCTTCCATGATCAATAAATAGTCCTTTTCCAATTGTTGCTCCCGGATGGATCTCAATACCGGTCTTCCTTGCCGCTCTCTGGGAAATCCACCGGGCCAGAAAATAATGTCCCTTTAAATACAGTTTATGTGCTCTCCGATACTGAATCATAACCCGAAAACTGGGATAAAGTAACACTTCCAAAGGAGACTTGATCGCAGGATCTCGCTCCTGTATCACCTGAAATTCCTCTTTGATATGTTTAATAAAACTCAAGTTTATTCCTCCTGTCTGAGAAATTTAATTACCATTTCAAAAGTGATTACGGATTGTTTCGCTGCAAGCAGCTCCCACAATCCTGCAATCCAATAATATAAAAAACCACAGATTTTTCATCACAAGAGACGAAATAATCCGCGGTTCCACTCTTTTTAAAGATGAATCTTTCATCCTTTCCGGATGCACGTTCATCTTTCCCTCTCCCACGTAACGTGTGGACACGAATTCGGCTATCTGACCTTTGTCTTTCACCGAATCAGCTCCCGGACGCACTTCTCTGCCCTGTTCCCGAGACAGCTTTCAGCCTCTGGCTGTCCCTCTCTGTGTTCACTAAGACAGATACTCTTTCCGTTCTCTGCTTTTTTCATTTTCTTAACTTAGTGTATGCAAAAATCCCGGTTTTGTCAACCTTTTCATAGATTCTTTTACAGCGTTTCTCTTTTTTCGATTACACAGATTGCCTGACTGGATATTCCCTGCAAACTCCCTGTAAATCCCAGTCCTTCTTCTGTTGTTGCCTTAATATTAACCTGATCTGCAGATAATTCCAGCGCTTCTGCCACATTTTCAATCATCGTATCCATATAGGGCAGAAGCTTGGGTTTCTGCGCAATGATCGTCGCATCAATATTTACAATAGAATATCCTTTCTCTTTCAAAAGTTCTCCCACCTTTTTCAGAAGGAGAATACTGGATATCCCTTTATATTGCGGATCTGTATCCGGGAAATGTCTTCCGATATCCCTCAGGGCTGCAGCTCCCAAAATAGCATCCATGATAGCATGCACCACCACATCTGCATCAGAATGTCCTAAAAGTCCCATTTCCCATGGAATCTTCACACCTCCCAGAATCAGTTCCCGTCCTTCAGTTAATCTGTGTACATCATAACCCATTCCTACTCTCATAGTTTTATTCCCCTTTCTGTTCCTATCCCATATTCATAAATCATTGCCATTTCTGACATAATTTCACACTGCATATCTCTTATATCCATATTTCATCAGTTCTCCGTATATATCAACATTTTTCGTATTCTGTTCAAACTGAGACGGTTTCTCACGTATGGAGAAAGCTGCATTGTCAGCGGTATAATTTCTTTTGTAAGTCCAATCTCTTCTACTGTTTTTACACAGCCTCCACGCTCGAGGATTTGCAGAATTTCTTCTTTTTTCGGCATTTCATCTATAATCTCAGCTATCTTTGGCAGACATTGTTCCAGCCGTTTCGGATCCACTGCCAACATGGGATCCGGTGTATTCTCCAGTATTGTGGAATCATACAATCCTTTTTTACCGAATGTACTGCGAATCAATTCATCTTCCATTCCTTCATACGGTTTTACCCGGCAGTTTCCGCCCCTGATACTTTGAGATATTTTCTCATATATTTCCGTATTTAACACAAGACCAATAGATACTTTTTCTCCATGCAGTGCATCTACATAATCATTGATAATCTCCATTTCCCATAAATGAGATACATGATGTTCTGCACAGGATGCCGGTCTTGAATTCCCGATCATCTGCATGGCAAGTCCGGAAAGTAGAAGCGCATACATCAGCTTTTCATATGCATCCGTATCTCCCTTCCTCAGATAATCCAAACATTGGCATACCTCTCTGAGCGCTTCCATCTCCATCTCACAAACTCTGTCACAGATATACTCTCCTGTCACTTCATGAGCGATCTTCCAATCCGCAAGTGCCACATATTTTCCCAGAAGATCTGACGCCCCTGATGCCGTAAGTCTGTATGGAGCACGAGAAAAAATTTCTGTGTCAGCAAACACGTAAATAGGTGCCGCCGCCGGAAGTGTCTTTTTCATACCATTCCAGGTCATCGCTGCAACGGTGGAAACAAATCCATCCACACTGGCAGCTGTCGGAACAGACACAAACGGAATTCCTTTTTCATATGCCACATAACGACTCAGATCGTGAATCGTACCAGATCCCACTGCAAGGATCAAATCTGTCTCTTCTCTTTTTTTCAAAGCCTGAAGAACAAGATCGACCCCACGATTATCTGCATGGAGATGATACGGCGGCAGTACGATCTCACCACATATTTTCCAGATTTCATCCATTTTTTTCACTGCAGCCGATTTCGTATTCTCGTCACAGATAATAACCGGATGATGATAACCGGCAAGATCACCTGTTTTCAATGATTCCAAAAGGCTATCTGTCGCTTCTTTTCCCAGAATGATATCTTTTACCTGTATATGGTGTATTTTTCCGCAACTACACGGTTTACTGAATTTTTTCACATCAATCTCCATGATTGTCTCCTTTGTATTCCAGAATGTATCTGGATATCTTTTTCTTGCATCATACTCTACTTTTCTTTTTTTTTCAACGAATAACAAATGATTTGCATATTTTTTTTAAAAAGTTCTTGACATTTTTCTATTCATTTCATATAATGGTAAGGCAGGTTGCGGGTGACAGCTTGTTTATGGCGAGATAGCTCAGTTGGCTAGAGCACACGGTTCATACCCGTGGTGTCGAGGGTTCGAATCCCCCTCTCGCTACTATAAAGATTTTTCTTTATAAATACATATTGGTTGTGATATGCAGCCGATGACCCATGGAATCTTAGCTCAGCTGGGAGAGCATCTGCCTTACAAGCAGAGGGTCACAGGTTCGAGCCCTGTAGGTTCCACTCTTCTTCGGAAGAATTTTATATTTTATTAAATGGCGAGATAGCTCAGTTGGCTAGAGCACACGGTTCATACCCGTGGTGTCGAGGGTTCGAATCCCCCTCTCGCTATTTTTTATTTGGAAATCCTGATTTACAGGATTTCCTTTTTCTTTTCAGCCCTATACCACAATACACTCGCCAGTCCAATCTTTTGTCCTGTGACCAGACTATCCTTTCGAATCCACTCTTCCCGGGTATGAGTTTTTCCTCCGATTGCTGTTCCAATCACATTTGCCGGAATACCATGAGCAAGGAATGTATTGGCATCTGTAGATCCCGCCCCAACTGTAATATTTCTTTCGGTAAATTGTCCGATGATATCGCAGTGCCTCTTTGTCAGTTCATCCAGCAATTGCTCATCCACATCTTTTCCACAAGGCCGAACTCCCATAATTTCTACTGTCACATCCAGACCCTTTTCTCGATACTTTTTGATCACCTCTTCAAAGGTCTTCTCCATCATTTTCAGACATTCTTTGTCCTCCGAACGAAATTCATACAACATAGAGGCGGACTGTGCAATCGAATTAATGGAAGTTCCTCCCTCGATTTTTCCTATATTATAAGTCGTTTTCGCTTTCTTCGGCACCTGAACTTCATATAGAGACTGAATGACGCAAGCCAATTCATAAATCGCATTATCATTTCCGAATGCACCGTAAGAATGTCCTCCCTCAGTTTTTACACTGACCCGATATCGCTGAGACCCTACCGCTCTGTTCACAATTGCATCCAGATTGCCATCAAAAGATATGCTCTCTTTTATTTGTTCTTTGTAAGTTTCATATATCAGTTTACTGCCTTTCAGATTTCCAAGTCCTTCTTCACAGGAATTAGCCACAAACAGTATCCCTGCCGACATAATCGGTTTATATTCCAGAAGAAATTTCGCACACATTAAAAGATTAGCCAGATCCGCATTATCATCCTTGATTCCTGGTGCATACAATTTCTCTTCATCTTCCGTTACCGTAAAAGGTTCCAAATCCGGAAATACCACATCTGTATGAGCCATGAACACAACAATCTCTTTTCCTTCATCACAGCCATAGGGAAATATAACATTGCATGCCTCGTCAATAAAAACGCCTTCTGCTCCCTGTTCTCTCAGCCACTTTTCTACAAAAGCTGCTTTCCTTTCCTCATGGTGAGAAGGTGCCGGAATAGAAGCAAGCTTTTTAACCAATTCCAAAGTCTGCTCTTTATTCTTTTCAACAAACAGTTCCACTCTCTGTTTTTCTTCTTCATTCAACATTCTATCACCTGAAATTCTGTTTTCTTTTATTATGTGAGTTGCCCGATAAATGGGATGAGACCACGAATCTCTCCGTGCTTTGCACTCTCAAAATTCTCATCATATAAGGAACCGCTGTTCCCGAATCTACGATTCCATCCGGAAAACAACGGTTCCTTTTAGGACTGTTATTTAGTATCTATTTATTTGAAATAAGCAACACCGGATTCAAAAATCTTGATATCCTGTTCGCCATAAATATTCATGGCAACTGCATCATCACGACGCTCACTGTGAGCCATTTTACCAAGTACACGGCCATCCGGACTGGTAATACCTTCGATTGCAGCATAAGAGCCATTGACATTCCACTCTTCATCCATGGATACATTTCCGTTCAGATCACAGTACTGGGTAGCCACCTGTCCGTTTGCAAACAGTTTGTCAATCCATTCTTTACCAGCTACGAAACGTCCTTCACCATGAGATGCCGGGTTTACATATACTTTACCCAGATCTGCCTGCTGCAGCCATGGGGATTTATTGGTAACCACTTTGGTGTATACCATCTTAGAAATATGACGTCCAATGGTGTTATAGGTCAGAGTCGGTGAATCTACTGTCTGTCCTACAATTTCACCATAAGGAACAAGTCCCAGCTTGATCAGTGCCTGGAATCCATTACAGATACCCAGGGCAAGACCATCTCTCTCGTTCAGCAGCTTCATTACTGCTTCTTTGATCTTCGCATTCTGGAATGCAGTGGCAAAAAATTTTGCGGAACCATCCGGCTCATCACCTGCAGAAAATCCACCAGGGAACATAATAATCTGTGCCTGGTTAATTGCATCCTCAAATATATTTACAGAATCACGGATGTCTTCTGCTGTCAGATTCTTGAACACCCTTGTAATAACATCAGCACCTGCCCGTTTGAAAGCTTTCGCACTGTCATACTCGCAGTTAGTTCCCGGAAAGACCGGAATAAATACGGTAGGACGTGCCACTTTGTTTTTGCAGATATGGATACTTTCTGCCTTGTACAGCGGGCTTTCTACCGGTGCCATATTGTCTGTACCTTTTGTTTTAAAGACTTTTTCCAAAGTACCTGTCCATGCGTTCATAGCTTCATCCACGGAAATCATCATACCGTCTTTATATTCAAATGCCGCTCTGTCGGTTACTTCACCGATTACTGTGTAAGTAACGGAAAGCTCACCAACTTTTCCATCCGGAACCTCACAGACAATATCACCAAATCCAGGAGCAAACAGATCTCTCTCATCAAGATTGTGCTCAAGCTTCACACCCATCTTATTACCAAATGCCATTTTGCTGACAGCTGCTGCAATACCATGACGGTCCAGAGCATATGCGGAAATAACTTTTCCCGCCAGAATATCATTATGCAGTTTTCCGTAAAGGTCCATGGTCTCTTCGTATTTCGGAAGATCATATGCATCTTTCGGAATACGAATCCATACCAGCTTACTTCCTGCTTTTTTCAGCTCCGGTGTAATAATGTCCTGTTTCTTTGCGACATCCACTGCGAAAGATACCAGTGTCGGCGGAACATCGATATCATTAAAGGTTCCGGACATACTGTCCTTTCCACCGATAGACGGAAGACCAAATCCCAGCTGTGCTGCATACGCACCCAGAAGTGCTGCGAAAGGCTGGCTCCAACGTTCCGGATCTTCTGTCATTCTGCGGAAATATTCCTGGAAAGTGAAACGGATCTTAGAATAATCACCGCCGTTAGCCACAATACGCGCCACCGACTCTACTACTGCATAAACCGCACCATGATACGGGCTCCAGCTGGATACATAAGGATCAAATCCATAGCTCATCATTGTTACGGTGTTTGTTTTCCCATTCATTACCGGAACTTTTGCCACCATAGCCTGTGTCTCGGTAGTCTGATATTTTCCACCATGAGGCATGAAGACACTGCCGGCTCCGATAGAACCATCAAACATCTCTACAAGACCTTTCTGAGAACAGGTATTCAGATCAGCAAGTACATCCAGCCATTGCTTCTTTGTATCTGCCGGTGCCTGCTCCGGACGCTTCAGAACGTTGCCTTCTCTGTTTGGAATATCAACCAGAACTTCTGTCTCCTGATGAGCACCGTTGGTATCCAGAAACGCACGGGAAATATTAACGATCTCTTTGTCTCTCCATTTCAGTACCAGACGAGGCTCTTCTGTAACTACTGCTACCACAACAGCCTCCAGATTCTCCTCATTGGCATATTTCATGAATTCATCTACATCTTTCGGGTCAACCACAACAGCCATACGCTCCTGAGATTCAGAAATAGCGATTTCTGTACCGTCCAGACCTGCATATTTTTTCGGAACTTTGTCCAGATTTACCTGAAGACCTGCTGCAAGTTCACCGATTGCTACGGATACTCCACCCGCACCAAAATCATTACATTTCTTGATCAGTCTGCTGACTTCTTCTCTGCGGAACATACGCTGAATCTTACGCTCAGTAGGAGCATTTCCTTTCTGAACTTCTGCACCGCACACTTCGATGGAAGCTTCTGTATGGACTTTAGAAGAACCGGTAGCACCACCGATACCGTCACGTCCGGTACGGCCGCCCAGTAAAATGATAATATCGCCGGGATCTGAATTTTCTCTCTTCACCGCACGTCTTGGAGCTGCACCGAGAACAGCACCGATCTCCATACGTTTTGCCACATAATTCGGATGGTAAACTTCTTTTACATATCCGGTTGCCAGTCCAATCTGATTACCGTAAGAACTGTAACCATGTGCTGCACTTCTTACCAGTTTCTTCTGCGGCAATTTTCCTTTCAGTGTATCTTTTACAGACACAGTAGGGTCTGCTGCACCGGTCACTCGCATAGCCTGATAAACATAAGTACGTCCTGACAGCGGATCGCGGATCGCTCCGCCCAGACAGGTGGCAGCACCACCAAAAGGCTCAATCTCTGTCGGATGATTATGGGTTTCATTTTTAAAATTGATCAGCCACTCTTCTTCTTTACCGTCCACATCTACCGGTACAACAATAGAGCATGCATTAATCTCATCGGATTCTTCCTGATCCTGCAGTTTTCCTTCGGATTTCAGCTTTTTCATAGCAAGAAGAGCCAGATCCATCAGGCAGATGAACTTGTCATCTCTTCCTTTGTAGAGAACCTCACGGTCTGACAGATACTGCTCGTAGGTCTTTACGATCGGCTCTTTATAATCTCCGTCTTTGAATGTTACATTTTTTAATTCGGTGGAAAAAGTGGTATGACGGCAATGATCAGACCAGTAAGTATCCAATACACGAATCTCTGTCATAGACGGATCACGTTTTTCTTCATTTTTAAAATAATTCTGGATATGCAGGAAATCTTTAAATGTCATAGCCAGATTTAAAGAATCATACAGTTCTTTTAACGGAGCTTCTTCCATATCCTTAAATCCGTCAAATATCTTAACATCTTCCGGATCATCAAATTTGGTTACCAGAGTTTCCGGTTTTACCATACCGGTTTCACGGGAATCTACCGGGTTGATGCAGTGATTTTTGATTGCTTCAAACTCTTCCTCTGTAATATCCCCTTCGATCACATATGTGGTAGCTGATTTAATAATCGGCTGTTCATCCTCTTTCAAAAACTGTACACACTGTATGGCAGAGTCTGCTCTCTGATCAAACTGACCCGGCAGGTACTCTACAGAAAATACTCTCGCACCCTCTGCAACAGGGATTTCTTCTTTATATAAAATATCTACAGGCGGTTCAGAAAATACGCATCCACAGGCTTTCTCAAAAGTCTCATCGGAAATTTTTTCCACATCGTAACGGATATAAACATGTACTCCGGTTACTGTTTTGATACCAAGGTAGCTGCTGATTTCATGCTTCAGTTCTTTTGCCTGTACTGCAAAATCAGGTTTCTTTTCCACGTAAACTCGTTTTACACTACTCATAATCTTCCTGTCCTTTCTCGATTTATCATTTCAGGTAATGTTGAAGTCAAATGTTTTTAACTCCATGATGCCTACGGATTTCTCCGTATGAATCCTATCATTATACCATAAAAATAACACAGGATTTATTATAAGTAAAATTAATATATCTTATTATTTTAATAAGGTATTCTTAATAAATGATCTTTTTGAAATATGGGTAGCCCTATCTTATTTTATCTGCTATACTATAAACAATTATAAGGAGGACTTCTAAATGGATATTAACTACGAATTATATAAGGTGTTTTACTATGTTGCCATTTCTCTTAGTTTTTCCGAGGCATCCAAACAACTCTTTATTTCCCAGTCAGCTGTAAGCCAGTCCATCAAAACGCTGGAAAAAAAGCTGGGAATTAGTCTTTTTATCAGAAGCACAAAAAGAGTTCAGCTCACTCCTGAAGGTGAAACTCTGCTTCGGCATATTGAACCGGCTATGAACCTGATCAAACGCGGTGAAAATCAGATTATGGAGGCCAGTAATCTGGGAGGCGGACAGCTCCGTATCGGTGCCAGTGACACCATCTGCCGTTATTATCTGGTGCCCTTCCTGAACAGATTTCATAAGACTCATCCCAACGTGCACATTAAAGTGACCAATCAGACCTCCACCAAATGTGTAGATCTTCTGGAAATGGGACAGGTGGATCTGATTGTCACCAACTATCCCAATTCCCGGCTGAACCATGGCGAACATGTACGGGAAATTCATACATTTAAGGATTGTTTTATCGCAAGCGCCTCATACTATGGTGAGTTAAAAGACAAAAATCTGCATTTGAAAGATCTTCTTTCCTATCCGATCATGATGCTGGACCGCAAAAGTACCACCAGTGAATTTCTCCATAACCTGTTCCAGCAGTATCAGCTTGACCTGGTCCCTGAGATTGAATTGGGTAGCAACGATCTTCTGATTGATCTTGCAAGAATCGGTCTGGGAATCGCTTTTGTACCAGATTACTGTATCCCGAAAGACGGGGATTTGTTCATACTGAATATAGAAGAAGAACTGCCCAACCGTAAACTCGTCATCACCCACAATCCACAGCTTCCGCTGACGATTGCCGCAAAAGAATTTCTGGAAATTCTGTGAAACTGTTTTAAATATGTCTCGGACTATTTGCTGCGAGGCGTGCATCCCCCGGAGGGTTATTCCAACAATCCTTTCAGTTTTCTCCAGGATTCTCTGACATCATCTTTTGTATTGCATTCTATAGTATAGGTGCATTTGCTCTTTTTTACCTTTTTAAAAACTTTTTCAATCTCAATACTTCCCTGCCCCAGTGCAAGATGTGAGTCTTTTTCTCCCATATTATCATGTACATGCATATGTTCGATGTAGGGAAACAGTTTTTTAACCCATTCTGTTACCGGCAGATGGGAATAACAGTTTGCATGGCCAATATCCAGACACAGTGCAAAGTTGGTTTCCTGAACTTTTCTTTTCACATCCAGCAACGGCTGCCACTGCCTGTCAAATACATTTTCCATTACAACATCAATTTCGCTTCTTTCTTCCAGAAATTCATGGAAGAAAGAAGCCATTCGATCCGCCCATCCAATCAGATAATAGATGTCCGGATGGTAACACGTATGATAAACAATTTTTTTGGCTCCCAGTTCCTGTGCAGCCGAATAGGCCTGTGCAAATCTTAATTTTGTCACACGCAGTATCTCAGAATCAAAAGCAACCGGATTCAGATCCAGAAACGGGCCGTGAAGAAGCAGATTCTCCGTTCCTATTTCTTTCATTCGCTTTTTATAGCTGTTTACGGATTCTGAAAGATGATCCAGATTTTCAGAAATGGAAAAGTCAATGCTTTCCACACCCACACCTGTTTCCTCAATCAGTTCTTTCATTTCTTTGTCTGGAAGGAGATGGCTGATATAGATTCTGTTTCTGCTGTCATCACTCTGATACTTCATCTGCTAATACTCCATGAACCAGAAAACGCACGGAAGAATCACTGGTACAGGTTGACAGCGTAATAATTTTATCCTCTTCGTCGATGGGAACATCCAGTTTGTATTCCGCTATTTTTTCTATATAATCCAAATACTCTTGTTTTTCTTCCAAAGTATCAAAAATCGTTTGAAAACTCTTATCCGTCACCTTGGCATCGTGCCAGGAAAATATCTGATACCGAAAAGCAGTATTATCAATAAATACCCATATGTACGGATTATTTTTTACTATTTCTGTATTCCTTATGTTTTTCAGACTGCCAAACATGGTTCCGTTTTTCATATTATGTCCATACACCAATGAATTATCATCAGAAAAGTCCACACTTGCATTCATATCAATAAAAATACTTCCTGCTGCATTCTTTTCTCCCTGATAAGTATGTGTCATATAGTATTTATTGTCATCGTCTTGCATAATTGGATAATTGATTCCTAATACAGGGTAATATATCCATCCTATCGTATCCAGATTCTGATTTTTTAACTCATCCATATCCACGATAATGGGCGGATTGATTTTTTCGTCAGATACATTCTCATCTTTCTCCGGAACGGTTACATTAGCATCCACTACTGATGCCTGTAGCTTATCATATTCCTTTGCAGCTTCTTCGTACTGCCATTTCGTATCTACAAGATGACAGACTCCATAGATGATTATCAGCACTGCCAGTACCATTCCGGCATAAATTAGTATTCTTTGTGTCTCTTTCTTCATTCCGTATTCTCCTCCCGTTCGATCAGTCCGTATTTTTTCTTGATACGTTCCAGCTTTTCCAGCATGGGACGACTAAGAAACCATAAGAATATTACCGTGGATATGGCATGGACCAAATCCACCGGTGCACCTGAAATATAGTATGCGATCAGGCTGCTTTTCGTAATATAGCCGTATGACATGAGAATGCTGGCAGGATTCATAATTCCCCCGAAAATAAAAAACACACTCAGAAAACCATAAATACAGAGACTGCTTTTCTTTGGTTTTAATATGCCTTTGCGGAACAACATACCTGCAAGGAATCCGATCATTCCATACGCAAACATTTGCCATGGAGTCCACGGTCCCTGTCCCATGAACATATTGGATACCAACATAATGATACATGCAACCAGAAAACCTGCTTCCCCACCAAAAGAAACTCCGGTAATAATCACAACTGCCGCTATCGGTTTAAAATTCGGTATCATAAAAAATGCTGCTCTGCCTGCCACTCCGATGGCTGCCAATACAGAAATCACCATCATTTCCCGGGGCTGGGGTTTTCTGCCTTCAAACACCATAAAAAACGGAACCATGGCATAAATAATAATCAGTAGGCTAAACAGGAGATATTTTCTCCCATGATACTCATGCACAAGTACAAAGAGAAGTAATGGTGTCAGAATCAGAAAACCGATGAGAGATATCCACGTTCTTCGTGGAATCTTATGTTTTTTCACCGCAGCGATCAAAAAACCGTCAGACGGCAGAGAATATTCCAGCAGATCCTCTCTGTCCTGTTCTTCCTCTTTTTCCTGTTCTGTCTCCGAACCCTCTTTCTCCTCTCCCCAAAACCTGTCCATAAATCTGTCTAAAGATTTTCCTTCAAGCATCTTATAACATCCTTTCCTGTGACAGCCTCCGGAAAATAATGCCTTGCCATACGGTTTGCTGCCGTGGTATAAAAATTATTTCCCGCAAAAAATTCTCTCGCCGGTTTGCTAGTCACTTCATACCCATCGAAAAAAAGCCCCACCCGGTCTGCATATTCCGCTACAAACTCCACATCATGCGATATCATGAAAATCGTAATTCCATGCTCCTGCAGTTTTTTCAGTACTTTTCCCAACTCTTCTTTGTATTCTGCATCCAGACCCTTTGTAGGTTCATCCATAAGAAGCAGACGCGGACGAAGCAAAAGTACTTTCGCCAGTGCCAGTCTTTGCTGCTCTCCTCCGCTCAGATCATAGGGATGACGCTGCAGAAGCCCTTCCAGATTTGTCAGACTGACAATTCCCTCTATAGCTTCCGCTTTCTTCATATCAATGGAATATTCATCAGATTTTTTATCCTTTTTTCCGCCGATCATAGCATACAGATCTTCTTTCACTGTCTTTTTCACAAACATACTCTGGGGATTCTGCGGAAGTACACCCAAATATCCACGATATAGTTCCATATCCGAATATTTTCTGATATCTTTTCCATTCAGCAAAATTTTCCCTCTATAAGGCTGGCGGACACGTCCCAGCAACGACAATGCTGTACTCTTTCCCGTACCGTTTCCTCCTACCAGCGCATAGAATTCCCCCTGCTCCACCCGCAAGGACATCCCACATACGATATCAGGAGAATTTTTCTCATATCGAAACCAGACATCTTCCATGTGTATTGCAGGAATCGTTCTGTCTTTTTTTCCATCCTTTTGTCTATCCGTTTGTGGAATCACGATTTCTTTGCCATCCAGAATACGGCTTATCCACCGTCTGCCCGCACTGACCGTGAGCGGACATTCCTCCTGCGTATCTGTCTCCATAAAAATCTGCATAGGCACTGGCATGGAAAGAAACATTCCATGATCCTCTTCTTTCAATTTTCTTCCAATCTCTCCAGGAGTTCCCTGCGTCAGAAGCTCTCCTTTATCCATAACAAACACTTGATCAGCCCACGGGATTACATCCTGCAGACGATGTTCTGTAAGGATCACTGTTGTCCCGATATCCCGGTTGATTTTTTTCACAGTCTCCAGAAAATCAGAAGCCGCAATGGGATCCAGCTGGGAAGTCGGTTCATCCAAAATCAAAAGTCTGGGATGCATAGCCATAATAGCCGCCAGATTCAGAAGCTGTTTCTGTCCGCCCGAAAGTCCTTCCACATTTTTCATAAACCAGTTATGAATCCCAAAATAACTGGCCATCTCTGCTACCCGCAGCCGGATTGTCGGAGTGTCATACCCCAGACTTTCCAGCCCAAATGCCAGTTCATGCCACACCTTATCCGTAACGATCTGATTTTCCGGATTCTGAAGCACAAACCCGATTTCACTGCTCTGAGTTCTGTTGTCCACTTTTTCGAGAGATTTTCCTCTGTACAGGATTTCTCCGCTTTTCTCCCCGTGAGGTGCAAGCACACTCTTCAACTGCCGAAGGAGCGTACTTTTTCCACAGCCACTTTTTCCACATAATACATTCAGACTTCCCTCTTCAATGGATAACGAAATACTTTTTAATGATTTTTCCTCTCCGGGATACGCAAAAGAAAAATTATTAATCTCAACAATACTCTGGTTCATCATTCTTTGTCTCTCCCGCCATTTCTTCATATATACTCCGGTATGTTACCGTAATCTCTTTTCCCACAGCTTTTCTGCTTCTCTCCATAGCAATATTCTCGGTAATACCAAGCACAGGCGGTATCATACAGAACACGAAAAACGCCGCAAATGTGAGAATGCTGAGAGGCATCGAACAATCTACCGGAGCCATCCGTCCCTGTACAGTAACGCCCGCCAGCAATATTCGTGGATTATATTGTGCAAATGCCGCTCCTTGAGAACATCCGTAAGAAAATACGCAAAATAGTCCCAATAGTATCAATCCAGCCACCTTATCTCTTTTATCAAAACGGTATATAGAAAAAGCGGTTCTCCCTTTCAGTCCATATCCCCGGCTCTTCATAGAATCGGCAGTTTCGATTGCATTTTCCAGTGCCCATGTAACCAGAATTGAAAAAATATTCAATCCATATTTTATCTTTCTGATGATACCGGCATTGGAAATATCTCTTCCTGCACATTTCTGACCATTCCGAATCATCTTAAGCTGTCTTCCGAATCTTGGTACGAACCGCAAGGCCATAGAGAGAATCAGTGACATAGCCGGTATGATTCTTCCAAAAAGATAAATAAACTTATCACTTGTCATCACTTTGTTATAACAGGAGAACCAAAGAATCACAATAAACATTACACACCCCAGAACCAGCCCATAAATCAAAGCCTCCAGTGTTACCCAGTTTCCACTGCTCTCGATATACAAAAGAGGGGTAACACCATAATGATTAAACATGGGATTCAGTAAAGCCACGATCAAAAGTCCCGGAAGTGTGCACAAAAGATTCATCTTGAGTACCTTTCTCCATCCATTCAGAACAACCCCGTAGACCACTGCGCCTACAAACGAAACCATCAAAAACACCGGATGCTGCACAAACATGGTAAATGCAAGAACGCTGCAAAAATAAAAGAAATTAAGAACGGGATGACAACGGGAAAATGCATCCTTCATCAATATTCGCCTCCGCCTATATCAACGCCAAGATCACAGGTATATTTCCATTCAATATTATCCCCGTCTTCCACATCATAACTGGAACATCCATAGTTTGGATACCATCCGTTTACTCTGTACATCCATCCTGATTTCTGGCCGCAGTCAAATTCATACAACTGATTGATTCCTTCTATATAATAGCTGCCATACATGGGAGTATAACGAGATGACATATGAATCCCCGTATCCGCACAGACACGTTTCAATACGTCAAATACTGTCTCTCCCGGTGTAAACTCCACCTCAGAAGGATACAATATCCATCCGTTAGACGGAACAAATTCTGCTTTGGACTGAGTCAGATTATCCCAGTTGTTCAAAATCGTGGAGCATTCAATAGAAATCGTACATGTATGTACATTGTTTTCCTGTGACACCTCACCAGAACTGTCCTGGCTCTCTTCTTGTTTTTCACTTCCAGATGTACTTTCAGATGTTTGACCGGATGAAGTCTCATCGGTGTCTGAGTCAGCTTCATCTGTTTTTTCCGATGTATTCGTTTTATCATCTGAATCATCAGCTATATTCTTATCCTGATCCTGTTTCTCTAATGCTTCCTGAGACTTACCGCCTACCAGATAATAGGTGTCCCCTGTCTCTGTCACCTGAAACCTCAGCCTGGTGACTGTTTTTTCCCCATTTACAGCATCTGCAATCTCTGCATCCGTCATTTTATATACTTTTTTATTCTGATATTTACAGCATATGACAGTATCTGCATCCCATTTTTCTTCCAACGTGATTTCCAGAGTGGCCGGTGCCGCCATATGCATGGTCTCCAGATGTATTCCCATTCCGACAGAAGCATTATTTGCTGCTTTTTTTACCGTTTCTGTCTTCTCATCCTCTAATGTAACTTTCAGATTCTGTTCCTGCGGATTCTTGATCATTCTTCCATTATAAATCCATACATAACTGAATTCATCTCCTTCTCCGCAAAACTTAAACTCGCCCTCTTTTCCTGCAATGGTCTTCATCTCTTCTTCCGTGATGATTCCATCCTCAGGAATCTGATTTATTTCCTGCAGTACTTCTGTTTCAGCCTGCTCCGCTTCTTTTTTATCAAAACACGCTGTCAGACCCAGACAGAGCAAAAAAATCAGAAAAAAACCTGCCACTTTTTTTATCCATCTCATATAATTACCTCCAGATAACATGATAAGGGAGTTCCGACAATCTCCTGTCAGACTGCCGGTCTCCCTCTTATACCTGTTATTTCTTTCTTCTTATCATCCAGATACAGAAAAACAATAGCACAATTCCGGAAACCACACACAGAACATAAGGCACATTTTCCAGTGAAAGAATCCTATGTCCTGATGTTTCCACTTCGTCTGTATTTTCTTCCTTTTCTGCCAAATCCACATCTGTACTGCCTGTATCCGGCTGATATTCCTCACCGTCAAAACTCCAGCTGCCTTCCTCTTTCTCTTCTTCTAGTTCATCAAAGGTCTCATCATTCGCAGCAGAAGCGGATGAATCTCCTGAAGCTTTGGATGAAGTCACCGACTTTGTAGATGCAGATTTGGAAATTCCGCCTGCCGTTACCGCAGTTGTCTTTCCTGTCGTCACAGTTTTGTCTGATGCAGTATTCTTGTCTGTTGTTCCACTCTGGGAATTTCCCTGGGATGATGAACTGTTTTCAAGACCTGTTCCGCTATTATCACCATTACCGCCTTCTTTCACCGTCATATCCGACATATCATAGAGGCTGGTCTTTCCTTCTGTAAAACGTTTATATGCAGTCAGCGCATAATAAGCCTGTTCAGTTGCCATACCATTGACTGTACCGGCTTCAGCCCCTCCATTGTTGGCAGCACCTGCCTTCACATGCATAAAACCACTGTTTCCAATATGATAGGAAATCAGATTTTCCACCAGCCAATGACCGTCTTTGATAAATCTGGCATCTGTCATAGGGTCAATTCCCGCTGCACAAAGGCCTGTAAGTACCTGGGCACAGGATTCTGATGTCTCCGCATTCATCGTGGAATATCCACCGGTTCCATTCTGAATTGTACTTAGCCGGTTTATCGCACGATCCATGGCTGCCGTAACATTTTGATACCCGTTCTTATTGTAATAAGGAGCCAAAGCCTGCAAAGCCATTCCGGTTATATCCGGATCCGCATTGTCCCCCTGCATGGTCCAGCCACCATCGCTGCACTCTGCATTCAAAATACAATCTAACAGTTTTTGTTTTGTGGTAAGGTTACCTACCCCCGAAACTTTCGGAAAATCATATTCTTCTTTTGCATTCACAGCAATCAGCGCCCATATCGGACCATTAATTCCCTGCTTTGTCACATTGTCAAAATTTGACAGATAAGAAAACAGATTATAACCTGCCACATCTCTCGGATCTTTTCCAATTGCCGTCATAACCAGAATCATCTTGGAATACTCCGTGTACAGAGCTGTATTCGTCAGCTTTCCATTATTTTCTTTCAGGTAGTTGGCAATATGATTATAGTATGTCGTAAAATAAGGAGCATTCAGGTCTTTTCCACTTCTTGCCAGCCCCAGTACAAACCATTCACTGCCTTTTGCCGGATTGGTGTCCAGTGAAAGCATATACGCAGAAGTTTCTTGCATTACCTGATCCACTGATTTTGTCAGAGTATTTGCCTGATCTGTAACAGTAATCCTACATACTGCATTTATGGAGGAATTGGCTTTCAGTGAAACTGTAATATCTGCAGTCCCGGGAGCCATCCCTTTTATCTTTCCATTTTCGTCAACCTGAACAACAGATGCATCCGAGCTCTTGAACTTCAATTCTTTATTGACCGTAGCGTTCACAGGTTTGTATTCTACTGTAAGCGATATGCTGCTCCCGATTCCTACAGATGCTGTCTTTGGCACTGTAATCCCTGTTACTTTGATGGGATTATCCACAATCAACATTCTGCCTGTATGTGCTGTCTTAAAAGTAAGAATGTTCTCCTCATATTTACCTGTCAGTTCCTTTAATGTTATATTTCCATTTCCACTGACAGCCACTGTATCTGCTTTGGGGTTATCCAGGGTTCCCACATCTCTTAGATTCACGGAAAACTCCTGACTTTTCTCAGGTTTATAGGTCTTCCCTGTACGAATATCTTCGTAGGAGATTTCTTTATTCAAAATAATCTTTGCCAGTGAAGAATATTTGTCCTTCACTGCATTCTCTATCAACGCATCACTTTCGGCATCTTTAACCACCAGTCGTACAAACCATCCGGCCGAAATACTGATGTTATCCGATGTCTGTATATTCTGCCGGATCCACTCTCTGATATTTTCCAGAGAATCCTGTGTCTCCTGTGGCAATTGATCTGTGATATCACTGTTCATCTCTTCACAGACGTTGGAAACTGTTACAAAATCCTGCAGCATCTGTGAATGTAAATCAAATTTCTGTGACTTATGAACATCATTGATTGTACTTTCAATACATGCAAGTGCATCTTCAGAAATCTCTTCCATTCGGGTTACAGTACTATCTCCCAGCTGTGACTTCTGCTCTTGTGAAAGTTCACTATAATCATTCCACAGTGCAACGGCTTCTTCCACATTTTCTATCGTCACAGAAGAAGAAAACTCTCGGATTTTAGTCTGTACATTGATAATTTCTTTTTTAAGCTCTTCTATTTGACGTTCCAGATTCAGAAGTCTTGCATAAAGATTTTCATCTACCTTTCCCTTTTCATCTATTGTAAGGGCATCATAGGCATCTCTTGCTTCCTGAATCTGTTGTGTATGCTCCAAAGACACCACAGACAAGGCCGGAAGCTCTTTCAACAATTGATTTGCAGCTGCAATATTTTTCTGTTTTTCAAAAATGATATCTGCTTCTTTTTTCAGCAAAGTCAGCTTATTCACTTTTTCTTTGCTGATCTTATCTTTTACCACATCCGAAAGATTCGAATATTCTTCCCAGATTTCCATGACTGCATGGGCATTTTCCTCTGCAATCTTTCCCGCTTCAGGAAGTTTATCGATCTTATCTTCCATAGCTAATGCCAGTTCTACCGTATCACCAACCAGTACTTTACAGACTGCCGATACACCGCCTTTTGTCATTACAGTAATATCCGCAGTTCCTGATTTCACTGCTGTTATAATTCCCTGGTTGTCAACTATGGCAACCGTTTCATTACTGCTGGCATAAGTAATCGCCAATGTTTCCGTAGCATTCTCCGGCTGATAGCTTTTTACGTAAATCTGAACCTTCTGCTGTACCTCCATAGAGGCGTTGGACATGTTCAGTTCAATTTTTTCAATTGCTCTTACTTTTACCGTCACATGGCAGACTGCAGTCTTCCCGTTCTGTGTGGACACTGTCACATCAGCTTCGCCATTTCCCTTTGCCGTAAGCAAACCATTCTGATCTACAGACACGATTCCCGGATCAGAGCTCATCCATGACAAGCCCTTCTGGTTAACAGTATCCGGTGTTATCTCTGCTGTCAGCTGCAGTGTATCGCCGATGGCCAGCGTGACATTCTGTTCATTCAGGATTACGTTATCCGGAAATACCGGTTCTTCCTCAGGCAATGCAGCCAATGCTGCATTAATTTCCGCCTGTGTGGCATCCAGTTTCTGAAGGCTGGCTATGGCGTTGTTATATGCGGCTTCACAGCCCTCAATGACAAACCAGTTTTCTTTATTCTGATTGATGCGGGCAATCTTTCTGGTAAGTGCCGTTTTGTCAGCAACTTCATAATATATTATTGATCCATCCTGATTACATCCTGTCAGATCTTCTCCATATCCCCAGACTGTAAACTGCAGACGGAATACATCGCCATCCTTAGGGACATACCCATCCATTCCCACACCTGGGAATAGATAGCCACTGTCATTTCCCACCGAATACATCCAGCCTGACATTCTGGAATAAGAAAACTCACCCAGCCATGCCGTATTTCCAGCATACTCATTTACAGCCGTGTTATTCGGAGGATTTAAGGTATTGATACCTATTTTTTTAGGACCGATTGTCTGGATACAGGAGGGAATCGAAATGATTCCCTCCTCTGCTCCATGGATACCTGACAGGTAAAAAGGCGATTCTTTTGCCGTATAACTATATCCTTTTTGTTCCAGAACTCTCCTACAAATATCCGCATAAGTATCCCCCTGCTGAATATCTAACGTATAAGGTTCTATAAGATATCCCTGACCAATTGAAAAGCGTTCTGCACATACGGTAATGGTTCCCAGGCTGGATGCCGCCTGCACCGGAACTGCAAATCCAAGAATTCCGGAAAGTGTAAACACCGCAGCCAGCAACAGGGACATCGCATAATTCAATATTCTTTTTCTGCTTTTCATAATCTATCAGACTCTTTCTTTTAAAGTGTCATGCGTTTCTTATTCAGTGCTGCAAGAACTGCAAGAGCCGCAAGAATCATCAATGCTGTAGCTGCCATTTCTGTTGGAATGGTATCACCTGTTTTCGGAACGCTGCCGGAAACTGATTTAGTTGAACCTGATGCACTGGTTCCGGAAGGTGTCTTTGTTGAACCAGTTGCACTGGTTCCTGTTGTGCTGCCACCTGTTGTGCTGGTTCCTCCTGTTGCTCCAGATGTTGTTCCGCCCGTTGTTCCGCCTGTACCACTGTTATTCTGATTGTTATTGTTCTGATTGTTGTTATCTGTTGACGCAGCTTCCGCAAGTGCAATCGCATATACTCCAGCCTGATCCATTTTGAAAGTAACCTTCTGACCGTCGACAACTGCCTGCAGGTAATTTGTTGCTGACACTGCTGCTCTGGTTCTGCTGACTACATTCGATTTCTGCAGTACATACACCTGTTTTCCAGTAAGGTCTTCCTTACAGTTTACAATAGCTGTAAGTTCTGTATCCCAATTTTCCAGACTGCCATCTGCTGCAATCTTATATTTCTCCAGTGTAAATGCATTTTTAAGTTCTGCTTTCTTATCTGCAGAAAGAATTTCTTCCATTGTTTTTGCAGCATTCTCGTCCGCATCCTTTATAATAACCACTGCATCATATGGTATGGTTTCTTTGATTGTCACAATGCCATTTGCAGCCAATTCTCTATTCTTGGCTTCTGCAATGGATGCTTTCAGTGCTTCAAGTTCTGCACTGTTTTTAACCATAGCCTGTACATCTTTTGTAACAGCACTAAGTGCCTCTTCTGCTTTCTTCACTGCAGCTACTGTACTGTTATCCGTAAGATTCTCTTCTCCGGCTTCCTGTGCTTCCTGAATCAGTGTTCCGATTTCCTGAGCTGCTGCTTTGTTTGTCTTATACAGATTGACATTTGCTTTCGCAGTATTCCATGCGCTCACATTCTTCATATAAGCTTTTGCTCCGTCACTGAGTGCTGCATATGCACTGTCAATATCCGTAAGCTTTGCTTCTTCCTGTGTCAGCATTTCATCTGATGTGATTGGTTCTTTTGAAAGTTCCTCAATCAACTGATCAAATGCTGCAGCCTCGTTCAGTGCACTTCTTACCGTCTGTGCCTGACTTCTGATTGCTTCCACTTTTAATGCAAGTCCTTCTATACTGTCCAGATATGCACCACTCTGTGCGTATGCATTATCGTATTTTCCAATCAGTTCTTCCGCGCGGGTTATATTGGTATCGTCCACATCCGGGAAGTTCTGAATCTCTGAAATCATGTCTGCAAGATAAGCTTCAATATAGCTTTCATACTGAGATGCGATATTCACATCCTTTGCCAGTTTATCTAAAAGTGCTTCTCCGCCTTCAAGTGTCTTGATCTCATCTGCAACACCCGGATAATCTGTACAAAGGACATCATAAGCTGCTTTAGTCTGTGCAATAGCAGTGATATCATCTGCTGTTACATTTTCTGTAACATTTCCTTCCTCGTCTGTAAGCATCAGTTCTTCCGGTGCTTTCAGATTTTCAATCATACTGAGCACATTTGCTGTTTCCAACTCCTTCATACGTGCTTCTGCTGCTACGAGTACATTAAGATTTGTCACCTGAGCTTGCAGTGATTCAGGAAGCTGTTCATAAAGATTTCTTACATCCTGAAGGACTTCTTTATCTGCTATAACAATTCCTTCTAAATCAGCAAACTGTGCAATATTATTCATTACATTTTGAACCGCTGTATTCTGTATTGATAATAGTGCTTCCTCCGCTTCTTCCAGAATTGCTTTCGCACCTGCTTCTTGGACAATCTGCTTTTGTGTGTCTGTCAGAGCATCAAATGCCTGTCTTGCTGCCAGAATAGCCTGTTCCGAATCCAGCGTAATCTCATCACCAATAGTATTTATCTTCTCGATAACTGCATTGGCTGCCTCCAGATCAGCGATTCTGTCTGCGCATGCGTTCAGTTTATTCACACATTCTACGGAAATATATCCTTTTACTGCATCTGTCTGTCCATTGTATTCATCTATAAGGCTCTTGACAGTTTCTTTCTGTGCTACAGTAATTTCATCTGCTGCTGGAAGAGCGTTCACTTTTGCTTCAAAAGCCTCTGCTGCCTCCAGATCTGGATTACTTTCCGGTTTCTTTTCAAGATTATCGATTGCTGCCTGCAGATTCTCTGCTGCTTCTTTCAACTGTGCTTCATCCGTAGAACCGGACTGCAACAGTGTGCGTGCAATCTGAAGCTTCTGTGCAAAGACTTCCCACGTCTTATCTGTATAGTCACTTTCTGTGAGTTCGCCTTCTTCTAACTGTTTATCAATCTGAGTAACCAGATTTGCCAGTTCTTCCTGATAATTAACCTTTGTCTGAACATCAGTCAGATCATATAGTGAATTATTTTTTTCCGCTAAACGTCTGTAAGCTTCCAGCGCATAGGTTACCTGCTGGGTTCCCATAGCATTAGCTTTCGTATCCACTGTCGGATCCCAGTAAAAACCACCTGCATCATACTTGTAACTCCACAGGTTTGTAATCATATTGTTTTTACCAATGGTAAATCCATTCGCAGTATCCACAGCATCCATACCGGCTGCTGACAGTGCGGTCAGTACCTGTGCGGTAGTACAACTGTTCTCATTGTAAGATTTGTTTGCAGCAAAACCTGCGGTGGTACCCATCTGAGCTTTCAGCCAGGTCAGTGCTTTTGTGAATGCAGCCTGAACGTCAGTATGCTCCGCATTATTATAAGGAGCCAGTGCCTGCAGAATCATACCTGTCATATCCACATCTGTAGCATCTGTCAGACAAAATCCACCGCTCTCATCCTGGAAAGCCAGACACATCTCAATCAATTTCTCCCTGCTCCATTTTGCATCTGCAGGAATTTCATATTTCTTGCTGTCCAGTGCCAGCAGTGTCCAACTGATCTGGTTGGAAGTCTGGTAATCCAGATCTTTCCAATTGTACAATTTTTCCGTAAGATCCACGCCGCCAAAGTTTGTGACGTCTTCTCCCATCACACCCAATGTCAGAATTACACGGGCATAATCTGTCGGCTGGGACAGTCCATTCTTTACTGCTTCTTCTGTGCTTACAATATAAGCTGCCTTATTTTCATCAGAAATCGTTCCTCCAGCCCGAAGGATTGTAAAAATATTCCACTCATCACCATATTTGTTTACACTCTGATTTTCCAGATAATCCAGTCCGTGCGCAATACCTGCCTTTACTGTTGGCATAGGATCATCCTGTTCCACAGCATCACCTGTTACTTTAACTGTAAAAATAAGATCATCACATCCCATTGTGGCATCGTTGGCTTTTCCGGTAACTGTAACCTCTCCTGCTGCTTTAGCAACAATCTTGTTATTTTTTACTTCCACAATACCTTCCTTATCATAGCTCCAGGTAAAGCTTTGATCTGTAGCATCTTCGGGTGTTGTGGTAATATTCAGATCAGCAGTATCTCCCACTTTCATCTCATACTCGTTCTTATCAAGTACTGCTGATTTCAATGGATTTTTGTACAGGAATGTAACTGTTACTTCCTGTGTCAACGAAGAGTTATCTGCACTTGTAACTTTGAATTTTGCCGTTCCTGCTTTTTTGGGAACAATGCCGGAATTATGCTGTGCAGTATAAAAAGCGATATCCGGGGTCAATGATTCCCACTGCAATTCTTTATTGGTAGCATTGCTCGGAGTAAACTCAATTTTTAAGTTATCTGAGTATAACTGTAAACCATAATAGTAGCCAGTCATAAAATCTTTTTCACCGGTAATGGTAAATGTTTCCGGCGTTGTAACTGTAAAACCGGTCACCGGAATATTATTACATTTTGCAATGAACTGAGCTTTCACATTCCGGTTATCTTTCATGAAAACGGACATGGTAGCCTGTCCGCCTCTGGCAATTGACATTTGATTACCTACCCAGCGGAAATTATAGGTTGTATCACTGGTTGCATAATGCAGTGCCTGTGTAGGAATAGAAACCCACTCGCCATCTGTATTTTTACCCTTAGCAGTGACACCAACACCGCTGACAGTTCCTTCTGTTACATAAGGAGCATCCAGTGTCACTTCCTGTTCCCCTACATAAGTTTTCAGTTCGGTGATACCACTGGCAACACAATTCACTTTAAAAGACTTACTCCATCCACCGGAATCTACTGTCATATTCAATGTCCGCACATCCCATGGACTCCACTTACCGGTTTCACTATTGATGAAAACCCAGTATTGCAGGTCATCACCGCCTGCAAGAGAGGGCACATTAGCATTGCCGCCGCTCCAGGTGGTCGCTCCTTGTGGTCTTCCGACAACGAATTTACCTTCATCCAGACAGGTCAGAGTAATAGTGTTGTTCTCATCCAGTAATTGTGGTTCTCTTCCATCAGCATATTCGAAATATACATATGGACCGTCATAAGGTGTAACTTTTACCTCAAAACTGGCACTCTTGGAACCTACCGTAACAATTACATTCGTTCTTCCTTCTTTTTTACCTTTTACAGATGCCATGAATTCATTGCCTTCCATCGGTGTAACTTCAGCAATGGCATCATCCTCTACACTCCATACCCAGTCAGTATTATCCGGAATCCCACTTCCGATATCTGCCATCAGTGTCAGTTCCTGAGTAAGTGCTACAATTGTATTTGATGTTCCCATATTGGAGATATAAAGCTGACCAATTCCAATATCTTTAACCGTAATTTCAATACTATCATTAACTTCCGGATTTTCGGCTGTTACTGTTACAGTAGCTGTACCGGGTTTCATACCTTTGATTACACCCTCCTCTACCGCAACAACAGTATCATCGGAAGATTCCCATGTAAGCTTATCAGTACTTCCACCCGGATCCAGGGTAGCTGTCAGCGTTGCTTTCTGACCTTCATAGATTTCCATGGGACCTTCCGGTGAAAGTGTTACGCTTGTTGCAGAATCGGAAGCATTTTCCATGTTTGATTTTGCATTCTCCACCTGTTCTTCGGTAGCATTCGGATCCAGTATCACATGAATTCCTGCATCATACGCTGCTTTCCGGTTACCGCCAAGTGTGGAACCATCATAGGCAGAAAGGATCTTAATCAAATCTCCTTTTTCCACCTTCATAAGCGCATCAGCCCAGTCTGCGCCTTCTGTGGTCATACCGACTTTGCCGAAATCGCCGTTTGGCACATAAATGAATCGAAGCACATCTGCATCGCTGGCATAGAAGTAGCTGGAATCCAGATATACCTCTTTGTTATAGTTTGTGGCAATATACCACTTGGAGTTTCCGTCGTTATTCAACCACTCGCCCTCGGCGATCCTAATACCGGTGACTGCGTCATTGCTCATCGTTACATTACCGCTTCCACCCAAAAGAGAAGTGATAAATGTAGTACCATACCTACCACTCCAATTTGTTGTCTCTGTGGGCGGAACCAGCATTGTTCCGTTTCCATCTGCATCATACTTTTCGACCGTGTAATATTTTGGTGACGCTGCCTGTACATCCGTCACAGGAATCAGCGTAAACAGCATACACAGTACGAGAAACAGACTTAATAATTTGCTTTTCTTTGTTCTCAATTTGTTTTCCTCCTCTTCATTTTTTCTGCAGCATATTCTCTTTTCAATACATCTTTGTCCTCCCTCTTCACATAGTTTAGAAATTTTCTATTATATCGGTGTTTCCCCACCGTTATAACCTCTCGGTTTCTCACATTATGTTAACTTTTTTCCAAAAAAGGGTATAAAAAATAAATCTCTGCTTAATTCCACCAGAAATAATTTTATCTATGTTTTTCGCCATGTTTGTGTTCTGACTTGAGCCACTCTTTTTCCTACTAAGAATCCCTTCCCAGATAATTCTCCAGTGGATTGATTCTTTTCGTTGCTCTCACAGCAGGGATTAATCTGTCGGGCTTTTACCCGATTCCTTTAAATGAGATTTCTCTCAACCATGACAAACAATTATTAAATTTTTTCAAATATATCATTATAGTCTTTTTACATCTCTAGAAGAACAAAGTGTACATCCCCCAGAGGTTTTTGTATCAAAGAACTTTCTTTTAATGCAAAAAACCTCCCTGCATATACAGGAAGGTTGATATTTCAATATAAAATGATACACTTCTCCCCTACATGCCTTTTCACCAGCAGGCAGCGGGAGCTGACTCATATACAGCAGGGTCTTTCACCTGTTCCGGATTTACACCGGATTTCCCATTACTGTTTATAATTAATATAAAACATACTGCACAAATTCTCTATTTTCTACAGTCTACCCTTTTTTTCAGCAAATGTCAATACTCTATTGTCTTGAGTTTCCGCAGTCTTATCCACAAAACGCTAAATCTGTTGTATTGAATATACACAACTTTCAAAAAACACCCAAAATATAAGGAATCCTGTTC